>JAMFSI010000033.1 GCA_026225215.1 Sphingomonas palustris | reverse complement strand
TTCCGAAACGAAGTTTCGGACCAGATAACCACCATCAACACAATTTTGCCGGCAACCCGGCAAAATTTCGCCGCAATAACCCTTAATCCCTAGCGCCAGCCGTCGTCCTGAGCTTCATAGAACCTCGGAGCGGCACCATGTCAAACATCGGAACCGGCCCTGGAATTGGGCCTCTAATTGAAATCGGATCGGTTAAGCCGATCAGTGCAGTCGATACCGGATCGGTTGCTGGCTCGGCCTCTCAGCCGGCAGCCACGACCACCACCGCACCAGCGGCTTCGTCATCGCCGCAAGCTGCGGCACTGGTCACCAGCACCGCGCTCGATGCCGGCGAAGTGCCCATCGACAATTCGCGAGTGACACAAATCAAGAAAGCCATCGAGAGCGGCACTTATCCGCTCGTCCCCGCCAAAATCAGCGACGCCATGATCGCTGCGGGGCTTATGCTGAGGACAGCCCAATGAGCCTGACGACCATGATCCCCGCGTCGTCCGACCCCGTCCCGGCGACCCCTGCCAGCCAGCTGAACGAGACGCTGCGGCAAATGGTTGCCGTCCTGCAAAGCGAAAGACAAGCGCTTGCCGGGCTCGACCTCAATGGGATCATGGGCTGCACTTATGACAAAAGCGCGCTGTGCGGCCAGCTAGGGGATACCGATCCCGACACGATCGACGATGAATGCCGCGGCTTGCTCGACGCAGCGCGGCGCCTCAATGAAGTCAATCGCCAGCTGCGCAATCTGATCGCGGCCAATGTTTCGGCCCGGCTCGATGCCCTGACCGGCGGCTCGGCGGTCTACCGCGCGTCAACCTCGCGGACGCCGGCTTATGCCTACACTGGCGGGCGTGGGTAAGTATCTGATTGGAAATTAGCTGCGCTAATTTCAGTCTGTGCCGTCCCGCTCCCCCTGCCCAACCCCCCAGTTAAGGTACCCTGTGGGTGGTTGGGCAGGGGGAGCGGGACGGCACAGACTATCCGAAACGAAGTTTCGGATCAGACTAAAGTCAATCTGGCACAAGGCTTGCTTAACCATATCCCGACACTTTGTCGTTTCGGGAGTAAGGCTTGAGCCAGCCAGATCTGACCGGCGCCACCATGGCGCCCAATATCGCGAGTTCGCTGGCAGGCGTCGATACTTCGGCACCCGCTGTGCGCGCCGCGATTGCCCGTGCCGCTTCGGCGACGGGGGTCGATTTCTCCTATCTTCTCGCCCAGGCCAAGCTCGAATCCAGTCTTGATCCCGGCGCCCATGCCGGTACCTCCAGCGCGGCCGGGCTCTATCAATTCACCTCCGGCACCTGGCTGTCCACGCTGCAAAAGCATGGTGGCGCGCTGGGCGGAGACGCCGATGCCACCAACTCGCTGGCCGCGCTGAACGATCCTGCCGCGCGCTCGCGGCTGATGGCGATGCGCTACGATCCCTCGGCTTCGGCGATGATGGCCGCGGAATTGGCGGGCGACAACCAGACCGCGCTGACCAGCGCCCTCGGCCGCACCCCCGATGCCAGCGAGCTATATCTCGCCCATTTCCTCGGCGCGGACGGGGCCACCAAATTTCTCTCGGCGATGACCACGGACCCCAGCCAATCGGCGGCGGCGCTGCTGCCCAAAGCCACCGCCGCCAATCATGGCATCTTCTATGATGGCAGTGGTGCACCGCGCTCACTGGGCGGGGTGATGGCGATGCTGCGAACTCGCGTCACTAACGCCATGCAGGACAGCAGCGGCGCCACCGCGCAATGGGCCTCCACCGACGGCGCCGCTGCCGCCGCGCCGGCCATGGACCCCAACATGGGCCCGATCGCCCGGCAATTCACTGCCGCGCAGAGCCAGAATTTTGCCGATGGCGGCAGCGGCTCTGGCGCACCGGCGCAGGCGTCGATGGCCGACACGCTGCGCGCCACCTTCGCGCTGAACGGTGACGGCTCCGGGGCCAGCACCCCGGACTTCGTGCGCAACGCTTACGGCAAGATGCAGGCGCTGGGTCTGTGATGAATAAGCATCTGATCCGAAACTTCGTTTCGAATAGTCGGTGCCGGCCCGCTCCCCCGGC
>JAMFSI010000202.1 GCA_026225215.1 Sphingomonas palustris | reverse complement strand
GCCGATACGATTGCCCGGCTTCGCGAAGCCGGGCAATCGTGCAACGCTCTTCAAACGAGAGCTGGTGGTATCTCTCTCCCATGGCAACACCTTAAGCTGGTGTTGCACTTCGTTTGTGAACTTAGGGGATCCATTGAGCGCAACGTTCATTGGCTGGCCGTTGCCATCGGTTTTCCCAACCAAGAGGTAAGAAGAAACGCCATTTGCTTCCAAAGCCTATCGATAATGCGGATATAATCGGCGTAGCGAGAATAGATGCCATATGCGATTGCCCTGCCCATTGGGGGGGGAGGGTTTGCGCTGGATCAGCGGCACGAGGCTTCAACGCATCTTCACGCTTTCAAACCATCAATGCGACGATCCGCTACTCGCGAAGTTCGGCAGCGGAAACAGCCAGACGAGGCTGTGAGCCGTAATCCAACCATGGACGTAATTGAGGTAAAACAGCACCATCAGCGCCGTCGATATCGCCGTGGTCCAGGCCACGACGCGCCACGGCTGAAAATTGCCGGGCGCGCTGTGGACTTGTCCCGGCACCAGCTGTTCGCCCATTTCACGATGGGTACGAATGCGGAACGGCAGGACGGCGAAAATCACCAGCCACCAGATCAGCAGATAAACCGCCAGAACCGACGTCCACCGCACAGGCTACACCCCCTCGGCCAGCAGCATCACTTTGACTTGCGGCTTCTTGCCACACCAGCGGGTGGCGGCACGGCGCGCGGCAAGGCGAGCGGCTTCGATCACATCGTCACGTTCCTTGGCCGCCGCGCCCTTGAGCTTGCCCAGGGCCGTGACGACATCACTTTGCGCTTCGGCGATGAAATCATCATAATCTTCGACCAGCGGCAAGCCCACCGCCGTGACGCGCACCCGGCCCTTCTCGCCCAGCGCGACCACGACCAGCCCATTCTGCGCCAACCGCCGCCGCATCACGATAGCCTCGCCGTCGGCGGGCGAGATGATGTCGCCATCGAGGATCAAACGGCCATTTTCGACCTCGGCGAATTTGCCGGGCGCGCCGGGCGCCAGCCGCACCATGTCGCCGTTCTTCTGGAACACCTGTTGCGGAATGCCGCAGGCTTTGCCGAGCGCAACCTGCTCGCGCATATGGCGGATCTCGCCATGCACCGGCATCAGGATCTGCGGGCGAATCCAGCTGTACAGCGTCTCCAGTTCCGGTCGTCCGGGGTGGCCAGAGACATGGATCATCGCCTGGCGATCGGTAATCAAGGTAATCCCGCGCTCGGCGAGCTGGTTCTGGATGCGGCCGATGGCGACCTCGTTGCCGGGAATTTGCCGGCTCGAAAACAGCACGACATCGCCTGCTTCCAGCTTCACCGGATGATTCTTGTCAGCAATCCGCGCCAGCGCCGCGCGCGGTTCGCCCTGCCCGCCGGTGGCGACGATCATCACCTTACCGCGCGGCAAGTCCATCGCCCGTTCGACATCGATGATCTCGGGCAGATTCTTGAGGTAGCCACTCGCCTTGGCGGTCTTGATAATACGATCGAGCGACCGCCCGGCCACGCATAATTCACGTCCGCTCGCCCTGGCGACTTCGCCCAGCGTCTGCAATCGGGCCACATTCGAGGCAAAGGTGGTCACCACTACCCGCTTGCCCTGGTGACGCTCGACCTCTGCCATCAGCCCGCGCGCCGCCTCGCCTTCCGACCCCGATGCCTCGGGATTGAAGACATTGGTCGAATCGCAGACCATCGCCAGCACGCCTTCATCACCAATGGCAGTGAGTTCGGCGGCGGTGGTGGGCACGCCGACCAGCGGCTCCTCATCGAGCTTCCAGTCGCCGGTATGGAAGATCCGGCCATAAGGCGTGTCGATGACCAGCGCGTTGCCCTCGGCGATCGAATGCGCCAGCGGCACATAGCGCAGTGTAAACGGCCCGATCTGGAAGCTTTCGAGATCATCGACGACGTGAAGATCGACCTCGCGGCGGATCTTCGCTTCCTCCAGCTTGTCCGCCACCAGCCGGGCGGTGAAGGGCGTCGCGTAAAGCGGCACACCCAGATCCTGCGCGAAATAGGGCACCGCGCCGATATGGTCTTCATGGGCATGAGTCAGCACCACCGCCAGCAGGTCTTTGCGGCGCTCCTCGATGAATTGGAGGTCGGCGAAAACCAGTTCGGTGCCGGGATATTCGTTGGCGCCGAAGGTCATGCCGAGATCGACCATCAGCCACTTACCGTCGCAGCCGTAAAGATTGACGTTCATGCCAATCTCGCCCGATCCACCCAATGCGCAAAACAGCAGTTCCTTGCCCGGCTTCAATGTTTGCCCGGGGGCAGGTTTTTTCGAATTCACTTGGCTTCAGCCCTTTCGGCCAGGATCGCTAATCCATCCAGCGTAAGATCGGGATCGACGGCGTCGAAAATCCCGCTGTGTTCATCAAACAATACGGCAAGGCCGCCGGTGGCAATGACCTTCGCCGGCCGACCGATCTGCGTGCGCATCCGCACGATCAGCCCTTCCATCATCGCGATATAGCCCCAGAACACGCCGATCAGCATCTGATCCTCGGTGTTTGTGCCGATAACGCTGGCGGACTTGGGCGCTTCGATGGCGATACGCGGCAGCTTGGCGGTATTGCCCACTAACGCATCGAGCGACAGGTTGATCCCCGGCGCGATAATCCCACCTTTGTAAGCGCCATTGAAATCGATGACGTCGAGCGTGGTGGCGGTGCCGAAATCGACGACGATGAGATCGCCGGGATAGCGCGCATGCGCGGCGATGGCATTGACCGCGCGGTCCGAGCCCAGCGAACTGGGCTGATCGACATCGACGTCGATCCCATAACCCACCGGCGGCTTGCCGGCAATCAGCGGCTCCACCCCGAAATAATTCTGGGCGAGAATCTCGATATTATGCAGTGCGCGCGGCACCACGGTGGAAACGATGATCCGGGTGATTTCCTGCCGCGTCACCCCGCGAATCGTCAGCAATTGCATCAGCCAGACGGCATATTCGTCGCCGGTGCGGCGCGGATCGGTGGCGATGCGCCAGCGCGCCTTGATCCTGCGCCCATCGAACAGGGCGAAGACGACATTGGTATTTCCGACATCGATGGCGAGCAGCATGGTGCTAATCCTGCTTCACGCCAGCTGCACTTCGCCCGCGTGGATGCTGCGCGTCGTGCCGTCCGCCAGCGCCAAGCGCAAGGCCCCATCCTCGGCCAGACCCGCGAAAGTGCCGGACAAGAGGCTGCCATCGGCCTGGCTGATGCTGAGCGGCGTGCCTTCAGGATGCGCCGCCGCTTGCCAGCGGTGAATCACAGGCGCCAGGCCATAGCTGCGCCAGCGCAGCAGTTCCTCGGCGAATCGGCCTGCCAAAGCTTCGGCAAAGCTATCCCGGTCGGGTGCCGGTCCGAAGCGGGACAGCGCCATGGTTTCGCGCTCCGGCACGGACGGTGCCTGCGCGAGATTGACGCCGATCCCGACGACGACGCTATCACCGAGACGCTCGAGCAAAATCCCGGCGAGCTTGATCCCGTTCACCAGTACATCGTTCGGCCATTTCAACAGCGCCAACGTCGGCGGCGAAATATAGGGCGAGACCGCCGCCTGCACCGCCAGCCCGGCGACTAGCGCCAACGTGGGCGCGGGCGGATCGCCAGCCGTGACCCGCACCGCCGTCGATCCCATGAAATTGCCGCTGCCATCGTTCCAATTGCGGCCCAGCCGCCCTCGGCCCGCCGTCTGGCGATCCGCGATCAGCCAATGGCCCTCGGGCACAGCCGTGCTGCCATGCAGCCGCGCGGCCAGATCGTCACTGGTCGAACCCGTTTCGACGATTGTTTCGATCACACTCGACATAAGATCCTCCCCCGCTGGGGGAGGTGGCTCGCGCAGCGAGACGGAGGGGGCGGGCTGGGCAAAATATTCATATGGAACGAGAGCCGCTGCAACTCGCCCCCTCCGTCAGCCCGGCGGGCTGCCACCTCCCCCAAAAGGGGGAGGATCGCGGCAAACCGAATGTTACGCGAGACCCCCGGATCAGCCAATGGTGAACAGCGCAGCAGCTGCGGCATAACTCAGCCCCGCCAACCATTTGGTTGCAAGGTAGCCCAGCGGCGAGATCGCGACCGCGCAGATCGCCAGGATCGCCTGATGAATCCAGTCGCTGCGACCGACAATCTTCATCGCCGGCTCATCGAAATACATCAGCTTGACGATCTTGAGATAATAGAACGCGCCGATCACACTGGCGGCGATACCGATCGCGGCCAGCGGGACCATACCGGCGGAAACCGCTGCCTGGAACACCACGAATTTGCCCCAGAAGCCGAACAGTGGCGGAATGCCGGCAAGCGCGAACATCACCATGGCGAGGCACAGCGCCAGCACCTTGCGATAGCGCGATAGCCCGGCAAGATCGGCGATGTCCTCGATCTGGTTGCCGTCGGCATCCTTGAGCATCAGCACCGCGACGAAGCCACCCACCGTCATCGGCATGTAGATCGCCATATAGACCAGCATCGCCGCCGCGCCCGCAGGGGTCGCGGTGGCCAGCCCGATCAGGATGAAGCCGACATTGTTGATCGACGAATAGGCCATCAGCCGCTTGATATTCGTCTGCCCGATTGCGCCCAGCGCGCCAACCACGATCGAGGCCAGCGCGGCGAAGATCACCACTTGCTGCCAGGCATGGACCTGCGTGCCGAAGGCCGAGAGGGTGACGCGCATTGTCATCGCCAGCGCCGCAACCTTGGCCGAGGTAGCGAAGAAGGTAGTAACCGGGGTCGGCGCACCTTCGTAAACGTCCGGGGTCCACATATGGAAGGGCACGGCGCTGATCTTGAATGCCAGCCCGGCCAGCATCAAAACGATGCCGAACAGCGCGCCGGTCGCAATGCCGCCCGAATGCAGCACCGCGCGGATCGCCGCGAAGTCAGTGGTGCCGGTGAAGCCGTAAACCAGGCTGATGCCGAACAACAGGATGCCGCTGGCCAGCGCACCGAGCACGAAATATTTGAGGCCGGCCTCGGCCGAACGATCGTCTTTCCGCAGGAAACTCGCCAGTACATAAGATGCCAGCGAATTAAGCTCGAGGCCGATGTACAGCGTGATCAGATTGGTGGCCGAGACCATCAACCCCATGCCGACCACCGCCAGCACCACCAGCAGCGGATATTCCGCACGCATCTCTCCGTTGCGCTCGAAAAATGCGGGCGCTACCAGCAACGAAGCGATCGCCGCGGCATAGATCAGCAGTTTGGCAAAGCTGGCAAAGGCATCGGCGCTGTATTGGCCGTAGAACGCCGAGACGTTTGGCCCGATCGCACCGGCGCTCAGCGTCGGGATGACGAACAGCGCCGCGCCAACGATGGCGGCCGCAGCCAGCCAGGTCATCGCCCGCGCCGATTTGTCGCCACACCAGGCGATAACCAGCAGCATCACCAACGCGGTAACGCTCAGCAGATCTTCGGAGGCCATCAGCCGCAAGGAAAGTGCCCAGCTCATCAGCGTGCCCCCACCTGCGTATTGTCGCCCGTTTGCGGAGTGCCTGTCGTCGGGGGTGTCAATGCAGCATCGCTTTTGGGCTTGGCCTGCGCCAACCGCCCGTCGAGCGTGGCGATATCCGCCCGGATCGGCGCGATGAAGCTCTCGGGGTAGACCCCCATCCACATCACCACCGCCGCGATCGGGGCCAGCATGAGCCATTCGCGCGGGCTGAGATCGAGCATGGCGGCGGCATCGGCGTTTTTCTGGTCACCAAATACGACGCGACGGTAGAGATAAAGCATGTAAGCCGCGCCCAGAATAATGCCGGTGGTCGCAATCAGCGCCACCCAACTCGACATCTGGTAAATCCCCAGCAGCGACAGGAATTCACCGACAAAACCACTGGTGCCGGGCAAGCCGACCGAGGCCATGGTGAACAGCATGAACATCACCGCATAGCCCGGCATATTGATCGCCAAGCCGCCGTAGCGGTCGATTTCGCGGGTATGCAGGCGATCGTAAACCACGCCGACGCAGAGGAACAGCGCGCCCGAAACCAGGCCGTGGCTCAGCATCACGATCATCGAGCCTTCGAGCCCCTGGCGATTGAAAGCGAACAGCCCGACCGTGACGATCGCCATATGCGCGACCGAGGAATAGGCGATCAGCTTTTTCATATCCTTCTGCACCAGCGCCACCAGGCTGGTGTAGACGATCGCGATCATCGACAGCGCATAGATCAGCGGCGCGAAATGCGCCGACGCCTGCGGGAACATCGGCAGCGAAAAGCGGATGAAGCCATAGCCACCCATCTTCAGCAGCACGCCCGCCAGGATCACCGAGCCGGCGGTCGGCGCCTCGACATGGGCATCCGGCAGCCAGGTATGCACCGGCCACATCGGCATCTTCACCGCAAAGGAGGCAAAGAACGCCAGCCACGCCCAGGTCTGCAGGGATCGCGGCACGGCAGTGTGAATCAAGGTCGTGATGTATGTGGTGGTGCCGTTCCAGTACAGCGCCATGATGGCGAGCAGCATCAGCAGCGAACCGGTCAGCGTGGAGAGGAAGAACGTGAAGCTGGCGTAAATGCGCCGCTTGCCGCCCCAGACCCCGATGATCAGGAACATCGGGATCAGGCCGCCCTCGAAGAACAGGTAGAACAGCACCAGATCGAGCGAGCAGAACACGCCGATCATCAG
>JAMFSI010000201.1 GCA_026225215.1 Sphingomonas palustris | reverse complement strand
GCCCTCGGCCCACCATTCTGCCAGATGCGCGCACTAGGGTCTGTGGGATTTGGCTCAGCCCGGCATCAGCCAAATACACCCATACCCGTGCGGACGTGGCGGAATGGTAGACGCAGGGGACTTAAAATCCCTTGAGCTTAGCTCGTGCGGGTTCGAGTCCCGCCGTCCGTACCAATGGCGAGTTTGGCCAGGGAACAGCCCTTGTTAAGCTGGCTTTCTGAAGGATAGGGAGTTCTAGGAATTCAAATCGGGAACAATACGGTGAGCGCAAAGCAGGCGATACTCGGCCCCGACGCCGGCCAGGGCAGCACTCAGCCGCGAGCGGCATCCATGGCCGCACCCGATGTCTCGCTGATCATGCCCTGCCTCAACGAGCACGAAAGCCTGCCCCATTGCATCGCCAATGCCTTGGCAGCGCTGGCCGAGATCGAGCGTCGCTATGGCCTCTCCGGGGAAGTGCTGATCGCCGACAACGGCTCGACCGACGGCAGCCAGGCGCTGGCAACAAGCCTGGGTGCGCGGGTCGCGCCGGTGGCGCGGCGCGGCTATGGCGCGGCGCTGATCGGCGGCTGCCAGGCGGCGGCTGGGCGCTATCTGCTGATGGGCGACGCCGATGGCAGCTATGATTTCCGCGACGGCGTGGCGATGATCGGTCGGCTGATCGATGGCGCCGACTTGTGCATGGGCTCGCGCTTCCAGGGCGGCATCGCGCCAGGCGCCATGCCCTGGAAAAACCGCTATATCGGCAATCCGACGCTGACCGGGATGCTCAATCTGTTTTTCCGTTCGGGCATCGACGATGCCCATTGCGGCATCAGGGCGATCAGCAAGCAGGCCTTTCTCGATTGCGATCTGTCTTCATCCGGAATGGAATTCGCCAGCGAAATGGTGATCAAGGCCAGCCTGCGCGAAATGCGGATCGATCAGGTCCCCGCCACGCTGGCGCGCGATCTGCGCGATCGCGCCCCGCATCTGCGCCCGTGGCGCGATGGCTGGCGGCATCTGCGCTATCTGTTGATGCTGAGCCCGACCTGGGTGTTCGGGGTGCCCGCCCTGCTGGCGATGCTTGCCGCGGCGGTGATTTTTGGTGTGGCCGCGCTGTTCGAATTGAACTGGCTGCACGGCACGACACCGTTCGGCACCAGCTGGCAAATCCTGGCAGGCTTTTTGCTGACCGTCGGGCATTTCGCCGCGATCATGGCGGTGGCGACGCATTTCTATGGCGTGCGCAGCGGTTATCGCCAGTTGCGGCCGCTGCTCGCGCGCTGGAGCCATTGGCTGACGCTGGAATATGCGCTGGTCATCGGCGTGTTGCTGATCGCAGGCGCGGCAGCGACATTGGGCCTCATCGGCATCCGCTGGACCGCCGGGGGCTTTGCCCCGCTGGACTCGGTCTTGCCGCTGATCGTGGCGAGCGCGCTCGGCGCTGTGGGTGTGCAAACCGCGCTCGGCGGTTTTCTGCTGTCGATCATCGCCGGGCATGATGCCGCATTTGCGCCTTCGGCTGACCAGCAGTGAATGACCAGACGCGGCGGCTTTTCCCACGATTATGGGATACTGACTGGCTGATGTTGCGCGGCATGGCGCGGACCTTCCGACCATTGCTCGGCGAGGTGATCGGGCGCGGCGAAAGCGTGCTCGATTTCGGTTGCGGCGACAGTCCTTACCAAAGCCTGGTGGAAGCGGCGGGTGGGCAATATCTCGGCGCTGACTTTGACGACGGTGCCACCGTCCAGATCGCTGCCGATGGCACTCTGCCCTTGCCCGACGCCTCGATCGATGTCGTGCTGTCGATTCAGGTGCTGGAGCATGTGCGGGAACTGGATATCTATTTTGCCGAAATTCGGCGAGTGCTGCGGCCCGGCGGTCGGTTGGTCCTGTCGACTCACGGAACATGGCTCTATCATCCTCACCCAGAGGACCACTGGCGCTGGACCCGAACTGGCCTGGCGCTGGTGATCGAACGCAACGGCTTTGTCGTCGGGCGGATGGAATCGGTGGTCGGCCCGCTGGCCACAACGACCATGGTGCGGCTGACGGGCTTTTCGTTCTTCCTGAGAAGCCTGCCCATCGTAGGTCCGCTACTTGTCGCGGCACTGGCCATTCCGATGAATCTGCGGGGGTTGGTCGAGGATTGGCTCACCCCACAGCAAGTAAAACGGGACAATGGTTCGGTCTATATCACGCTTTGCCAGCCGGCAGTCGCACCCAGCGAGGTGCAGTCATGATCCTTCGTCTGCCCGCCGGCTTTCGGTATAGCGTGGTTGCCGGCATTTGCTTCGTGCTGGGGGCGGTATTGATCCCCGCCTTTTCAGCGCTCGGCTTGCATTATGCCCTGGCCACGGTGATCGCATTCGTGATTGTCACGGTGGTTGGCTTTGCATGCCATTGCCAATGGACGTTTCAAGTCGAGCGCAGCTGGGAGGGGTATTTACGCTACACCAGCGCCATGCTCCTCAATCTGCCCCTGACGATTATCCTGATCGGGCTGGCGCATGATAAAGCCGGCCTGTCCGTGGCCTGGTCGGCGTCGCTCGCCTCGGGCATATTGTTCGTCTGGAATTTCGTGGCGGTGCGTTGGGCCGTGCTGCGGTCATCGAAAGGAAAAGCCCGTTGAGCTTACGCGATAGTGCCTCCCGGTTAGTCGAGAGTGCGCTCAACAGCCGGGTGGCGGTTAACTGGCGGTTGCGCGATGTCGATGCCGCCACGCGCGAAACCTATTTCCGCGTGGCGGCCTGTACGATGACTTCGCCCGAGCGGATCGCCGCGGTATGCGACGCCGTGCGTTATGTCGTCAGGGCGGGCATCCCGGGCGCCTATGTCGAATGCGG
Source organism: Sphingomonas palustris (assembly GCA_026225215.1). Classification (GTDB taxonomy): domain Bacteria; phylum Pseudomonadota; class Alphaproteobacteria; order Sphingomonadales; family Sphingomonadaceae; genus Novosphingobium; species Novosphingobium palustris. Next base: position 17,886 of record JAMFSI010000201.1, on the reverse strand, counting down.
CGTGTGGCGTGGCGGCAGCAGCATGGCGGCAGCGCTGACCTTTTTGGCAGAAGGGGTCAGTGATCGCGATCTTCATTTGTTCGATACGTTCGAAGGCATGTCTGCACCTTCGGAGCACGATATGCGGGCCGGGGATCATACCTCTGCGGCCAGCCTGCTGGAAACCTCGGGCGAATCGGAAAAGATCTGGTGCAAGGCCTCGATCGAGGATGTCGGTGCCAACATGACCGCCACCGGCTATCCTCAGGGACGGATCAGGCTCCACAAGGGGATGGTGGAAAATACGCTGCCCACCCAGGCGCCCGAGCGCATTGCGGTCCTGCGGCTCGATACCGATTGGTATGAGTCCACCCGTCATGAACTCGAGCAGTTGTGGCCACGCCTGTCGCCAGGCGGGGTGCTGATCATCGACGATTACGGCTATTGGGCCGGCGCCCGTAAAGCCGTCGACGAATTTTTCGCCAGCCGCCCGATCATGCTGAACCGCATCGACCAGACCGGCCGGATCGCGGTCAAGTTAGCGGACTGACAGGCTTGGGCCTGGCCTCATGCGCATCCTGACGGTCAGCCATTTCTACGAAGCGCATGGCGGCGGCATCGAGCGCGTTGCCGGCCAGCTTTGCCGCCAGTTTGCGGCCGCAGGGCATGAGGCCATCTGGGCGGCAAGCGATGCCGACGCGCTGCCTGACGGCGCGATCACCGCGCTGCCGCTGCGCTGCATCAACCCGACCGAGGCACTGACCGGCCTGCCGATGCCGATCCCCGGTTGGCGCAGCCTGCGCGCGCTGGCCCGCGAAGTGGCGCGCTGCGATGTCGTGGTGGTCCATGATTCGCTTTACGTCACCTCGATACTCGCGGTTCTGGCGGCGCGGATCAGCCGCCGCAAAGTGGTGCTGATCCAGCATATCGCCGGGATCGCCTTTTCCTCGGCACTGCTGCGCGGGGTGATGGCGCTGGCCAATCTTGCCGTCACGCGCCCGATGCTCCGCACCGCCGACCGGCTGGTGTTCATCAGCGACACCGTGCGGCAGGATCTGCTGGGCGAGCCGGCGCGACGCGATTACCGGCTGGTGTTCAACGGCGTCGACCAGGCAGTGTTTTACCCCGCCGCCTCGCCGCGATCACCAACCGGGCCGATCCTGTTCGTGGGCCGCTATGTCGAGAAAAAGGGGCTGGCGGTGATCCACGCGCTTGCTGCAAGGCGCCCAGACTTGCAGTTTCATCTGGCCGGCAGCGGCCCGATCGCGCCATCAAGCTGGGGGCTCGCCAATATCCGGGATCTCGGGCCGCAGACACCGCAGGCACTGGCCGATCTTTATCGCAGTTCCGCGCTGCTGTTGCTGCCCAGCGTCGGTGAAGGCTATCCGCTGGTCATTCAGGAAGCCATGGCTTGCGGTCTGCCGGTGATCTGCGGTCAGCCTTGCGAGCGGGCCGATCCCGCCGCCGCCGCTTGGCTCAAGAGCGTGGCGATCGATCTTGGCGATGCGGATGGCTCGGCCAGGCGCTGTGCCGAAGCAATCGAGGCGCCCCGCCCCGATGCCGCCGCGCGCACCGCGATGGCTGCATATGCAGCGCGGGCCTATAATTGGGAAGCGATGGCAACGGCAGTAATCGAAGGCTTAAACCCCGGCAGCCCCTGAACTATCGCAATTGGATGACCCTGCAGCCCCCGCCGGCAAAGGCCTGGGTATTTTCGGCCAGGCGGCTATCGGCCTGGCCCATCGCGCGCCAGCCGTACCAATGCATGACCTCGTGAAAAAAGGCGTCGGTCGGCAGCGCCATGGTCACGCCAGGGTGACAAATACGCCGCGCCAGCTCGTCATTATCGTCGATTTCCCCATCGACCAGCCGGATCGGGCGGTTACCCAGATCGGGCCGATTCAGCACCAGATCGAGCCCCAACGGGACATCATGTTCGCCAAGAATGATATAATCGGCGCCGCTGGCATCGATCTTGGCGCTCATCTGCGCATAGATCGTGTAAAGTGCGTGCGTATTCCACGCCTGCAGCGGCATCAGCACCAGTAGCGAGGCCAGGCTGGCGCGGACGAACAATGGCCTCAGCCGGTGATGCCAGGGTATCAGATGGCGCCAGCCATAGCCGCCCAGCAGCGCGGCATTGCCGAGCACGCCATGGACATAGCGGTAGCCAAAGCCGTGCCCCTGCGATGGCATGATCACCGTCATCATGATGATCGGCAGCACAAAGCCGGCAGCCAGCGCCGCCGCCATGCGGTTGTGGCGAGCGGCTTTGCAGCCCGCCAGCAAGAGCGGCAGCAGCAGCAAATGTTGCCAGGTAATGAAGTGCAGCAGATTAGCCGCCATGATCCCGACATTGTCGTGATTGGCGCTCAACGCCCCGGTCAGGCGAGTCCAGTAATCGGTTCCCGCCTTGCTCGGCACCGAATGCGCCCCGGTAACCAGCACATGCGTCAGCATGGGCCAGGCAAACCAGAACGCCGTCGCCGCCGCGTAAAAGCCGGTAAACAGCGCCAGCCTGCCCCAGCGCCGTTCCAGCAGCAACAGCACCATGAATGGCGCGACGAATAGCGGGTGGAACACCGGCTGGTGCAGGCCGATGCCGACAAAGCCCACCGCCAGCGCGGCGATATCGCTGCCCCGCCGGTCGCGCAGAAACAGCCACAGCCACAGCAAATTGCAGCACAGATGCGCGGTCATGGCAAAAGCGGTCATGCCGCTCATCACCATTTGCCCCGATAGCACCAGCAGCACCACGGCGACGACCCCGGCTTCGCGGTCGCGGGTCGCCGGGCCCGGCCAGAGGCGCTGCGCGCAGGCCCATACCAGCACCACGCTGAGCGCGTTCAGCACAGCGCCGGTCAGCGCCGCATCGCCCAGCTTGGCGAAAAGCGCGCGCAGCATCGCGTTGCCGGGCAGATAAGCGGACACCCAGGCCACCGGGTGGTCCGCGGGCAGCATGAACAGCATGTTGAGCGGCCCGGGGGCAGCTTGCCACGTCGCCGGCAAGGGCCACGCCAAATGGCCCGCACCATAAATCAGCGCATCGAAACTCGCCATTTGTTCGTCACGCGACAAATCATAACCGCTCAGCAACAAATAATGGCCGGCATAGCCGACGATACCCACCGCCAGCGCCAGCCCGGCGACCTGCTTTCGCGACAGCAGCAGCGCCGCCGGCCCTAACCGGATCGGGATCAGGATGACCACCGCCAGGACGATCCAGACCAGCAGAAACTGGCGATTCTGCGCCAGCATCAGATAATAGGTAAAGTAATCAGGGTGCTTGTGAGAGATGACCAGGAGCGCCAGCGGCAGCAACAGCCAGGCCGCCGCCAGCCAATCCAGCAAATTGGCCTCGCCGCCGCCCCTTGCCGGGGTTACGATCCGCGCCACATCTTCCTTCATCGTCTCGTCTGGCCCCCGCCGTCACCGCAATGTTAGCCATGCGGGGGGCCAATTCACACGTCAAGGCGCTTGGTCAGGCATTCTGCCACACCCCCCCGACGTCTGGTGGTTGCCAGTCGAGGAGAGGCGGTCAGGCTGGCTTGAAACGGAGCGCCACGCCATCCATGCAATAGCGCTTGCCGGTCGGCGGTGGGCCATCATCGAAGACATGGCCGACATGCCCGCCGCAGCGCGCGCAATGCACTTCGGTGCGGGGAATGCCGCCGCTCAGATCCTCGCTGGTCTGTACCGCGCCCGGCAGCGGTTGCCAAAAGCTGGGCCAGCCGGTGCCACTATCGAATTTGGTATGCGAATCGAACAACGGATTGCCATCGGCGACGCAGACAAAGGTGCCCTTGCGATGCTCTTTCAGCAGGGGCGAGGAAAACGGCTCCTCGGTACCGCTTTTGCGCAGGATATCAAATTGCGCCGGGGTCAGCCGCTTGCGCCATTCGGCCTCGCTGAACTCGACCGGGTAGGCTTTGGCCTGAGCGCTGCCGCCACCGCAGCCGGCCACGATCGGTATCGCCGCCGTAGCGCCGAGCCAGCCCAGAAAACGACGACGTGTGGGTAGATCAGTGAACATGCGATTTCTCCATCCCGGTGAACAACCACGCCCGCTATACGAAGGGTGATCGCTTTTAGTTTTGATGGGAAGAGAAAATTCCCGAGGTATGCGAGATCGAGCCGGCTTACCTTAGATTTCCACTCCTAACCGCCGCGCCATCGCCGCTTCGTCCATCATCGTCACACCGCGCAGCAGGCCCAGCCGCACCCCGGTGCAGCTCATCTTGAGGTGGACGAACTCCTCGTACCATTCGAGCCCCGCCGCCGACTTGCCCGATTGCGCTTCCCATAGCGCGATGGTTTCGGCGCGGGTGCCCATGCCGGGAAGCGCAGGTGGGGTGGCGCTGGCGGCATGCATGGTCTCGCACAGCACGGTGAACCACGCCAGATCATGCAGCGCCCCGCCGAGCGAGGGTTGCTCCCAATCCATCACCGCGACGACGTCGAAGTCGGCGTCAAACATCATATTGCCGATGCGGGCGTCGCCCCAGACCAGACCTTCGGGCTGATGCGTCGGCCATTGCGCCTTCAGCCGCTCCAGCGCGCGGGTCAGGATGCGGATGAAGCCGGGCGCCGCGCCGTCGCGTTCCAGCCAGGCGACGAAGCGGACGTATTTATCCCATTCCTGCGCCAACCCGTCACGAGCATGCGCCGGCCCAGCGAGAAAGCCCACCTTGTCGAGCGGCACCCGCTGGATCGCGGCCAATTGCCGTACCGCACCATCCCACAGGCGGCGGCGCTGGGCTGGTGTCGCTTCGGCCACCCAGCCGGTCTGGGCATAAGGCGGAATACTGACCGGCACGCGGCCCATAACCTTCTTCATGACGAAGAATGGCTTGCCGAGTATCGTCGGATCGCTTTCCAGCCACAGCACTTCGGCCACTTTGACGTAATCGCCTTCATAGAGCACCCGCATCAGCTCATATTGCTCTTCGAACAGCGTGTCGGGAAACACCGTGAAGTGTCCAGGGCGGATGCGCACGACATAGCCCTGGCTTTGCTCGACGCCATTCTCGCGCCAATCGGCATCGAACAGGATCGTCTCGTGGCTTTGCCCGGCGCCGCGGGGATAATCGAAATTGCGCAAGGCCAGCCCCGTCGCGTGCGGCATGCGCTCCGCGATCCAGGTCGTCAGGCTGGTGGCCAGCTGGTCGAGATCACGCGTTTCCGGGGCGACAATGACATCGGACATGCGGCATCTCTCCATCGAAAATGACAATTATTCGCTATCGCGAACACTTATTCGCATTTTCTTTAAGCGCGAGCAATCTGGCGTCAAGCGTCTGTTAGATCTGAAATTCGCCGAGGGGCGAATTTAGCGCGGTGCCGGCCCACTGCAAATCAGCTGCGGCCGCTCATGAAATCGCCGATCCGCGCACAAGCCGCTTTGACCTGATGGCCGGCGACCACGATTTCAGCACCGGTCATGGTGCGGTTGAAACCCATCAATCCGATCACGAATTCTACCCGACCGCGCGCGTCGAACACGGGAGCGACGATCGACGAAAGCGAATAGGATTCCTCGGCAACCAGCCGGTTGAGCAACACCACCCGAGGCTCGACATCGTCGCCCTGGACAATTTCTATCCCCCATTCCTCGGCGGGGGTCGTCGGATTTTGCACATGCACGCTGAAGCCGTGTTCGCGCACGAACGCCAGATTGGCCTCGATTGCGGCGCGCTGCGGCTGGTTCAGCGGCGGATCGGCCTTGTCGAGGAACGCCTTTGCCTCGGCGGGCGACCAGGCATAGAAGATCGCGATCGAGCGCGGCCGCATTTTGATCCGTGTGCCCAGCGGCAGCGAATAGCCGACATGGCTGACCGAGGCGGCACGCTCGCGGCTGACGATGAACTCGCCTTCCTGGAACATCGCCGAGCAGACGACGTCGAAATCGTCAGCTAACCGCCGCATCTCCGGCTTGGCGATCTGCAACGGCGAGAAATGTTCCGAAGCGACCCGCCCGATCGTCGCCAGCGCCGGGCCCAGCACATAGGTCTTGTCAGTGGCGCGGTAGAGATAGCCGACTTCGACCAGCCCGGTCAGCAAGGCATGACACGTCGCCCGGCTCAGCTTGAGCGCCCGCACCAGATCGGTGAGCGCAAAGGCCTGCCCCGGATGATCGGCCATGAAATCCAGCACAGCCGCCATGCGCCTGACGCCAGGAGAAGATCGTGCCATGCCTTTGACCAGTGCCCCGCGCTCATTTTCGCTATTTCGAACTTCGGACTAGGACGACCTCCCGATTTCGTCAACTGCGACAATTGACCACCCAGCCCGCAAAGGCTAGCCATAGCGAATATAAATTCGAAATCAGGAATTTTTGGAGATCGATATGTCGGCGCTATTGCAGGGGAAAATTGCGATCATCACCGGCGCGGGATCGGGCGTGGGCCGCGCGGCCTGCCTGATCTTTGCCGCGAACGGCGCCAAGGTCACCGCTGCCGATGTCAACGGCGCGGCAGCGGAAGAAACCGCTGCCCTGGTTCGCGCGGCCGGCGGCGAAGCGCTGGGTCTGGGCTGCGATGTCGGCGACGAAGCGGCGGTCAGCAGCGTGGTCGCACAGACCGTGGCCGCATATGGCCGGCTCGATATCATCTACAACAATGCCGGCATCACCGTCCTGCCCACCGCCCAGGGCCCGCGTCGTTTCGTCGATACCGACCAGGCCGAGATCGATCGCATCTACCGCGTCAACGTCAACGGCGTGATCAACGGCTGTAAGGCAGCTATCCGCCAGTTCGAAGCCCAGGCTGCCGCCGATCCTGATGCGCATGAGGGCGGGCATGGGGGCAAATCAAACGGCGTCATCGTCAACACCGCTTCGGTCGCCGGGCTGATCGGCTATGGCGGGGTTGCCTATGGTTCGAGCAAAGGCGCGATCACCATTCTCACCCGCACATTGGCGATCGAACTGGCCGGGCAAGGCATCCGCATCAATTCGGTATGCCCGGCCGGGATGCCCACCAATTTCATCCCCGGCTTAGGCGCTTCGGAAGCGGCCAAGGCGAGCATGGGCGCGGCACATCCACTGGGCCGCTTCATCGCCCCCGCCGATTGCGCCAACGCCGCGCTGTTCCTGGCGAGCGACCTTGCCTCGAACATTACCGGCGTCAATCTGCCGGTCGATGGCGGGCTGTCTGCCGGCCTGGCATTGCAGAAGCGATCATAGGCAATTGCTCTTGCGCTCGCCGTATGACTGCTGAACACTGGCTCAACAGAACCGGACGGGAGCAGGCAGATGACGAACAAGGTGGCATTGGTCACAGGCGCGGCAGCGGGAATCGGGCGAGCGATCTGCCATAGGCTATCGCGCGATGGTATCGCCATCGGCGTACTCGACATATCGGGCGATGGGGCACAGCGCGTTGCTGACGAGGTCACTGCAGCGGGCGGCAAAGCGGTCGGGCTGACCGCCGATGTCTCGAACCGCGCCGAAGTCAGCGCAGCGCTCGATACGCTGCGCCAAGCTTTCGGCCCGGTCACCATCGCCGTCAATAATGCCGGGATGACCGGCTTCGTGCCGTTCATGGAGCTGACCGAGGAACTGTGGGACCGGATGCTGGCCGTCAATCTGCGCAGCGCCTTCACCGTCACCCAGCTGGTGCTGCCGGACATGCTGGCCGCAAGCTGGGGCCGGATCGTCAACATCTCCTCATCCAGCGCCCAGTCCGGCGCGGTCAACATGGCGCATTATTCGGCATCCAAGGGCGGCATGATCGCCCTCACCCGCACGCTGGCGCAGGAATTCGGCGAACACGGCATCACCGCCAACACCATCCCGCCGCGCTTCGTCCACAACACCGAAATGTCACTGGCCTCGTTCGAGCGCCCCGAGATGAAGGCCAAATTCCAGGCGATGATCGACGCCGGCCCGATCCGTCGTCACGGCGAGCCCGAGGATATCGCCGGCGCCGCCGCCTGGCTGGTGTCGGAGGAAGCCGGTTATGTCACCGGGCAAGTGATCGGTGTGAATGGCGGCCGGTATATTTGACGAGGGCCTATATCCGATGACCGAAACTGAAAAACTCGCCGACATCGAAGCGATCAAGCAGGCCAAGGCGCGCTATTGGCGCGGCGTCGATAGCGGCGACGGCGATCTCGTCCGCTCGATCCTGGCCGAGGATTGCGAACTCGATTACCACGGCTGCTGCCGCGATCCGCAGACCGGCGTGGATCATCTGCCGGCGATGAACATGGTGCTGCGCGGCCGGGCCTCGTGGCTGTCCGACGGCATGTCGAAATACGGCATCGTCAGCGTCCATCAGGGCCATCAAAGCGAAATCGAGATCACCGGACCCGACACCGCCACCGGCGTCTGGAGCTTCACCGACCGGATGTTCTTCGCGCCGGGCGGGGCATTCTCGGGATTGACCGGCTATGGGTTTTATCACGAGACTTATGTGAAGCGCGACGGCAGTTGGCAGCTCAAGACGACAAGGATCACCCGGATCAGGGTGGAAGTGGAATAGATTCTGAGGCCTGAGGCCCCAGACCCCCGTCATTGTCCGGCGCTGAATTAATACAATCGGGTGGACCAGGCACCGCGCTATCGCCGGGAGACGAAATAGGGGTGCAGGGGACGGTAGTCCCCTGCTGCTTAAACCCTTTGAGACTTCACATTCTTTTCCCTATCAACCCGAAACGGCAAAGCTCCGAAAGGCAAAGCGTGGACAGGTTGGCAGGAGCGCGGGCGATTGTGGCGGAGATTGCCCGGCACCTCCAGGCGGACGCCTGTGTGGAACTGTGGAATGGCGAGGTGCTGCCGCTCGGCGCAGGCGCGCGTGACGATATCCGTATCCGCATCGGCTCACCCGGCGCGATCGGCCGGCTGATCCGCTCGCCGCGACTGACCACCTTGGTCGAGGTCTATCTGTCAGGCGATCTCGACATTACCGGCGCCAGCCCGCTCGATGCGTTGCAGCGCTGGGATCATCTCAAAGCGGTGGGGCTCAAGCGCTCGGTCGATCGCGCGACCATCCTGCGCGCGGCGCTGCCCTTCCTCACCGCCCGCGCGCCGGACGAAGCGGGCATGGGCTTTGCCGCGCGGGTGCGGCGTCTGGCCGGGCGGGGGCGCGACGACACCGGCATGGTCCAGTTTCACTACGATGTCTCCAATGCCTTCTACGCGCTGTTCCTGGGCGAGGAGATGCAATATTCCGCCGCAGTTTTCGAGAGCTGGGACGGCGATCTCGATGCTGCGCAACATGCCAAGCTCGATCTCATCTGCCGCAAGCTGGAACTAGCGCCCGGCAAGCGCCTGCTCGATATCGGCTGCGGCTGGGGCGGCCTCGCCTGCCATGCTGCGCAGCATTTCGGGGTGAGCGTCCATGGCGTGACGCTGAGCCAGGCCCAGTTCGACGCCGCCACCGCGCGGGTGCAGCAGCGCGGACTGGCGGACAGGGTGACGCTGGAACTGCGCGATTACCGGACGCTCGACGAGACCGCGAGCTATGATGCCATTTCCCAGATCGGCATGTTCGAGCATGTCGGCATCGACAATCACGACGCCTTCTTCGCCAAAATCGCCGCGCTGCTCGCGCCCGCCGGGCTCTACCTCCACCAGGCCACCACCCGCCGCGCCACCCGCGACCTCGCCCGCTTCCGCCGCCGCACCGCTTATATGGCAGTGATCAACCGCTGGATCTTCCCCGGCGGCGAACTCGACTACCTCGGCATGACCGCGACGAACCTCGAACGCTGGGGCTTCGATGTGCGCCACGTCGAATCGATGCGCGAGCATTATTACCTGACCCTCAAAGCCTGGAGCGAACGCCTCTACGCCCGCCGCGAAGAAGCCGTGGCCGAAGCCGGCCTGACCCGCACCCGGCTGTGGCTGCTGTATTTTGCGCTGTCCTGCACTGGATTTTGGCGCGGGGTGCTGTGCGATTTCCAGACGTTGGCGCAGAAGAAGGTGACGGGGGTTTCGGGGTTAGGATTGCGGTAAGAACATGGGCGATAAGGAGTTGAGGTGTATAGATTCTGGGGCCAGGGCCCCCAGAATCTATACCTTCGTCGCGCGATGATTGTCGTTGCCCGAGGCCACCTCGGTTGCAAGACAGCAGCGTGTGGGAATGCGGACCGGCGGTTCAGGTAGTGACGCGGCGCAGTCTGCTATTGAGCCTAGACTTCAGATTATGCGATAATCCTGCAAACTTTGGGGCCCATATACGTGTGTGACCCACTTGATGTTTGATAAAACGAGCGCAAAATGATGTTGTTCCCGAAAGGGAAGGCGAACGGCAGTAGCTCAGTGGATAGAGCGGGGGATTACTAATCCTTAGGTCGCGGGTTCGAATCCTGCCTGTCGCCGCCTCCGGGTAAGCCCGGAGGGTTAGGCCGGGCTTCGCAGTTTCATCCGACCAAATCTTCGCCATCGTCCAGCGTGGCTGCTTGGTGCGATTCGGTCTGAGGTTTGGTGTGTTGCTCTACAACCTTCCGTTCCGCCTTTCTTTGCATCAATTCTAGCCAGTCCTTAAGGTCTTCATACTCACGCTTAGAGAGCGCCTCGGGCAATGCAACCGTGACGAAACCACCGCCTTCCAGCGTAAAAATATCTTGGCGTAGGGCATCCCCCGTTGCTGGTGGGGATGTCGATGAAGGGTTAGGAATATGAACTTGTTGCACGGGCCGCACCTCATCAAGTGGCTTTGATGCAATCGCTTCTGGCGTATTTTCGCGCCTATCCCCATCACTTTCGTAAGCGCCCTCTTGCTGCAAAATCCGGCAAGTTTCTAAGAAGGCCTTCGAGGCTGGTCCTATTGCAGCGGCAGCAAAACCTTCGCGGGTCAGAAAAGACTCTAGGGTTGCGCTCGCCGGGGGGCGTCCAGGATACCGCCGCCGCAATTCCTGAAACAGTTGCGGATTGAAGGCCGCTTCGTTCAGCGCCGCAAGGCGCTCATGGTCATCTTCCGGATGAAGGACGCGGAGAGCCAAATCGGTGACCCTAATCTCACCTTTGGCAACTTTCTCCGCCATTCCATAGTGTAAAAGCGAAGATAGCGCCCGATCCGATGTGCCCGTAATCCCGCTAAATCCCATGTGCTGTGCAGCAACATCTCGAGGAACTGGATGCTGTCTATCGGCCGAGTGAATTTTACGAGCATATTCAATAGCTTCTGCCAGATTATGCGCCGGGTAGGCTGGACTTCTAACTCGTACCATTGCTGTTCTCCGCTGCAAATCTTGCTGACTAGCTAAGGCAGCGGAGAATTAAAGTCCACAGAAGATTGCTGAATCATCTTGAACGCCTGAAAATACAGGGCTATGTGACCGGCAAGCGCGGAATCGGACTTGAGGCCTGATCGGGTGCTGGAAAGGTAAAGGCGCTATCGCACAATAGCAAACCTAACAGCAAGGCGCCGGCCCCCACTAGTGAGGCCGGCGACCAGAGCCCCGGACGTTTGAAGTCGCGAGCCTCGCTTGGAAACCTAGGAATCGCACGAATAACCGACGGATTCAACCCACCTATAGTTCAGGGAGGGACCGATGGTCTTTATCCACGGCTATTATCGCATCCGCTTCGGCAAGGTCGAACACGTAAACGCACACTGGCGTAGCCGCTAACGCGGTTTGGCCGGTGTGGCCTTCCCCCTCGGGAGGGACGGCTTGGCTACAACACCTGGGGGCCGCTTTGGCGGCCCCCTTTTTTTCTTGAGCTTCACAATGTCAGGTAGCTCGGAAGGATCAACGCCTAAGAAGCGTTCAAGAGCCTCGTCAGGGGCCATATCCCGGCCCAGCATGACGGGTGGGCACAACGGCGCGATGGTGCGCAAACAAAAATGACGGGGAGTGTGAGGGGGTTACCCCTCACGCCTATCCCTTCCGCTCCTCAACTTTTCAAGTTGTCGGCAAGGCCATCTTCTTGCGGCTGTATTTTTGCGTAAGCCCGTAAGGCCACCTAATGCCCCTCGGCCAACGCCACTGCATCCGCCCTACGGGCCACCCGCTTCGGTCGCCGCAGCAGGAACACGCAAGGCGCTGACACCATACCCACCAGGAACAGCGCCCAGAACGCATCGACATAGGATATCATCATCGCCTGGCGGATGACGCTTTGTTCGAGTTGGCTGAGCGTCAGCGGGGATGCCCAGTCGATGCCGGGCATGGTGATGGCCAGCAGCGGATTGTCCGGGCGCATGCCTTCCACCAGTCGCGATTGGGCGGTGGCGGCGTTGCGAATGGTTAGGGCCTGGACGCCGGCGATGCCGATCGAGGCGCCCATGTTGCGGATCATTGTGCTGAGGGCCGAGCCTTCGTTGCGGTAGGAGGCCGGCAGGGTGGCGAAGGCCATGGTGGTCAGGGGCACGAAGATGCTGCTCGATCCCAGGCCCTGGAGGATGCCTGAAAGAACGATCAGCGTACCGTCCGCCTGGAGCGAAAAGCGCGACATCAGATACATCGACACCCCGGATACCACCAGGCCGAAGCAGACCATGGCGCGCGGATCGACGTGGTTGATGACCCGGCCCACCACCAGCATCGCCACCAAGGTGCCGATGCCGCGCGGGGCCAGCACCATGCCGACGCGCAGCGTGGGATAGCCCATGAGATCCTCCAGCATGGTCGGGATGATCGCCATGGCGCTGTAGATCAGCACCCCCAGCGAGAAGCCGAGCAGGGTCGCGATCATGAAATTGCGGTCGCGGAAGATCGCCGGGCTGACGAAGGGATTCCGGGTGGTGCTGGCATGGACGGCGAAGAGGTAAAAGCACAGCAGGCCCAGCACTCCTTCGAGCTTGATCTCGGTGGAATCGAACCAATCGAGCATCTGTCCGCGATCGAGCATCATCTGCAGCGCGGCCAACCCTAGCGCCAGCAAGGCAAAGCCCATCAGATCGAGCCTTGCGCGCTTATTGGTCACCGTCTCGGGCATCACCGCGGAGAGCCCCATGAAGGCCATGATGCCGATCGGCAGGTTGATGTAGAACACCCAGCGCCAGCCCATGTTGTCGGTCAGCCAGCCGCCCGCCAGCGGGCCCACCAAGGGCCCCATGATCGCCGCCAGCCCGAACACCGCCATCGCCTGGCCATGGTGCTCGGGCGGATTGATGTCGAGCAGCGTCGATTGGCCCATCGGCACCAGCGACGAGCCAAACACGCCTTGCAGCATCCGGAACAGGATCAGCTCGCCCAGCGTGTTGGCCATGCCGCACAGGCCCGACGCCGCGGTAAAGCCGACGATCGACAGCAGCAGCAGCCGCTTGCGGCCATAGCGGGTGGCCAGCCAGCCGGTCAGCGGCGTGAAGATCGCCGCCGAGACGATGTAGCTGGTCAGCACCCAGGTGATTTCTTCGCGCGAGGCCGAGGTCGTGCCTTGCATATGCGGCAAGGCGACGTTGGCGATGGTGGTGTCGATCATGTTCATGATCGCCGCCGCCATGGTGAACAGGGTGATGAGACGCCGGGTCGCGGTGGGGGGGGTAATGGTCGGACATCGGTGGCGGAACTATCAGAGCCCTTAGAGAGTCCCGCCGTCAATCATTAAAAGCCCAGATCGGCGATCGGGGCATCGAATCCGCTGCTGGCCCGCGCTGCGCCGCGCGCCAGCACAGGGGCCGGCAATTCCGCCAGAAAGCCGTCGATCAGGCGCTGGTAATTGCTGATCATGCCTTCGATGTTTGGCGAGAGGCGCATGAATTCGAAGCCGCCGGCATGCAGGCCCAATTGTTGGCGGGGCAGATTGCTGTAATCCTGCTTGGGAATTTTCGGATAGCTGGGATCGTCATGCGCCAATGGAGCGGGCGCGGTCGGCGCCGGGCGCTGCTCATCCTCGGGATATATCGCCAGCGCCCAGATTTCGAACAGGCAGCTTTCCGGCCCGAGCGGACGGGCGCGGTAGGACGCCATCGAGCTGAACATCGGCAGCAGGAAATAGTTGGGGAAGAAATACTCGACGGCGCTGAACGGATGCTCTGCTGCGGCTTTGATCAGATCGGGTACTGGCCGGTTCTGGGCGCGGCCCTGGCGGGTGATTTCCGCGCGCAACCGGGTGTAGAAGGCCATGGCGCCCGCGCCGACATCCTCGGGCAAGTCCATGTCACGCAGGGTTTCGGCGACTTCCAGCTCCCAGCCGTCGATCATTCCGCCCATGCCTTCGCTGAGCGTGGCCAGATGGACCAGCGTCATGTCGACATATTTCCGCGCCGATTCGGTCGGCGGCAAAGCGGAGACCAGCGGCGAATCCGCGCCGTAGCGCCTGGCTTCCGGCGTGGTCACCGCATGCAGATGCGGATGCGTGGCCATGACGTGATAGCCCTCCATGAAGGCTTCCATCGCCAGCTTCCAATTGACCGGAAGAATGGTCGAACTCCACCAATCGACTTTCAGCCGATCGACATGGCGCGCATCCATCCGGGCCACGCCCTCGCCCAGACACTCCAGCAGCGGCGGCGCGTCGTTGTCGAGATTGATGAAGGCGCAGCCGCCCCAGGTTTCCACCCGGCAAGGCGGCAAGGCCAGATCGGTGGGGTCCAGCTCCGCCTCGTCGAACTCGGCGCGCCCGAAGACGAAGATGTTTTCACCATCCATGTTCCAACGCCAGCCATGGAACGGACAAACCAGGCCCTGCGCCGTGCAATGGCCCACGCCCTCACCCAGCTTGACGCCGCGATGCCGGCACGCGTTGTGGAAGGCTTTGATCCCGGTTTTGGTGCGGATGACCAGCACCGATTTATCGAGAATCTGGTACTCGATCCAATCACCGATTTCGGGAATTTCCTCGAGCCGGCATGCCATCTGCCACACCTTCGGCCACAAGCGTTCGCTTTCCAACCGGTAGAATTCGGCGTCGTAATAGCGCCGCGCCGGGATGCGTTTGGGATTGGTGACGCGCAGCGGCACCTGGGAAAGCGCATCCGCCCCCTTGGTATCGGGGCTGGCAGCACTGGCCGGTCCGCCTGTCGCGCTATCCGCAGGGCAGGTTGCCGATCTCGGTCTCTGCAGCGCTGCGGTGGGTTCCATGGTGCTCTATCTCCCCTAAAGCCGGCGCCCGCTTATCGCAGGATATTATACGATCCGGTGGTGACTCGTTGACGATGCACCAATCTGTCATGCCTGCGGTTCGAACTCCAGCCCTGCGAAATGCGTCAGTCACGTCCTTCGCGGATCAGACATTTAGCCCCAGACGCTGTTTCAATGAATGGCGCGCCGCTTCGAGCTGGCTGCGCGCCGCCGCCTTGTCGCTCAGCGCGCGCGCCAGCATCCGGGCGCCGATCATTTCCGACGCAGCCGATGCGGCCTCTCTATCGGGATGCGCTATGCCGATGGCCTCGAGCCCGGCGCGAATAGCCTCCTGAAAATTGACGATGCCCTGCTCGAAACGGGCTCGGGCGGCCGGCGGCATGCGCAGCACTTCTCCGGAGAGCGCGGGCAAGGCGCATCCTCGGTCAGTTGCGAACACGGCCTCTTCCGAAAGATAATAATCGATCAGCGCGGCCATGCCTTCAGGGCTCGGCGCCTCTCCCAGGTAGCGCTCGAACATGCGCCCGCTGTCTCGAAACATGCGCTCGACGGCATGGGCGACAAGATCATCGCGCGATTCGAAATGCGCGTAAAAGCCGCCATGCGTCAGGCCCGCGCGCTTCATCAAAGCCGCCACGCTGATGCCTTCGGTGCCGCCTGCCCGCAGCGCCTTTGCCGCCTCGTCGAGAATGCGGTCGCGGGTTCGTTCCTTGTGGGTGGTTTTATCCGCCATGATGATCACGCTCCTTCCACATAACCGCCGCCCAGCGCGCGGACCGCCGCCACTGAGGCCCTGGCCGAGCCGGCGCGAGCCTGCGCCAATCGGTCCGATGCGTCCAGCAAGGCGCGATCGGCGTCCAGCACATCGAGCAGCGCCACCGCGCCGCCCTGATAAGCCGCGCGCACCTGATCGCGCGCCTGCGTCAGGACTAGGACTTGCTGCTGGCGGCGATCGACCTCCTGCCGCGTTTCCGCCAATTCGGCCAGCGCGGTCTCGACCTCTGCCGTCGCACGGAGCAGCGAGCCACGATACACCGCCAGCGCCTCGGCATCCTGGCCGCGCGCGCCGGCGATCTCGGCATCGATCTTGCCGAAATCGAACAACCGCCAGCGCAGCCCGGCCATACCGCTGGCCTGCATCGCGCCGCTCGACAGCAGCGACGCGCCGCCCACCGTCGCCGCGCCGAGCAGGCCGGTGAGCGATAGCTTGGGATAGGCCTCGGCCATCGCACTGCCGATCCGGGCATTGGCGGCGATCAGCCGGTGCTCGGCGGCAACGATATCGGGGCGGCGGCGCATCAGTTCGGCGGGAACGGTGCTGCCGGTGGGATCGGGCGCCAGGGGAATGGCTTGCGCAGCGGCGAGTTGGGCCCGGGAAGTGCCCGCCTGCTGGCCCATCAGCACATCGAGCCGGTTCATCTCGCCATCGATCGCTGCGCGCAGGCCGGGAATAGTCGCAGCCACGCCTTCCTGATCGCCCAGCGCACGGTTGAGATCGCGCGGAGCCGAGAGGCCGCGATCGACGCGCTGGCTGATCAGGCCGACCAGTGACGTGCTGACCTTGTTCTGGTCCTCGGCCACCGCCAGCCGGGCCTGCAGGCCCCGTAACTGGAGATAAGCATCGACCGCTTCGGCGACCACGCTCAGCCGCACCGCGGCGGCATCGGCGACGCTACCGCCCAGTTCCGCCCTGGCCGCCTGCCGGCGCCGGGCGAGGCCGCCGAACAAGTCGATCTCCCAGCTCGCCTGAGCGCCGGTCTGGTAAAGGTTATAATTACGCGGGAACCCAAGTTGATTGGCCGCCGCGCCG
Organism: Sphingomonas palustris; assembly: GCA_026225215.1. Classification (GTDB taxonomy): domain Bacteria; phylum Pseudomonadota; class Alphaproteobacteria; order Sphingomonadales; family Sphingomonadaceae; genus Novosphingobium; species Novosphingobium palustris. Next base: position 1,124 of record JAMFSI010000201.1, on the reverse strand, counting down.
AACGGGGTTTGCAGCGATTGATGATCACTTTCCGCCGAGCCGCCGATGTCGAGCGTCGGCAGCATCTCGGCGTGGGCCAGCCCAGCGGCGGCGCGGGCCTGAGCGACGCGCGCCGCCGCTGCCGACATATCGAGGTTCTGGCTCAGCACCCGCGCGACGACGCGATCGAGCACCGGATCGCCAAAACGGCTCCACCATGCCGGATCGGTCGGCGCGATGGCGGTCGGCGTGGTATAGCTCGGGGTCAGGGACAGCTGCGGCCGGACATAATTAGGGCCAACGGTGCAGCCGGCGAGCATGGTGCTCGTCAGCAGGATAAGAGCGGGCAAGGCGGACGAAGGGCGCATGGCGCTGTTCCTTTTACGTGTGATCAATGGGCCAACTCCGGCGAAGGTGGCGCGACATTGGCGGGCGGGCGGCAAAACGGCACCAGCACCAGCGCGGCGATGAACATCCAGGCCAGGCGGCGAAAGATATCGTCGAACGCCATCGTCGTTGCCTCGCGGCTAACGACATGGGCGAACAAGCCCCGCGCTGCCTGGGCCGCCGCTGCGGCATCGGGGGTCATTGCGGCCAGGCGCTGCTGGAGCGTATCGAGCACGGTTTGCGCGGTCGCGCCACCATGCCCCAGCGCCTCGCCGAAACGGGCAGCGCTGGTCCTGGTTTGGTCCTGCAGCCAGGAATTGACCGTGGCGATGCCGATTGCGCCACCCAGATTGCGCATCAGGTTGAACAGGCCGGCGGCGTATTTGAGTTCCGCCGGCTTGAAACCCGACAATGCCATGTTCACGCTGGGCACGATGCACAGCATCATCGCGAAGCCGCGCAGCGCCTGCGAGGGCAGGAACTCCCAAAAGCCCCAGCTACTGGTCATGACCGAGGACAGCCACAGGCTGAGCGCGAAGGTCGAAAGCCCGATGGTGATCATATAGCGCATATCCGCCCGCTGGCTCAACCACGAGGCGATGGCCACGCTGAGCATCTGGGCGAGGCCGACGACGATTACCGTGGTGCCGATCTGCAGCGAATCATAGCCGCGCACCTGCGCCAGATAGACCGGCACCAGGTAAATCGCCGAATACATGCCGCCGCCCAGCACGAGGTTGAAAATGCAGGCGAAGGTG
>JAMFSI010000200.1 GCA_026225215.1 Sphingomonas palustris | reverse complement strand
TCGCGCCAAGGTGGTGCTGTCGGTGATGGAGGATGCCGGGGCGATCACCCGCGAGCAGGAAGACGGCGCCGATCTCAACGCGGTGCATTTCGCGCCCGATGCGGCGCAGAATTCGGTGCGTTACTTCACCGACTGGGCGCTGCCGCAGCTCGACGTGCTGCTGCCCGACAACAAGGAGCCGATCGAGGTCTGGACCACGCTCGATATCGGCATGCAGAATGCCGCGACCAAGGCGATGATCGCGCAGGCGCCGAAGGGCGCGCAAGGCGCGCTGGTCAGTCTGGATCGCGACGGCGCGGTGCTCGCGCTGGTCGGCGGCACGGATTATGTCACTTCGAATTATAACCGCGCGGTCAATGCGGTGCGCCAGCCGGGTTCGGCCTGGAAGCTGTTCGTCTATCTGACGGCGCTGGAAAGCGGGGTGAAACCCGATGATCCGGTGATCGACCAGCCGGTCAATATCGACGGCTGGAGCCCGCAGAATTCGGGACGTTCCTATGCCGGCAAGATCGACGTGCGCACCGCCTTTGCCTATTCGAAAAACACCGTGGCGGCGCAATTGGGCCAGCAAGTGGGCTTCGGCGCGGTGGCGGACATGGCGCGCCGCTTCGGGATCACCACCGCGATCAACACCATGCCCTCGATGGTGCTGGGCGCCAATGACGTGCGGCTGATCGACATGACACGGGCCTTTGCCGCCGTCGCCGCGCGCGGTACTTCGATCGATCCCTATGGCATCGCCAAGGTGACCAGCACCGATGGCCGGGTATTGTATGAGCACCCCGCTACGCAAGGGCAAACGCTGGTAGCGCCCTATGTCGCCGCCGGGATGACCGATCTGTTGCAGACAGCGGTCAACATCGGCACTGGCCGGGCAGCGCAGATCGGCCGGCCGGTGGCCGGCAAGACCGGCACCACCAGTTCGAACAAAGATGGCTGGTTCCTCGGCTTTTCCAGCGGCATCACCACCGGGGTCTGGATGGGCCGCGACGACGCCCGGCCGGTGCCCGGCCTGCAAGGCGGCGCCGCCCCCGCACGCGCCTTCGCGCAATATATGCGCATCGCCGTAGCCCGGCGTCCGGTCGAGCAGTTCGAGACCCAGGTCAAGCTGCCCGATTACCAGATCGAGCCCGACGACGAGGCCAATATGGCCAATCCCGAAACCTATTATTACGATGATCAGGGCAATCTCGTCAGTTCGAAAAATGCCCCCGATCCCGGCCCCGGCGAACCACCCCGCGATCCCGCCGACGGCCAAGCCCCTGGCCAGCCCGCCGGCGATGATCCCTACGCTTCGGCGCCCGCCGCTAACGATCAGTTTCTCGATCAGGCGACCGGACGGCGCGAAGGCCAGCGGTCGCCTCCGCCGGCGCCTAAACGCGCTCCGCAGGGTGGCGTTTATTATTGAAGGATTTGAAGGGAGTAGGTGCGAGGGGTAAACCCCACGCGCTACCCCGCAATGGCTTCGTTTGGCAACGTATATTTTTAGCTGCAGCAACAGTGGCCGAAGGGCACATCGCTCAGGCTTTAGGCTCGGAACCGGACGATCCGCTACTCAGTCCCCCAAACGGGCCGCCGTTTGAATTAGGTGATTTGCAAAAGCGCCGCTTGTTCCGCTATCCTCCCAGCTATGCCCTGCCGGCCTCAGTTGAGGGAATTAAGAGGATGCCGGCAGGCCCGATAAGGAATCAACATGAACGACAAGGCCAGCGAGTTTGAAGCGCACGATTTTTTCCTTAGCGATCGGTTCGTCAACGATCCGTACCCTTATTTTGACTATTTGAGAGAGCAGTCTCCGGTACAGCGTGAGCCGCATCACGGCATTCTCATGGTCACGGGCTACAACGAAGCCCTCGAGATCTACAACGATCCCGTTCGCTTTTCCTCCTGCATGTCCACCACAGGGCCGTTTGCGGGCTGCCCCATCCCCCTGGAGGAACACAGGAACGAGGACATTTCCGAGCTGATCGAAGCATGGCGCGACAAGACGCCGTTCCACGATCAGCTTCCGACCATGGACCCACCGACTCACACCGCCCACCGGTCGTTGCTGATGTCGCTGATCACCCCGCGGCGCCTCAAGGAAAACGAGGAGTTCATGTGGAAGTTGGCCGATGAGCAGATCGATACCTTCCTTGCCCGTGGCGAATGCGAGTTCATGGACGCTTTCGCCCAGCCCTTTGCGGTGCTCGTCGTCTCCGACCTCCTGGGCGTGCCTCCCGAAGACCGGACAGAGTTCCGCAAGCACCTTATAAGGGTGGAGCAGGAGAGTGGCGGGGCCGTGGTTGGCGGCACGGACGGCGAAGTGACGCACGGGCCGCTGATCTTTCTATACGATAAGTTCTCAGCTTACATCGAGGACCGCAGGCGTAATCCTAAGGAGGATGTCCTTACCGGACTCGCGCAAGCGACATTCCCCGACGGCTCGGTGCCCGAACCCATCGATGTCGCTCGGATCGCCGCCAACATGTTCGCCGCAGGGCAGGAAACCACGGTGCGGCTCCTCAGCTACGCCTTCCAGCTGATCGGCGAGCGCCCCGACATCCAGCAACGCCTGCGCGAGGATCGCAGCCTCATCCCCAATTTCGTCGAGGAATGTCTGCGGACAGAGGGCCCGGTCAAGGGCGACTTCCGCCTGACGAAAATGCCGACGACCGTCGGTGGAATCGAGGTTCCGGCCGGCACCTTCCTGTTCATCGCCAACGGCGCTGCCAACCGGGATGCCCGCAAGTTCGAAAACCCCGCGGAGTTCAAGCTGGACCGGAAGAACGCCCGCTTGCATGTGGGGTTCGGCGCAGGCCGCCATGCTTGTCCGGGCGCACCCCTGGCGCGGGCGGAGACGGTCGTCGCGCTTAACCGGATGTTTGACCGGACCAGCGACATTCGCATCTCCGAAAAAGTCCATGGGCCGGCCGGCGCCCGACGCTATAACTATCTGCCCACTTTCATCTTGCGCGGATTGACGCACATCGGCCTGGAATTTGACCCGGTGGAGGTTGGTTGACCATGAAAGTCCAAGTCAACTCGGAGATCTGCGCCGGTTTCGGAATCTGCCTGGGGATCGCGCCCGAAGTGTTTGAACTGCACGACGACGGCTACGCCATCGTGCTGGTCAGCAAGGTTAATCCGGAAGACGAGGATGCGATGCGCCGGGCGGCCAGCCAGTGCCCCGCGCAAGCGATTATTCTCAGTGACGACTCTTCCCACTGACTGAAATGGGCGAGGGATGATCGGAGTTGGCGGTAAACGATCACTTCCTTGATCGGGCAACCGGGCGATGCGAAGGTCAGCGGGCGACCCCGCCGCTGGCGCCTAAAAATGGCTCCGCAGGGTAGCGTATATTATCGAAGGATTTGAAGTGGGTAGTGACGAGGGGTAACCCCCTCGCGCTCCCCGTCATGTCTTTGTTGCGGGCCATCTTTCTATCGCGCCACGCCTTGTGGTGGTTATGGAACCCCATAGGATCAGGATGAAGGGGCTATGTCTGGTAGCGCTCTTACGAACAGACATTTCAATGCAGGTAGCGCTGACATATAATCTGCCGTTGCGGAGGAGGCATGCGGATGACGATCGAAGAATGGATCATTCGAAAGTCCGCTGCGGCGGTTGCAGCCGGGCTAGGTGATTGGGTTGACGCTCCGGCCACTCTGTTAGGCAAGCCGATTTATAAGGTAACTGATGGTCCTGCGACGCTGGTGCTCTCCGAGTTAGGCTTTTCCTATGATGGCCTTCCAGCATCTTTCGACAGCAGATATGATCGGGTTGAAAAGCTTATTCTGTAACCGCCCGATTGAGGCCGCCTGTCAGGCGTAAGCAATGTCGTTATTGACGTCGTTATGTACGTCATGAGCGATGGAGGAGGTCTTGGCCCGGGTTGAGGTTTTGGGCATCGAGCGTCGGCGGCG
>JAMFSI010000199.1 GCA_026225215.1 Sphingomonas palustris | reverse complement strand
CCCGAAGACGATCAGCACCCCCCAACCCAGCCGTGCGGCAAGCTCCGCCAGCGGCGCCACCAGTGCCAGATAGAGATGATTGGCGGCGATGCGGATGGCACCCGTGCCGGTGTCATGCGTCACCAGCACCGCCTTGCCCCGCGCTCTGAGCCAATTGGTAAACGCAGCCACGATCAGCGGCACGACCACGGTGGCGACGACGATCCACGGCCCGTATAGCCGCGTGAAATCGGCCACCGACGGGGCCTTGCCCTTGGGCGATGCGCCCAGCATCAGCACCATGAAGCGGACGATCTCGCTGACCGCCCACGCCCAGCTTACCCCGACGACGAACAGCGCCACCGCTCTCGCCTGCGGCGTCAGCGCGCCTGGTTCGGCTAATGCGATCTGCGCGGCGCCGGTCTCGGGCCGAGGGGTGTCGGGCGCCAGCAGCGTCACCAGGATGACCGCCGCCAGAACCGCCGCCATGATTAGATAAACCGCAGGCCAAGCCATCCGCGACGCCAGTACCAGCGCCACTGCACCGCCGACGATCGAAGCGGTCCGATAGCCCAACTGATAGATCGAAGAGAGCAATTCGACCGTCGCCGCCTCATCGGCGACATCGATCCGCCAGGCATCGACCGCGACATCCTGCGTCGCCGAAGCCAACGCGGCGACAAAAGCGAAAAGCGCGAAATTGCCGATCGCGCGGGCCGGATTGGTCAGCGCAAGCCCGCAAAACGCCGCCACCATCACCAATTGGCACAGCAATATCCAACTCCGCCGCCGCCCCAGCCGCTCCAGCCCGGGCAGCGCCATGCGATCGACCAAAGGCGACCACAGGAATTTAAAGCTGTACGACAGCCCGATCCATGACAGCACGCCGATCGTCGCCAGCTTGATCCCTGCCTCGCCCAGCCAGGCGTTGAGCGTGCCGATCAGCAGCGCATAAGGCAGGCCCGAGGAAAAACCGAAGCCCAGCATACAGCCCGATTTGCGGGTACGCAGCGCCGCGCGCAGCAGCCGCCAGCCCTTAGGGCGAGGCGGTCTGTCGTCAGCGGCAATACTGGCCATTCGCGAAAAATCTCCATCCGGTTGGTCGGGCAGCGTAGCGGCACAGGCCGAAATCGCCACCCCTCTTCCATGCCTGGTCCCCACCTTGTTTTGACCTCGTCGTGCCCCCCGGTTAAGGCGGCGCGATGGCCCTCCCCCCCCAAACTTCCGATACCGACGCTCCGGCGCCGCGCGAAGGCGAACGCATCGCCAAATTGCTTGCACGCGCAGGCGTCGCCAGCCGCCGTGAGGTCGAGCGGCTGATCGAGGCCGGGCGTGTCAAACTCGGCGATGCGGTGATCACCACGCCCGCCACAGTGCTGACCAGCCTGCGCGGCATCACCGTCGATGGCCAACCGGTCAAGGCACCCGAAGCGGCGCGGCTGTTCGCCTTTCACAAGCCGGCCGGCCTGCTCACTGCCGAGCGCGATCCCGCCGGCCGCCCGACGATCTACACCGCGCTGCGCAATGCGCTGCCGCCGGAGAGCCCGCGGGTGATGCCGGTGGGGCGGCTCGATCTCAATACCGAGGGGCTGCTACTGCTGACCAATGATGGCGAGTTGAAGCGGGCGATGGAACTGCCCGCCACCGGCGTGCCCCGCACCTATCGCGCCCGCACTTTCGGCCCGGTATCGCAGGAGCAGCTTGAAGAATTGATGCTCGGCGTCGAGATCGAGGGCGTGCGTTATGGCTCGATTAACGCCAATCTGGAACGCAGCACTGGCGCTAACCAGTGGATCGAACTGACGCTGACCGAGGGCAAGAATCGCGAAGTGCGCCGGGTGCTCGAGCATCTCGGCTTGCAGGTCAGCCGGCTGATCCGGATCGCTTATGGTCCGTTTCTGCTCGGTGATCTGCCGCGCGGCGGCGCGGTGGAAATCGCGCAAGTGGAAGTCGAGCGCTTTCGCAAGGGCTTGAAAGTGCCTGACTCGTCGTCGCAGCAGGCTTTTGCCGTGCAAACCGGGGCGGTCAACAAACGCGCCGCGCCCGCGACATCGCCTCTGGTAGAACCTCAGGGCAAGCGCGTAACGGGCCGTCGCAAACCCGATCCTTCGCGCCCCGACGAATCGCTGGGTCGCCGCACGGGTCCGCAAGCGCCCGCCCCCAGCCCTCGCAGCGACCAGTCTCGCGCGCGTAAGACCAACCCGCGCGGCATGATCGTCGATCATCCCGCCGAGGCCAATTCGCGCTACAATCGCGGGGGAGCACGCCCGGGCGGCGATCGCCGTCCTGGCGGAGGATCACCACCCAAGGGCCCTGCCGGTGGGCGCGGCAAAGGCCCCGCTGGCGGACGCGGCAAAGGTCCGCGCCCGTGAGTTTGCGTATCATTTCCGGGCAGTGGCGCGGCCGCAAGCTCGGGACGCCCGAAGGCGACACCACCCGGCCGACCTCGGATCGCACTCGCGAAACGCTGTTCTCGATGCTGGTCAGCCGGCTCGGCAGCTTCGAAGGGCTGCGCTTTGCCGATCTGTTCGCGGGATCGGGCGCGTTGGGGCTGGAGGCCTTGTCGCGCGGCGCCGAAAGCTGCCTGTTTGCCGAAATGGACCCTGCCGCGCTCCGCGCCTTGCGCGCCAATATTGCTCATCTCCAGGCCCAGGGCCAATGCGACATCCGCGCCGGATCGGTGATGGCGCTGGCCCCGGCGAAACAGGCCTATGATGTCGTGCTGCTTGATCCGCCTTATGGCAGCGGTGCCGGCGGCGTGGCGATCGAGAAACTGACACGGTTAGGCTGGATCGATCCGGCGACCTGGATCAGCATCGAGACCGCGCATAATGAAGAACCCAAGATTCGCGGTTTTACCATTGAGGCCGAGCGCAAGGTCGGCAAGGCCCGGATCACGCTGTTGCGGCAGATTCCCCCGCCGGTCGCCGAGCCAGAATAATCCCGACTAAGGTCAGGACACCCGCAAAGCTCAGGAGCAATCCGACGCTGCTGCCGTGGCCGCTGTCGGCCCACATCTTGGCGCCGAAGGGAGTCACCGCGCCGCCGACGATCCCGCCGACATTGAACGCCACCGAAATGCCACTGTAGCGCACCGGCACCGGAAACAGCTGCGGCAGCCAACTGCCTAGCGGCCCATACGTCAGCCCCATGATAAACAGCGCCCCCGCCAGCGTGGCGAAGACCAGCGTCAGCGAGCCACTGTCCAGCCCCCAGCCGAACACCAGCCCGAGCGGCACGGTCAGCGCCGCGCCCCAGCCCAGCACCGCGCCGGGCGAGCTTTTGTCCGACCAGCGCGCGGCAAAGACGATGCCCACGGCCAGGAACAGATTGGCCATCAGTTGCACGATGAGGAAAGTCTGGCGCGAATAGCCCAGCGGGCCGGTGCCCTGCGCCAAGGCAAAGGCCGTCGCCAGATAGAATGTCGCGAAACAGGCGACCACGCCCGTGCTGCCGGCCAGCACCGCGCCACCATGATGCGAGAGCAACCGTGCCAATGGCACCGCCGGTGGCGGCTCATGCGCCAATGCCGCCCGAAACGCCGGCGTCTCGGCAATGCGCAGCCGCACCCATAGGCCGAGCAGCACCAGCGCCGCGCTGGCCACGAAAGGAATGCGCCAGCCCCAGGCCATGAATTCGGTCGGGGTCAACACCAGGCCGAGAACCAGGAACAGCCCATTGGCGGCGAGAAAACCCAGCGGCGCTCCCAATTGCGGCGCTGCGCCGAAGCGAGATTCCCAGCCTTTGGGCGCATATTCGACCGCCAACAACGCCGCGCCGCCCCATTCGCCGCCCAACCCGAAACCCTGGCCGAAGCGCAGCACGCAGAGCAACACCGGAGCGAGCCAACCGACGCCATAATGGCTGCAGGTGGCGTAACCGGGCAGAAAAGCGATCAGCAGCGTCGATCCGCCCATCAGCATCAGCGAAGCGACCAGCGTCGCCTTGCGCCCCACCCGATCACCGAAGTGGCCAAAGGCAATCGCGCCGAACGGCCGCGCCAGAAAGGCGATGCCGAAAGTCAAAAACGCTAGCAGCACCTGACGGCCAGGCGCGGCCTGCGGAAAGAACAGGGGCCCGAACACCAGCGCGGTGGCCGTCGCGAAAATATAGAAATCGTAGAATTCCACCGTCGTCCCCACCAGTGCAGCGGTGAGGATACGGGCATTCGCCCTGATGGGGCCTGCCATGCGTATTCTTTCTCAGATGATCGATTCGAACTCCAGCCGCGCTGTCACCCGCAGTTCCGGAGCTAACTCAGTTGACGCGCTTTACCGATCAATGCGGTTGGTTGGGATGCGGATGGTAGCTGTTGATCGGCTCGTTGCCAAAGCCCAGCCCCGCCTGGCGCGGATTGACGCAATCATCCTGGATGGTCCCGGTGCAGACCTTATAGTCCTTGCCGTCGACCGTAATATGATCGGGACGCGCAGCGGCGCCATGATGATGCATTTTGCCATGGCGATGCGTCGTCGCCTGCGCCGGCGCCACCGCCACGAGGGTGGTCAGCGCGGCGATCCAAATCAGCTTTTTCATCACTCTCTCCCTGTTGCCAGCCGAATAAGAGCATAGGATGCGGTTCTCGGCAATGGCGCTCAAGCAGCGCATCATGGCGTCGGACAAAGTTAGGGCGCGATGCGATTATCACCGCACCGCGCCCCATGCGACCCGAGACTTTAAATCTCAGGCTAGGCTCAACATTTTTTACCGCTGGCGGCATTCGTCATGCACCGATGCCGAGCAACGGGGGTAGCTCTGCGGCGCTGCGGCTGGTGCCGACGAGGTCGCTGCCGTATCGGTTGCAGCGCTCGACGGGTCACCCTGGGGTGCGGATGCAGCGGGTGCGGCGGGCATTCCCGCAGTCGCATCGCTCGCGGCGGGCGCTGTCGTTTCCGTGCCGTTAGTGGCGTTTTGACCCGTGGTTTGAGCAGGCTGAGCCGCGATGGCTGCTCCGGCAAATCCCATGCTCAAGCTCAGGCCGATGGTGGCGATCATAAGTTTTTGCATCGTAACATCTCCGCAAATCCTGTCCGTTTTGTTTACGCACCCATCCGCGATTGGTTCCGCAAAAGATCGTCGCAGCCTTCGCTTGCGCGGTGGGCCCGTGTTCCCTAGACGTTCCTGCGTGACGCAATTACCCTCCATTACCGAAACGCCGTCCGGATCGGGGCACGATCCGCTGCTCGCGGGTCTCAATCCGCCGCAGCGTGACGCGGTGCTGACGACCGAGGGCCCGGTGCTGATGCTTGCCGGCGCGGGCACGGGCAAGACCGCCGCACTGACCGCGCGAATGGCCCATCTGATTCGGGCAAGACTGGCCTGGCCCTCCGAAATTCTCTGCGTCACCTTCACGAACAAGGCCGCACGCGAAATGCGCGAGCGCGTCGGCCATTTGATCGGCCCGGCGGTCGAAGGCATGCCCTGGCTGGGCACCTTCCACGCCATCGCCGCCAAGATGCTGCGCCGCCATGCCGAACTGGTGGGCCTGCAAAGCAATTACACCATCATCGACACCGACGATCAGTTGCGGTTGCTCAAGCAATTGATCGTGGCCGAAGGGCTCGATGAAAAGCGCTGGCCGCCCCGGCTGCTGGCCGGCTGCATCGACCGCTGGAAAAACCGGGGACTGCTGCCCGCCGATCTCGATGCCGTGGAGAACGAGAGCTACGCCAATGGCAAAGGCCAGCACTTCTACCAGCTTTACCAGGCCCGGCTGAAGGCGCTCAACGCCTGCGATTTCGGCGATCTGCTGCTGCATATGCTGACGATCCTGCGCCAGCATCGCGAGGTGCTGGAGATCTATCAGCAGCGCTTCAAATATATCATGGTCGACGAGTACCAAGACACCAACCAGGTCCAGTATCTATGGCTGCGGCTGCTCGCGCAGACCCGCCGCAACATCTGCGTGGTCGGCGATGACGATCAATCGATCTATTCATGGCGCGGCGCGGAAGTCGCCAATATCCTGCGCTTCGAGAAGGATTTTCCCGGTACCAAAGTGATCCGGCTCGAGCAGAATTACCGCTCCACCCCGGATATACTGGCGGCAGCCTCGGGCCTGATCGGCGCCAATCGCGAGCGGCTCGGCAAGACTTTGTGGACCGAGACCGGCGGCGGCGACAAGCTGCGCGTGATCGGCGTGTGGGACGGGCCGGAGGAAGCACGCAGGGTCGGCGATGAGATCGAGCGGCTCGAGCGCGAGGGCGCTCGGCTGAACAGCGTCGCCATTCTCGTGCGCGCGCAGTTCCAGACCCGCGAACTCGAAGACCGCTTCATCGCCATCGGCATGAATTACAAGATCATCGGCGGCTTTCGCTTTTACGAAAGAGCCGAAATCCGCGATGCGCTGGCCTATCTGCGGCTGATCGCCCAGCCCGCCGACGACCTCGCCTTCGAACGGATCTACAATACCCCCAAGCGCGGTCTCGGCGACAAGACGCTGGAGAAGATGCACCGCGCAGCGCGCGCCTCCGCCCAGCCGCTGGCCGCCGCCACGCTGGCCTTGATCAACAGCGATGAATTGCCTGCCCGCGCGCGCACTACGCTGCTGACGCTGATGCGCGACTTTGCCCGCTGGCGCGATCTGGTCGACACCACCGCCCCGGCTGAACTGGCGCGCATCGTGCTCGACGAATCGGGATATACCGCCGCTCTCCAGGCCGAAAAAAGCGTCGAATCCGCCGGACGCCTCGAAAATCTGAGCGAACTCGCCCGTGCCATGGAAGAATACGAGACACTCGGCGATTTCCTCGAGCATGTCAGCCTGGTCATGGACAACGACGCCGCCGACGATGCCGAGAAGGTCACGATCATGACCATCCACGGCGCCAAGGGGCTGGAATTCGACCATGTCTTCCTGGTCGGCTGGGAAGAAGGCGTGTTCCCCTCACAGCGTTCGCTCGACGAAGGCGGCCTCGCCAGCCTCGAAGAAGAACGCCGCCTCGCTTATGTCGCCATCACCCGTGCGCGGCGCCGCTGCACCATCCTCCACGCCGCCAACCGCCGCATCTACGGGCAATGGACCAGTTCGATCCCCTCGCGCTTCATCGCCGAATTGCCCGAAGCCCATGTCGAGCAGGAAACCACCCTCTCGGGCGGCGCGTCGCTGTGGCGCGCCAATTGGTCCGAGCGCGACGACCCTTTCGCTGCGGTGGCGCTGAACCGGCCGGAACGCGCCCAAGCACGCGGCCCCGGCTGGCAGCGCGCGGCTACCCAGATGTATAATCCCACCCCCTCCCGCATCGAGCAATCCACCCGCAGCGCCGCCAGTTTCGCCGCCAAACCGCGTGGCGACATCGGCCTGGGCGCGCGCGTCTGGCACGAGAAATTCGGCTACGGCACGGTGATGGCGCAGGAAGGCAACAAGCTGGAGATCGAGTTCGAGGCCGCCGGGCATAAGCGGGTGATCGACAGTTTTGTGAAGCTGGCCGACGCGCTTTGATGGGCGCGTAAAAGAGGCCCCCGCCGTTTTAGGGCTATCATATTCACACATCTGCTTTTTGTTCGTCATCCCGGCGAGACGCAGTCGACCGTAGGTCAACGCCGGGATCCAGAAACAGACCTATCGTCAATCGGTTAGGCTGGACTGGATTCCGGCCTTAGCCGGAATGACGGGGAATCACCCCTCCGAGCCAAGCAGTTTCCAAGCAACCAATCCGAAGATGAGGCCGAACAGGCCGCAAAATCCGCCGCCGGCGTAATAGGGGAACATATCGAGCGTAAGTTCGTCGCGCAGGTGAGCGACCGAGGGATCACTGGGAAGATAGACAATTT
>JAMFSI010000198.1 GCA_026225215.1 Sphingomonas palustris | reverse complement strand
GTGCCGTCCCCCCCCCCCGGCCCACCCCCCCCCCGTTACCTCCATGGGGGGGTTGGGCCGGGGGCGCGGGACGGCACAGACTTCGAAATTCGCCCTTTCGCGAGCCGCAGGCCAGCGTAGCTAATTTCGCGTCAAACATTAAGCGCGGACACTGACCTCTCGTCAAACCCGGTTGCCTGCGATAAAACGCTGAAATGGGCGGAAACAGTAATGAGAGCTTAGCTCGGCCGGAGAACGCATTCGTCGGCCCCGCCGCCCGATACGATCATAAGCTCATTTTATCTTTGATCATGCTGACGGGCTTTGCCGTGCGGGGGGCCTTGCTGCTGACGCCGCGCAGCTATCACGCGGATGAGGTTTTCCAGTACCTCGAGCAAGCGCACCGGCTGGTGTTCGGTTATGGCGTGGTGCCCTGGGAATACCATTATGGCATTCGCAGCTGGTTGGTTCCGACCATGCTGTCCTGGCCGATGGCCGTTGGCGCATGGCTGTGGCCGGGGACGAATGCCTATCTGATCGTTCCGCGTCTTTGCCTGTGCGGGCTGTCGCTGGGCAGCGTGATGGGCGCCTATGCACTCGGTCGGCGCCTTTCACCCCTGCACGGGTGGGCGGCGGCATTGGCGGCAGCATTCTGGCCTGAATTCATGCTTTTCGGCGGTCAGGCGCTTACCGATGCGATTGCCATTCCCTTTGCGTTGGGTGCAGCGGCATTGCTGCAGTCGCGCCGAACACACTGGACGCTGCTCATGGCCGGAGCATCGCTTGCTTTTGCGGGGGCCGTTCGCTTTCCTTATGTCCCGGCATTTGCCGTATTGGCGGTGTTGAGCCTGGGCTGGCGTTGGCGTGACGGGTGCTGGTTCGGGTTGGGCGTCCTACTGGCGCTGGCACTCGCCTCGATACCCGATGTGGCCATGGGCCGGCCGCCTTATGGCTGGGTGTTGGCCAATTGGCATCAGAACGTGGGCGCAGATCATGCCAGCGGCTACGGCGCCGAGGGGCCATTTTTCTATGCCAATCTGCTCGTGGCAGCATGGTCGATCTGGTTCGTGCCGATGCTCTGGCTGGCCTGGCTCGGCGGGCAGCGCTATCCGGCCTTGCTGGCCATGGCGGCGACCAACATCGCGGTGCACTCCTTCATCGCGCATAAGGAATACCGCTTCATTCTGCTGTCAACGATGACCATCGTCATCCTGGCCGCGATCGGCACTATAGACGTTGTCAAGCGGAAGCCGGGGCGATTTTGGCGCATTTCGCTGGCGGTGGGCTGGGTCGCTGCCGCCATCACTTGCTCGGCGATGCCCGCACAACGGCAAGCCTGGGCTCGGCAGGTCTCCGGCAATCGGGCGTTCGCCGCAATCGGGTACGATACCCGAACCTGCGGTGTGGCCATGTGGGAATTATGGTGGACGACTGCAGGGGGCTACACCTATTTGCATCGCCGAGTGCCGCTCTATCTGCCGGAAGCCGCAAGTAACCCGCATCAAGCGCTGTGGCGCCATCAGGCGGCGTTCAATGTGGTGCTGGCTCCCGCTCATCCCACATCACCATTGCCGCCCACTTTCCGACGCGGCGCCTGTTTCGCCGCGCAGTCCGCCAAACCGGATCAATCGATCTGCATCTGGTCGCGGGCCGGGCCGTGTCAGGAGCGAGGCGCAGAAGACCTGTCGATCGGTCACTTCATCGCCGAACCGGGCAAGTCGAAGTGATTATGACATGATCGACATCCAGTTTCTGCTCCTGGACAATTCGAAATGCGCGGCTTGTAAGCCCGAGGCTAAACCCGCCAGTCACTGACGGCATCGCCTAAAGCGGCTTTCAGCTCGCCGAGCCATGGTTCAAAAGCGCGCCACTGTTCCAAGCCATCGCGAAAGATCGGCAGGCGTACTTGCTCGCTGCTGGGCGTGCGAACGGAACGGCGATTCTCATGGAAATTGAGGCAGGCCGGATCAAAATCGAGCCCGCAATAATCCAGCAAGCGCCGCACTTGCGCTTCGACATCGTCGATCACATCCTCGTGGATCACCCGTAGTACGCGCCCGGGCAGCGCCGCATCCCAATGGCGCATAAGTTCGAGATAAGTGCGATAATAGCGAGCGATGTCGGGCGCCGAATAAGTGAACTCCTGTCCTTGCGCGAACAGCTGTTTAAGGTTCGAAAAACAGCAGGCCATCGGGCTACGCCGCGCATCGATGATCTTCGCATTCGGCAAGATCAGATGGATGAGGCCGATGTGGCGGAAGTTGTTCGGCATTTTGTCGATGAAGAACGGACGGCCGGTCGCCCGGTGAACTCGCGTCCCGGCGAGATAGGCTTTGCCCCACTCCAGGGCTCGCGTCCGGTCCAGATCGGCCAATACCGCCGGATAGCGCGGATGGTCGAAATCCGGATCGCCACCCTGCAATTCCAGCACCAGGCGCTGAATATCCGGCAGTTCCTGCGTGCCTTCGACCAGCGGATGACTGGCGAGGATCTGCTCGATCAAGGTGCTGCCCGACCGCGGCAGGCCTACGATAAAGATTGGGTCCCCGTCCGGCGCGCCAAATCCTGCTTTAGCGGCAAAAAAATCCGGGGTGCAGATACGCTTCTGCTCGGCGGTGTTCGTCTCGAGGATTTCAGGGCGGTACTGGCTCGTGGCGCGCTGCAAGGCGTTGCCGCGCGTGTAATGCGTCCATGCCTCAGCGGCCTCGCCGCTGTCTTCCAGCGCCTTGCCGAGCGCGAAATTCAAATGCACCTGGCCAGCGTCGCTGGCGGTGCCGTTGGCCTGCGCGGCCCGCATGATGGCCATGTCGGCGGCATCGAAACGATAAGTCTTGAGGTTGGCGAGGCTCCACCAGCCATCGCCGAAATCGGGGCGCAGTGCCACGGCGGCGCGGTAGGCGGCGATAGCATCGCGCGTGCGGCCAACGGTTTTCAGCGCATGACCGAGCCATAATTCGATGTCGGCAAGGTGTAGCCGAAGCCCCGCGTCCGCCCCCGGATCGGCCGGCAGGGCAGCGCGAAGCTGCTCGTAAAGTTCGATCGCGGCCTCGTTCTGGCCAAGTCCGACAGCAATGGTCGCGGCCAGTTCGCGAAATGCGAGATTCTCGTCATCCTGCGCCAGCAGTGGCGCGAGCGCCTGGCGGGCCTCGGCAAATTTGTGGCGCGC
>JAMFSI010000197.1 GCA_026225215.1 Sphingomonas palustris | reverse complement strand
TCAGATAAAGTTCCACTCTCTTCATCCTCCACCCCTGCGCAAAGGCAGAGGTTTAACAGGACTGGCCCCTTTTTAATCCGGGGGTGCCGGCCGGAGAGTGGCCCCTTTTATTCCCGGTGTTCTCAAGTCTGGATGACAAAATGGCCCCGGCAGCAACTGCCGGGGCCGTTTCTTTAGAACGGGCAGCGTAATGTATAAATCACGTTGCCCGCTCTAAGTTTTTGTTGTCGCATCGGTTAATGCAAAAAACCGGTGTCCACTTTTTACCTTCGGTTGAACTACGTTTCGCACGATGCTCTAATATCAAGCTGGATCAGTTGCCGTTGTCTGCCTGATCGCTATCGGTCTGATCGGTCGAGGCGTCGTCGGCCGATTGTTGCGGCTGATCCGAGCCATCGAAATGTTCTTTAATGGCGCTCACGCCTTCGAAGCCGGCGACGGCGGCTGCCGCCTTCGCGAGGATGCCGGCATTGGGATCAACGGCTTCGAGGGCTTTATCTGCCGCAAAGGCACCAGCGGCTTCTTCGGCGATGTCCAGAATTCCCATGACTATTCCCTTCCAAGAGCATTGCGATCGATACCGGGCTGGATCGATCGATTCGCAATTTAGAGGGGGCTTGTGAACCTCTATTGAATTGTCCGGGCGCTCGTCTGATATTCGCCCCGATCAGTCGTCGAGTATCGCGCGGAGCGCTTGGCGAATTCTGACCGGCCCCGGGAAATAGGCCCATTCCAGGCTGTACGGATAGGGCGTGTCGAAACCGGTGACGCGCGTCACCGGGGCTTCGAGATGGAGGAAGCAGCGCTCCTGCACCAAGGCCGACAATTCTGCGCCAAAGCCGCCGGTCCGGGTCGCTTCGTGGACGATCAAGCAGCGGCCGGTCTTCGCGACCGAGCGGGTGATCGCGTCGATGTCGAGCGGGATGAGCGTGCGCAAATCGATGATCTCGGCATCGACATCACCCATTTCCGCGACTGCATCGGCCACGACATGGACCATCGTGCCATAGCACAGGATGGTGACGTCCATGCCCTCGCGCCATACCGCAGCGCTGCCCAGCGGGATGCGGTAATAGCCGGTGGGGACTTGCGCAGAGGGATGGCCGCTCCAGTTCGTGACTGGCCGATCATAATGGCCGTGGAACGGGCCGTTGTAGAGACGCTTAGGCTCGAAAAACAGCACCGGATCATTGTCCTCGATCGCGGCGATCAGCAGCCCCTTGGCGTCGTAAGGCGTTGCCGGGATCACCGTCTTGATGCCCGAGCAATGGGTGAAGATACCCTCGGGGCTCTGGCTATGCGTCTGACCGCCGAAAATGCCGCCACCGAACGGCGAGCGCACCGTGATCGGCGCGGTGAATTCGCCAGCCGAGCGGTAGCGCAATCGCGCGGCTTCCGAGACCAACTGGTCGAGCGCGGGATAGATGTAATCGGCGAACTGGATCTCCGGCACCGGACGCAGGCCATAAGCGCCCATGCCGATGGCGACGCCGATAATCCCGCATTCGGTGATCGGCGTGTCGAAGACCCGGTGCGTGCCATAGCGCTTCTGTAAGCCGGCGGTGGCGCGGAACACGCCGCCGAAAAAGCCGACATCCTCACCCATCACCACCACCGCGTCATCGCGCGCCAGCATCACGTCGAGCGCGCTATTGATGGCACCGATCATGGTCATTTCGGCGAGGTCTGGGGCCTGCGCCTGGGCCAACACCGATTGATGGTCGCTCATTTCCCCTCCTCTTTGGAGGAGGGGATCAAGGGGTGGTGGCGCAGCGAATGCTGCGCTCGCGCAACGACAGTGCCATGCCACCACCACCCCCAACCCCCTCCTCTAAAGAGGAGGGGGCTATTCCCGCCCATCACAGATCGGTATGGGCTCGCGCTCACAACCCAGCCGCCTTTTGTTCGTCGAGCATCGCCTGGCGCTGTTCGCGCAAATGCCAAGGCATCTCCTCGAATACCCCCTCGAACATCATCTCCAGCGGCTGATGCAGCCCATGGCCCAGGATGCCGTTGGCTTCGGCAGCCTTCTGGTCCGCGCGAACTTGAGCGGCGAGTTCGCTGTCCATTGCCGCATGGCGCTCCTCGTTCCATTCGCCAAGGCCGATCAGATGCTGTTTCAACCGCGCGATCGGATCGCCCAGCGGCCAGTTCCTTGCCTCCTGTGCGGAGCGATAAGCGCCGGGGTCATCCGAGGTGGAATGGCCCTCGGCGCGGTAAGTAAACAACTCGATCAGCGTGGGGCCATGGTTGGTGCGGGCGCGGTCGGCGGCCCATTGCGTCGCGGCGAACACCGCCAGCACGTCATTGCCATCGACGCGCAGGCTGGCGATGCCATAGCCGATACCGCGCGCGGCGAAGGTGGTTTCCTCGGCGCCGGCAAATCCCGAAAAGGCCGAGATCGCCCATTGATTGTTGACGACATTGAGGATCACCGGCGCACGATAGACGCTGGCAAAGGTGCAGGCGGAATGGAAATCGCCTTCTGCGGTCGAGCCTTCGCCGCACCAGGTCGCGGCGATGCGCGTGTCGCCGCGGGCCGCGCTGGCCATGGCCCAACCGACGGCCTGCGGGAACTGGGTCGCCAGATTGCCTGAAATCGAAAAGAAACTGGCGTCCTTGGCCGAGTACATGATCGGCAACTGCCGCCCCTGCAGGCGGTCGGCGCGGTTGCCGTAGATCTGGTTCATCATATCCTGGATGCTCCAGCCGCGCGCAATCAACAACCCCTGCTGGCGGTAGGACGGGAACACCATGTCGTCACCGGCCAGCGCGAAAGCCGCGCCGATCGACGCCGCCTCCTCGCCCAGGCTCTTCATATAAAAGCTGGTCTTGCCCTGCCGCTGGGCGCGAAACATGATATCGTCGAAGACGCGGGTCAGCGCCATCGCGCGCAGCATCCGGCGCAGGCGCTCGGGCTCGAGATGCGGATGCCAGGGCCCGACCGCGCGCCCCTCATCGTCGAGCACGCGCACCAGCGTATAGGCAAGATCGCGAAATTCCGCTGCCGCCGCGCCGATCTCGGGCTGACGGACACTGCCCGCGGCCGGGATGTCGAGCCCATCGAAACTCGCCTCCTCGCCCGGCCGAAAGCGGGGCTCGGGGACGTGCAACCGCAAGGGCGGGTGATTGGCAATAGGCGGCGGGGCAGGGCTATTGCTGGTCATCGGCGGCACTATCCGGCTTGCGGGAGCGGCCTTATACCGTCGGCCTTGGCGAGAAGCTTGTCAAAGTAATCCAGTTGTCTGGCATAACCACGATAACGGCGGACTGCGCGCAATGATCCTCTTAGCCCAGTATGAAGTTGACCGGCTCGACCGGCAGACCGGGTACATCCGAGCGGCCCCGGAACATGAAGGAGTCGATCTTGGTGATCTCGCCGCCCTCCTTCAGCGTTTCGCCGCCGGTGGCAGGCACCGAAAGAATATAATAGTCGCGCAGATCGGCGCCGCCGAAGCGTAGCTGGGTGATCGCCCCCGCCGGCGTTTCCACGCGCGGCAGCAGCGTGCCGTCAGGCGTCACCCGCGTCAGATAGCTTGAGCGGAAACCGGTGATCCAGAGATTACCTTCACCGTCGAGCGCCATGCCGTCAACATCGTCCTTTTCGTAAAACGGCTTGCGGTTCGTCAGCGAGCCATCGCCGGCCAGGTCGAACGACAAGGTACGAGCAAAGGTTTCGTTGCAATAGAGACGCTGGCGCGATGCATCGCGCATCAACCCATTGGTAAATCCCAGGCCATCGATCAGCAGGACCACTTTGCGATCGGCGGTCAAGTGATAGAGCGCAGCGGGCCTGGGCGCCTGACCCTGAATGATCATCTCAAGATCGACCGTGCCGAAATAAAGGCCGCCGTTGCCGTCGGGGATCATCTCGTTGATGCCGTTGATCGGCTCGCCATCAATCGAGTCCAGCAGCCATCCCGACTTGCCCGTCTCGGGATGGTTCCACATGATGCCGCCTTCGCCGCTCGACAGCACCGCGCCATCGGCATTCATCATCACCCCGCCGGTCCATTTGCGGCTCTCGTTGAACGAGCCGACCGGGGTGCCATCGGGCTTCACGCCATGGATGCCGCCACCAATGACGTCGCTATACCAGACGATATCGCGGCGCAGGTCGATGCCGAGCCCTTCCAGATAGAGGCCCGAGGCGATCTGGGCGAATTCGCCCACGGCAAGCTGCGCCATTCCATCCTCCATACAGGCGGCATTCGTCGCGATCACCCGCCCGGCCACTCGCCTCGACACTCATCATTATGGCAGCGGCTGTCAAGCAAGCCGGGCATAGTGAAAACGCAATCCCGCGGGCCCCGGTTACAAAGAATTTGCCTGTAAAACAGCGAGAAGCCTACCCGCACCAGGCTAGCCGCGGTCCGCTAGAGCAGACCGGAGTAACGCATGTCGGCCACGTATTTATGGATTAGCTGCGCAGAGAAACGCGGGATCGGCTGTCCCGCCTGTTCCGCCGCAGCCGTGAACCGCGCCAGGGGCATCGACTGGCCCATCCCGGCGGGCTGGGGCTTACGATAGGGGCCGAGGATCGCCAGCATCGATTGCGCTCGCTTGTCCTCGGGGAGGGCCTGCATCGCGGTTTCGAAGCGCGCGACCCAATCGTCGTAGCGGGCAATTCGTTCGATGGCGCAGCCGGCATCGATCATCCAGTCGACGAAGCTGTCGAGCGAGGCATCGCCTTCATAGGGGCTGGCCAGATTGTAATTGTGGTGACCCGGTGTTGCGGCAGCGCCGATGGCGGTGATGGCATCGGCGAGGTAATCGACCGAGAAGGCTTCATAGCGGCCTTCGGGGCGACCCTTGCTCAAGTCCTGCGCATAGAAGGTGGCGGGGGCCACGCCGGTCGCCGCCAGGCTGAACAGCAGGCGGGTGAACATGTCGGGCACGTTGAGCTGGCCCTGGTAGCGGCTGTGCGCCAGAATCATGCCGGGGCGAAACACGCTGACCGGAAGGTCGCAGAGGTCGTGTGCCTCGCGCAGCAACACCTCGCTCGCCCATTTGCTGACGCCGTAACCATTGGCGTAGCTGTCATCGATTGCGCATTGCGACACGGTCGTGCGGATATCGCCATCCTCATCGACCATCCCGGCACCAAGGCCGCTGACGCCCATGGTCGAGACATAGTGGAAATGCTTGAGTCGCGTAGTGATGGCGAGCCGGATCAACTCCGCCGTGCCGACTACGTTGGGACCGAAGAGCTGAGTATAGGGCAACAAGTGATTCACATGGGCGCCGGTGTGGACGATGGCGTCCAACTCGCCCGCCAGGCGATCCCAGGTCGCCTGATTCAGGCCGAGATCGGGAAGCGCCAGGTCGCCGGGGATAACTTCAAGGTGATCGGTGGCGAGGGCGCGGAAATGCGCGAGCAATTCCGGATCGGAAGCCACAGCGGCTTCGACGCGCGCATGGGCCGCTGCCGGGTCTTCGCCGCGCGCGATCAGCAGCAGCTTGCCACCGGTCTCGGCCATGCGTTCCAGCCAGGAGATCGCCTGGAAGCGCCCGAGAAAGCCGGTCGCGCCGGTCAGCAGGACCGTGCGGATGGCGGATGGGGCGAGGGGCAACGCCGCGGCGTCGGCCAGAACACGCGCGTCGATAAATTTGTCGAGCGTCAGATCGCTGGCCTTAACCGTGGCCGCGTCTGCGCCATGGACCGAGGCAAAACTGGCCCGCTTGATCACACCGCTGCGTTCGGCCTCGATGAACGCGGTCAGCGCGCGAAACGATCCCGCCGGGCTGATGATCACTCCGACCGGAACTTCGACCCCGAAAATCTCTTCGAGCAAGGTCGAGAAGGTGAGCGCCGAGAGCGAATCCCCGCCGAGATCGGCAAAGCGCGAAGCGGGCTGGATATCCGCTGCGTCGAGGCCCAGGCTCGCCTGCACGGCTTGCATCACCGTCTCGATCGCCGGTCGGTCGCCACCGGTTTTGCGTAGCGCCCGCAGCGTATCGATCTGATCCTGCGCCATGCGGGCGTAAAGCGCTTCGAGGACGGGGGCGTAGCGCTCGCGCAGCAATGGCCGCTGGTGCTTGCCGACCTCGGTCAGCAAGCCGTTGCGCAGGCTGAACGGCTCGGTTTCGACGATGAAGTCGCGCGGTACTTCGTAGCCGTTGAGCCCGGCTTCTCCGGCGATCTGTTGTAGGGCGCGACGAAGCTCGCTTCTCAGCGGCTCGCCATCGATGACCCCGCCATGCACGGTGAGCAAGCTCTCGTCCGGCACGATCACCGCCAGCAGGAAGGCGCGCTCGCTCGTGCCATAGAGGTAAATCTGGCGGATCACCGGATGCTTGGAATAGAGCGCTTCCAGCCGCGAAATGGCGACGAATTCGCCCTGGCTGAGCTTGATGACATTGTTGCAGCGATCGACGAAGACGAGATGGTCGGGCCCCAGTTCGGCCATGACGTCGCCGGTACGGTAGAAGCCTTCGGCATCGACCTTCTCGGCAGTGAGATCGGGGCGTTTGTAATAACCGCCCATGAAGCGATCGGTCTTTACCAGCAATTCGCCGCGCGGGTGCGGCTTATCGGTGTTGAAATAGCCAAGCTCCGGCACGTCGGCGAGCTTGTACGCCAGGACGGGCGGACGCTGCACCTGCCAATCGACGAGAACGGTGCCACCGGCGATCTCGGTCGAGGAGTAGCCGATGGGCATATGCATGCCCAGCATCTCTTCCATGAATGCATAGGTTTCGGGCGCCAGCGACGCCGAGCCGCAACCGACCGAAAGCAGCCTGCCCCCGAGGACATGCTCGCGCAGATGCAGCTTCACTTCGCGGTCCGCCACTTCCGGATCGATGCCGGCGGCGATGCGACGGTCTGCCTCGGCGATATGATGATGGTGGAACAATTCGCAGACCCGGGGCACGATCGACGCCATCGTCGGTCGGACCAGCGACAAGTCCTCGAACAGCGTCGAAAGGTCGCTTTTCGGCGCGCAATAGCTGGTGCCGCCGTTGGCCAATGCCATCAGCAGGTAGCCATTGCCGACCAGATGCGCCATCGGCATGAAGCTGAGCGTGATCGCGGGCTTGCCGGTGTCGTTGAGCCAGGTGCCGATCGTCAGGCTTTCGGTGAAGATCGCGCCTTTGGGCGTGCCGGTCGAGCCGGAGGTGTAGAACAGCCAGGTCAGCGGATCTTCACCGGGCGCGGGTTCGAAGAGCGGCGGTTCGGCAAGCACTCGTCCGCGAGCGACGACATCTTCCAAACTGTCGACGATGGTCGTGCGGCCGGCTTGGGCAAGGCGCTGTCTGGCGGCGTCCAGCCTGTCGCGCTGATCGTCGTCGCGGATATCGAAATCGAGCGCGATCAGGCGCGGGACGGCAATCCCTGCCAGGATCGCCTCGACCGCAGCATCAAGGTAATCGATGCCGGCAGCGAGAATGCGCGGTTCGGTCTCGGCGATGATCGCGGCGTGATGCGCAGCCGGGGCGGAGGTTTGCAGGGGTACGTTCACCGCGCCGAGACTGATGTCGGCCAGCAGGACCGCGGCATAGTCGATGCTGGTGAAGCCGAGGATGCAGACGAAATCGCCCTGATGCAGCGGAGCGGAGGTGGCGCCGTGCCACTCGGCGGCAATGGCGCGCGAGCGGGACCACAACTCGTGGTAAGTCACGGTCTCGAAGCGAGGGAGTAACCGCAGGGTCGTGCGGCCCGTGGCGGGATCGACCGCGAGTTCGCGGGCGCGCCGGCCCAGCGCGGGGCGCTCGGCATAGCCCTCCATAACCGTCTTCACCACTTGCGGCAGCCGCAGGCCCGGTGTGCGTTTGGCCGCGACTACTTCCGGCAGCGGCGCGGCGTCGCGAAACTGCGCGTCCTGAGCCATGAGCCGCTCGAGCCGCTGCTTCGAAGAGGGATTGGGGGCATCGGGAATAGCGAGGGCGCTAACGGTTGCAAGCTCGGTCATAGGTTCTCTTCCCTTCCGCTGGCCCAAGCACTCGGGCGGCGCGCATCGAATGTGTGCGTATTGAAAGCAAGTGATTACTTGTTTTTGCAGTGAAAGCAAGCTAGCTTGTTGGGATCAGCTTATCGAGAAGCCCAAAACCATGCCCGCATCTTCTTCTGCCCCAAAGGACGCGGCAATGCCTCGCCGCGCCTATCGCCCTGCCTCGGAGCGCAAGGCCGAGATCATTGCCGCCGCGCAGGCCGAATTCATTCGCGTGAACTTCGCCGGCGCCCGCACCCGCGACATCGCCGAGGCAGCCGGCGTCAACCAGGCAACCCTGTTCAAGCATTTCCCGACCAAGGAAGCGCTGTTCGAGGCAGCGGTGATGCGTCCGCTGGTGGAAGCGATGCAGGGCATGCAGGGCCGGGTGGAAATCTATGAGCAGGCCGAGACGGCGGCGGCGATGGGCGAAATGGCCGAGGCATCGACCATTCGCCACTTGGAGGACATGGAGCGCGTTCTGCCACTGCTGGCGACGGCGCTGTTTTCCGACGCCCAACTCGGACGCCGCTTGTTTCGAGAACAGCTGGAGCCCCTGATCCGTGAGCGTGGCGCGGTGCTGCGATCCTTGGCCAAAGATGGGCTCGACCCGGAATTTCTCGGCCTGGCCAGCTTCGGCATGCTGTTCGCAGTGGCCATGCAACGCTGGTTCAGTGGGCGTGATGACAACCTGGCGCCGGTCGCTGCTCAGTTCAATCGCTTGTTCACCGGTGGTTTCGCGCGCGAGAAAAGCTAACCGATCGCCGGCGAGGAGCAAAGCGGCGCGGCCACTTGACCGCTAAGAGTCTGATTCGAAATTCGCGAAGAGCGAATTTCGAAGTCGGTACCGACTATCCGAAACGAAGTTTCGGATCAGACACTATAAGGCCGTCCGAGCCGAGCCAATCGTCTCCAGCTTTGCATTGACTCCCGTCAAGCCTCGCGGTAAACCAAACAAGTGTTTGGTAAAGATGCCAGACTATCTCGGAGAATTGCCATGGCCACCACTGCCCCTCCCGCCGAGTCCGTCGTCAAGGCGCGCGCCGACGACGCCAAGAGCTATTGGCTCGACGAGGGACGGGGGAGCAAGGGCGCCTTCATCCGCGAGGTCGATTTCGCCGCGAATTCGCGGGGGATCGATCCGCTGTTCGCGGGCATCAAGATCGTCGATTGCGACACCCATTTCACCGAGCCTGCCGATTTGTGGACCGCCAATGCGCCAGCCGGGCTCAAGGACAAGATGCCGCGGGTCAAGCGCATCGATGGTGCCGACAAATGGTTCGTCGGTGATAAGGATTTCGGCTCGCTCGGTGGCAATGTCATCGCCAAGGACAAGAACAAGCTGCTCGGGCGCCTGGCGTTCGAGAATTACGATCAGATCGATCCCGGTTCCTATTCGGTCAAGCCACGGCTCGAAGCGATGGATGCCATGGGTGTCTGGGCGCAGATCTGTTTTCAGAATGGTGGCGTGACGCAAGCCGGCTCGCTCGCCGCGCTTAATGACGAGCCCTTGGCGGTGGCCATCACCCAGATCTACAACGACGCCTGCGCTAACCGCGCGACGGAATCGGGTGGCCGCATCTTCGGCATGGGCACACTGCCTTATTGGGACAAGGCGCTGATGGTCGCCGAAATGCGGCGGATCGTCGATCTGGGACTAAAGGGCATCGTTTTGCCGGACCGGCCCGAGCGCTTGTCCGAGGGCTATGTCGGCGCCGACGGCAAAGTCTCACCGTTCTGGGCCGAAGTGTTCGAGATCTGCAACGCCACCGGCATTTCGCTCAATTATCACCTCAATGCCTCGCTCGACGCCAATACCGCGATTTGGGACAATCTCGGCTTCGATCAACGCCTGCCGATCCATGCTTTGATCCACCATATCGGCTGCGCCGCCACGATGTCGAATTTCATGGTGTCGGGCATTCTCGATACTTATCCCGAACTCAAGATCGGGTTGATCGAAAGCGGCTCGGGCTGGGTGCCGTTCTGGCTCGAAGGGATGGAGCATCAGCTCGACGAGTTCCGTACCCAGGAGAATCGCAAGCTCAAGCTGCGCCCGAAGGAATATTTCAAGAAGCACTTCTGGGTGTCGTTCTGGTTCGAGGATTTCGCGCCCAAGCACATGCTCGAGGCGATCGGCGTCGATAAGGTGATGTTCGAAACCGATTATCCGCATCCGACTTCGCTTTATCCGGGCGTGCAGGACAAGCTGGTCGAGGTGCTGGGCGGCCATGACTATGCGACGCGCAAGCGAGTGCTGGAAAGCAACGCCTCCGAATTGTACAATCTGAAGTTCTGAATAGCAGCGGCGCAAGCCGGGGAGAGAATCCGCGCTCGATAGAATGGCGCGGTCCATCAAGGAGGATGCGATGAACCTGCCCGTACTCGACAAGACCGTCTTCGGCGGCCGCAAGGTGATCGATGTCGATACGCATCTGGTCGAGCCCTTCGACTTGTGGTCGAGCCGGGCACCGGCCGCGATGAAGGACCGTCTGCCGCGCGTGAAGATGCACGACGGTGTGCGTTCCTGGGTGATCGACGAGGACAAGGTGCTCTCCAAAGGCGCAGTTCCGGCCTGCACGATTTCCAAAGAAGGCGTGAAATGGCCGGGCCTCGACTTTATCCAGAAGCAGATCGAGGATGTCGATCCGG
>JAMFSI010000196.1 GCA_026225215.1 Sphingomonas palustris | reverse complement strand
TGACATACCAGCCGGTCGGCATCGCAAAGTTGGTGATCACGCAGAGGCCGCCGCCGATCAGCACCGCACCGGGCTGATGCGGAGGCCGCGGCGCCGGACGCCTGGAAATAGCGAGCGCCTCGGGCAGGCCACCGAGATAGATCTGACCGGGCGCAAAGCCGTACATATAGATGCGATAGGTGGCCGCCGTGTGCCGGGCGATCAGGTCGCCTGGCGTTATTTTCAGCAATTGCGCCACCTCCTCGATGTCCTCGCCGAACCCGGAATCGTAGCAACACGGGATGATCCAGTTGGCCGCCGGGGCGGTCCATGCCGCGGACACAGCCAGCGCTTTGTGGACGAGGCCGATCAGCGTCTGCCGGTCGATCTGCAAGGGATCATAATGAATCATCAGGGAGCGATAGGTCGGCACGAACTCCCGTGTTCCCGCCGGAGGATCGGCGCGTAGCGCCGCATCGAGCGCCAGCACCCGATCGTTGATGGCGGGATCGACGGTCTCACCGAACTCGACCACCAGTGCGGTCTCACCGGCGTTCAGAAAGCGCGGAACGGCCGGCGCGATCGCTGGGTCCGCTACGATGTGCGGCATCATTTTCCGCTTGATACGAATGGCCTGAGCGTAACGCCGGCCTGCTCCAATACCCCGCGAACGCGGCTGGCGGTTGCGACCGCGTGGCTGGAATCGCCATGGACGCAGACCGAGCGGATCGGTGTCGGCAGATGTCTTCCGCTTGCGGTGATCACCGCGCCGGCCTCGACCATCGCGAGCACCCGCGCAGCCGCCTCCTCCGCGCCTTCGATCATCGCGCCGGGCTGGCCGCGCGGGATCAACTGCCCGGTTTCGGTGTAACCACGATCGGCATAGATTTCCTGGATCACCTCAAGCCCCAAGGCATCGCCGGCCGCGACCAGTTCGGTCAGCGCGATGCCCAGCAAGGGAAGATTGGGATCGACCGCCCTCACCGCGCGCACCACCGCATCGGCGACGTCGCGCTCCTCGCAGGCGATGTTACCCAGCGCGCCGTGGGTTTTCACATAGCTGATGCGGTGACCGGCATAGGCCGCCAGCGCCGTAGCGGCGCCAATTTGGTAGGCGATCAGCCTTTCGATCTCGCCGGTCGAGAACGGCAGACGACGGCGGCCAAACCCCCACAGATCGGGAAATCCGGGATGGGCGCCGACGGCGACGCCGCGCTCGCGCGCAATGCTGAACGTCCGCGCCATGATTTCAGGGTCGCCCGCATGCAGACCGCAGGCGACGTTGGCCGAGGTGACGATGGCGAGCATGGCCTCATCGTCGCCACAGCGATAGGTGCCAAAACCTTCGCCAAGATCGGAATTCAAATCGACATACGGCATCGCTGCTCCTTGCTTGCGCGATTGGCGCTCATTACCTGCGCGGCTTCCGCGGCAGCATGCGGCTCATGACCTCATCCCGTTTGGCGAAGACGTGCCAAGCCACCGCTGCAAGATGCGTGCAAAGCAGAGCAACAAAGCTCCAGCCGACCCAAAAATGAATGTCTTCGCCAAGCCGGGCCAGCGCCTCGTTGCGGGCCAGCAGCCGCGGCCAGGAGAAAACGCCAAACCAGGGCAACGAATAACCGCCCGCGGCCGAGTAGATATATCCTGACATCGGCACCGCCAGCATCAATCCATACAATCCAAAATGCCCGAACCGGGCGCCAAGGTGAACGAGCCGGCTCAGGGGTGCACCGTAGGGCGGTTCTCCCACGATAAATCGATAGACCAGCCTGAGCGGAACCAGCACAAGCACCGTCATGCCAAGGGACTTGTGAATGTCCAACAGCTCCTTGCGCGGCGAAGTTCCCGGCGGCAGGAACGAGGCGCAGATTCCGAGCATCATCGCAACGATGATGAAGACCGCCATCGTCCAGTGAAAGCCCCTCTGAGCGCCGTCATAGTTGAATTGGCGGCCGGAATCCGGGATTTCATCGTGGCGGGTATTTTGGCGATCGGCGGCCGACATGCCCGCGATCATTGGCACAGAGCGGAGGTCCTGCTCAAGTGCCTTTTGAGAATACCCCGACAGCAGCGACGCCGGACGCCGGCGAGAATCGCGTCAAGCGCCAACGTCGTCATTGCGAGCGCCAGCGAAGCAATCCAGGGGCCACAAGAAAGAGTGGATTGCTTCGTCGCAAGGGCTCCTCGCAATGACGTTGATAGCAATGCCCCACTAAAGCCGTCGTCCCCGCGAAGGCGGGGACCCATAACCCCTGGCCTTCATTGGCCCAGAAGGCATCTGCCCAACTGCCGAAAACGCGGGTCCTCGCCGTATGGGTCCCGGCGCGGAGGCCGGGACGACGCGAGTGGATTTTTCGGATTCATCAAACAACGACACAACTCCGCGATCTCGCGACACACTGCGCCCGAGTTTTGCAAAATTCGTTCGCCCCAAAAAGAAGAGGGCGCAGGGAAGACCGGGTGCGCGCTGCACCCGCGGTCTCGTGTGCAAACAGACAGACAAAAACGCACACGAGCATACAGGTTCAGCGGAAACACTCCGGCCTTCCCTGCGCAATGGCTTTACGGCTTATATCGTGCTCTCCCTGGTGAATCGGAGCTTCTTGCCACCATCGCCCCCGGGAGGCGTTAGCCTCTCAAGGACTTGACGCCAGCAATCCGGGCGTCAGGACCACACGACTTCGCCGTACGC
>JAMFSI010000195.1 GCA_026225215.1 Sphingomonas palustris | reverse complement strand
TTACGATCCTTAACGAGCACCATAGACCGACTCCTTGAACGGCTCGGCGCCGATCCGGCGATAGGTGGCCGGCAGGTCCTCGCCGTCGGCGCGATGCTGCAGATAGACGTCCAGCAGCTTGTCGACGGCGCCGTTCACCTGGTCGCTGGGAACGGCGCGGCCGACGATGGCGCCGACCGCCGATTGCTCGTCGGCGCTGCCGCCGACCGTGATCTGGTAGAATTCCTCGCCGTTCTTGTCGACGCCCAGAATGCCGATATGGCCGACATGGTGATGGCCGCAGGCATTGATGCAGCCCGATATCTTGATCTTCATCGGGCCGATCTCTTCCTCGCGCGCCGCCAGATGCTCGCCCAGGCTTTCCGCGACCGGGATCGAACGGGCATTGGCCAGGCTGCAATAATCCAGACCAGGGCAGGCGATGATGTCGCCCAACAGGTCGAGATTGGCGGTGCCGAGACCCGCTGCATCGAGCTTCTGCCACAATGCGTAAAGATCGGCCTGCTGCACATGCGGCAGGACGATGTTCTGGGTATGGGTGACGCGCAACTCGTCGAAGCTGTAAGCCTTGGCGAGATCGGCCATCAGCCGGATCTGGTCGGCGCTGGCATCGCCGGGAATGCCGCCAACCGGCTTCAGGCTGATCGTGGCGATGGCATAGCCCGGCGCCTTATGCGCGGCGACATTGCGATCGAGCCAGAGCGCAAAATCGGGATCGCTGCGATCGGGCGCGGTGCTGGCCACGCTCTCGAAAGCCGGATCGGCGAAATAGAGCTTGATCCGCTCCAATTCGGCCAGCGGCGGTTCGATACCTTCGCCCTTGAGATGCGCGAATTCAGCTTCGACCTGGGAGGTGTAATTGTCCTTGCCCAGTTCATGGACCAGGATCTTGATCCGCGCCTTGTACTTGTTGTCGCGCCGACCATAGCGGTTGTAGACGCGCAGGCAGGCCTCCGAATAGGTGATCAGCTCGTCCAGCGGCACGAAGGGATTGATCAACGGCGCAATCATCGGCGTGCGGCCCATGCCGCCACCGACATAGAAAGCGCAGCCCAATTCGCCCGCATCGTTGCGCACGATCTGGATGCCGATGTCATGCAGTCGCATCGCCGCGCGGTCGGTATCCGAGGCGATCACGCAGAATTTGAACTTGCGCGGCAGCATGGTGAACTCGGGATGGAAGCTCGACCATTGCCGCAGCAATTCGGCATAGGGGCGCGGATCGACCAGCTCGTCGGCGGCGGCACCGGCATATTGGTCGCTGCTGATGTTGCGGATGCAATTGCCGCTGGTCTGGATCGCATGCATCTCGACCTTGGCGAGATCGGCGAGAATGTCCGGCGCTTCCTCCAGCTTGATCCAGTTGTACTGGATATTCTGGCGGGTGGTGAAATGGCCATAGCCGCGATCGTATTTGTCGGCGATGTCGCCCAGCGCGCGCATCTGCTGCGAATTCAGCGTGCCATAAGGCACCGCCACCCGCAGCATATAAGCGTGCAGTTGCAGATAGAGCCCGTTCATCAGCCGCAGCGGACGGAATTGCTCCTCGCTGAGCTTGCCGGCCAGGCGGCGCGCGGTCTGGTCACGAAATTCGGCGACGCGGGTATCGACCATCGCCTGGTCGTAATTGTCATATTTATACATCAGATCACCCAATTGCCGGCATCGGCATCAGCAGGCTTGAGGGAAAGGT
The DNA here is from genome assembly GCA_026225215.1 of Sphingomonas palustris. Lineage (GTDB taxonomy): Bacteria > Pseudomonadota > Alphaproteobacteria > Sphingomonadales > Sphingomonadaceae > Novosphingobium > Novosphingobium palustris. Next base: position 14,033 of record JAMFSI010000195.1, on the reverse strand, counting down.
CGAGGCGCACGGTCGGCCCCAGCGCACGGATACGGTCCTTGATATGCGCGGGGCGCACGCCATCGGCGGTTTCTTTGGCATCGATCACATAGGGCCCCACCACCCGACGCGCTGCGTTTTCAGCAGCGGCAATCGCTTCGCCGTGATCGCCGACATCGGCGGCATCGGCGACATGCAGCGACCAGTCGCTACCCGCCCACCAGATCACGGCGCCGGTCTTGAGATCATTTCCCGTTAGAATCTTCACTGTGCCATCTCCAACGCCAGCATGCGCAGATCATTCTCTCCGCGCGCGGTGATGGCGCCGATAACGATAATTGCCGGCCCTTGCACCCCCTTGCTGGCGATGACTTGCGAAAGTGCCGCGAGATGGGCGCGGAGCACCCGCATTTCGGGTCGCGCGGCGTTCTCGACCACCGCCAGAGGCGTGTCCGGCGCGAGGCCGTCGGCGATCAGCTTGCGCGCAATGGCATCGGCATTGGCGACGCCCATGTAAATCACCAGCGTGCGACCGGCTCCGGCGAGCCCGGCCCAGTTCTGCTCGGTAAGACCCTTGCACTGGCCGGCGACGAAGCTGACCACGCTCGCCGCGTCGCGATGCGTCAGCGGCAATTGCGCAGCGGCAGCGGCACCCATCGCGGCGGTGATGCCCGGCACCACCTCGACCGCGACGCCAGCCTCGCGGCAGGCTTCGACTTCCTCGCCGCCGCGCCCGAAAATGAACGGATCGCCACCCTTCAACCGCACCACTTCGCGCCCCGCGCGGGCTTCCGCCACCAGCAGCGCATTGATCGCGTGCTGGGGCATGGTGTGGCGTGAGCGGCGCTTGGCGGCGGAAACCAGTCGGGCGCTCGGCGATACCAAAGCCAGGATGCGTGGATCGACCAGGGCGTCGTGAACGATAACTTCGGCGCGCATGATCAAGCGGGCAGCGCGGAGCGTCAGCAGATCGGGATCGCCGGGGCCGGCGCCGACCAGCCACACCTTGCCGCCGGCAGTCACGCCGGAAGCGGAGACTCGGGGTGCAGGGTCGTTCTGGCTCATGATCGGCAGATGGGCGCTTGCGTCGTGTATTTCCAGCCAGAAAGCCTTTGCCACCGATAAGCGTTTCTTTGAACGGGTCTTTCCCTATCCCAGCGGGTTTCCTGCGGATGCATCGCCGTCGCGCCCGCTCGGCCATTCCTTCACGCGGATGTCGCGTTGCGGGAAGGGGATTTCAACGCCATTGTCACGGAACAGCCGCCACACATGCTTGAGTACGTCGGAGCGGACATTGCCCACGCCATCTTCGGGATCGTTGATCCAGCACATGATCGTGAAATCGATCGAACTGTCGCCGAATTCGTGCAGCCAGACCACCGGCGCGGGCTGCTCGAGCACACGCTCACAGCGCGTCGCGGCCTCCAGCATCAATTTTTCGGCCATAACGATGTCGGTGTCATAGGCCACGCCCACCGGCACCTTCACGCGCACCTCGCGGCTGGAGAAAGACCAGTTTTCGACGGTGCTGGTCATCAGGCTCTCGTTGGGGATCAGATATTCGATGCGGTCGCGGGTGGCGACCGATATTGCGCGGATGCCGATTTTCATCACCTGACCGACAGTGGCGTCCTTGCCGGTGCCGACCGCGATCACGTCACCCGGCTTGATCGAGCGGTCCATCAGTAGAATGATCCCGGCGATCCAATTGCCGAAGGTCTTTTGCAGGCCGAAGCCGATGGCCAGGCCGAAGGCGCCTGAGAATACCGTCAAGGCGGTGAGATTGATCTTGAGGATGTCGATGCCGAGCAGGATCGCCAAGGCCCAGATCGCGATCGAGACGATTTTTTCGCCCAGCGCCCGTTGGGCCGCGTCGAGATGAGTAAGTCGCGCGAAGCTCAGCCGGGCGATCTTGCTGCCCAACCGTCCGCAGGCGATCACCCCGGCCAGGACGAGCAGGACCACAATGCCGCCGAGCACCGAAACGTGAGTCTGGCCGACATTGAAGCCGATTCGGTCGAGTTGGGTGATGGCCTGGATTATCGGACTGCTGTCCCGGACGATCGGATCGGCTAATCCCGCGACGGCGCCGACGGCACCCATTCAGCGTTCGATCGCCGCTGCTAACGCCTGCTCGATATCGGCGATCAAATCTGCCGGGTCTTCCAGACCGACCGCCAAGCGGACACCAAAGCGATCGGCGCTGTCCATGCCCGCCAGCGGCCACGCCGATGCGGTGCGGATCGTCGCCGGATCGACGGGTGTCGCCAGACTTTCGAAGCCGCCAAAGCTATAGCCGATACCAAACAGCGCCAATGCGTCGATGAAGCGGTCGCGCGATGCCGCGTCGCCGCCGCGAAAGACGAAGCTGAACAAGCCGCAGCCACCGGTGAAATCGCGCCGCCAATGCTTGTGCCCCGGCGATCCCGGCAGCATCGGGCACAGCACTCGGGCGACTTCGGGGCGCGCTTCCAGCCATTGCGCGATCGCCAGCGCGCTCGCAGTCTCGCGCTCGAGCCGCACAGCCATGGTGCGCAGGCCGCGCAGCATCAGCGATGCGTCATCGGGCGAAACCACCAGTCCCAGCCCCTGCGCGCGCTTCCGCAGCGCCTGATACCAATCCTCACCGGCGCTGGCGCTGCCCATCATCACGTCGCTGTGGCCGCTGACATGCTTGGTCAGGCTCATCACGCTGATATCGGCGCCGTGAGCGAGGGCGGCAAAGCCGAGCGGGCTAGCCCAGGTGTTGTCGATCACCGAGACCAGCCCGCGCGCGCGGGCGATGGCGCAGAGCGTGGGCACATCCTGTACGTCCATCGTCAGGCTGCCCGGTGCCTCGAGCAGCACCGCGCGAGTCCGTTCGCAGATCGCCGCCTCGAACGCCGGGATGTCGAGCGGGTCGAACCAACGGGTTTCGACGCCGAAGTCCTTGAGCAGCCCTCGGCCCATCACCCGGCTGGGCTCATAGGCATTGTCGGTCATCAGCAGCACGTCGCCGGGCCGCAATACGGTGAGCAATGCGCCGGCGATCGCGGCCACGCCCGAGGGATACAGCACCGTGCCCGCCGCGCCCGGCTCGATCTGCGTCAGCGCCTCGGCCAGGGCCCATTGCGTGGGCCCGCCCCGCCGCCCGTAATAGAATTCGCCGTCGGCATTGGCGCCGCCCGCGCGCAGGCTGGCCATGTCAGGGTAAAGATGCGTACTCGCGCGCCACACCGCCGGATTGACCACCGCGCCGGGCCGCCCCGGCGTGCCGGTCCATTCTTCGCGCCGCCCCGCGGTGACGAGGCGCGTGGCGGGCAGGATGTCGTCATGATCCGGGGTGTTTGTCATGCGTCAGGCCGGGACGGTTGTTCCGCTACGCTTCGGTGTCGTCGGATCGGCGCCCCACTCGGTCCAGCTGCCGTCATAAAGCGCGACGTCGTGCTTGCCCAGCAAGTGCAGCCCGAAACTGAGCACGCAGGCGGTGACGCCGCTGCCGCAAGTGGTCACCACCGGCTGCGTCAGATCGACACCCGCCGCGGCGAAGGCAGCGCGTAGGTCGGAAATATCCTTGAAGGTGCCATCGACGTTGAACAGCTTGGGGTAATGGAGATTGAGCGACCCGGGAATATGACCCGAGGCGATATGCGGGCGGGGATCGGCCTCGCTGCCGCTGAACCGCCCAGCACTGCGGGCATCGACCAGCTGCTCGCGCCCGCTGGTTACATTGGCGAGCACCTGCGTCTTGCTGCGCAGGCTGCGGTCATCCTGCCAAACGGTGAAATGGCGGGGGCGCAGCACGGTTTCGCCGCTGTCCAGCGCCCGGCCTTCCGCTCGCCATTTGGCCAAGCCGCCATCGAGGATGGCAACGTCGCGCGCGCCGAACATCTGGAGCAGAAACCACGCCCGGGCCGCGCTCTTCACCGCGCTGTCATCGTAAAGCACGATCCGGCTGCCGTCGCCGAGCCCCAGTTTTTGTACGCGGCTGGCGAATTTGGCGGCGGGGGGCACCGTATTTTCGATCGCCGCATCGCTATCGACGAGATTGGCCAGATCCATGAACACCGCGCCGGGAATATGTCCGGCCGCATATTCGGCGGCGGCGTTGCGCCGCGTGTCGGGCAAATGCCAGGAGGCATCGACGATGCGCAGGTCGCATGCCCCGATCTCGTTCGCTAACCATTCCGTCGTAACCAAATCGTCCATCGTTCCAGCGCGCCCCTTATCGCTGCGAATGCGAAGAGGTTAGCTGCGCCCCGCCGCGCCGTCGACCCCGAACTGGCCAAAATTGCGAGAAATCGGGCCGCCGTGTGGCGCGATGGCATCAGATTTGCAGGTGGAAACCCGGTTGCTCCGGAACGGCGGCTTGTGTTCGCGAGACGATGGCGGCATGGGATTCAGATGAGCGATCCCACTCCGCTACCTGCCGATTTACAGCTCGGACGGCCCAGCACGCTGCCGGCTTCGCCCGAAGCGGCGGTGCTCGATTATGTCCCCAATCCGCAGACGGCGGCGCTGTATCTGGTGCGCTTTGCCGCGCCCGAATTTACCTCGCTGTGCCCGGTCACCGGCCAGCCTGACTTCGCCCATCTCGTCATAGATTATGCTCCCGATCAGACGATCGTCGAGTCCAAGTCGCTGAAACTGTTCCTCGGCAGCTTTCGCAACCATGCCGGCTTTCACGAGGCGGTGACGGTGGGGATCGGTCAGCGGCTGGTGGCGGAGATGAAACCGAAGTGGTTGCGGATCGGCGGCTATTGGTATCCGCGGGGCGGCATTCCCATCGACGTGTTCTGGCAAACCGGCGCCCCACCCGATGGGCTGTGGGTGCCCGATCAGGGGGTCAGCTCGTATCGCGGTCGGGGCTGATTTTGATAAGAGGCTGACTATCCGAAACGTAGTTTCGGATCGGACGATAAGTTAAATCGACCATTTTACGCGACCGCACTCTGGGCTAAGGACGCTGGTAATGACTGAAGCTGCTCAGAAGGTCGAAACACCGGCGAATTTGGCGCCTCAAGCGCCGAGTGCGCCGGGCAGTGCGTCCGCCTCGGCGGGGCGCTATTTCAATCGCGAGATATCCTGGCTGGCATTCAATCAACGCGTCCTCGCCGAGGGCCGCAATGCCAATTATCCCTTGCTGGAGCGGCTGCGCTTCCTGTCGATCTCGGGGAGCAATCTCGATGAATTTCTGATGGTGCGGGTGGCCGGGATTGCCGGGCAAGTGCGCCGCAAGATCGAGGAGGTGTCCGAGGACGGGTTGACCCCCTCGCAGCAACTCGCTTCGACGCATGAGGCTGTGATTCGGCTCGAGGCGGTCCAGCAGGACATCTGGACCGAGTTGCAAGTCGCGCTGGCGAAAGAGCGCATCACCATCATCGGCGCGGAACCGCTCGGGCGCGAACAGGCGCAATGGCTGGAGAGCTATTTTCTCAATCAGGTGCTGCCGGTGATCACCCCGCAGGCGATCGATCCTGCGCATCCGTTCCCGTTCATCGCCAACCAGGGCATGGGCGTGATGATGGCCTTGACCCGCCAGTCCGATGATACGCCGATCATGGAAATGGTGCTGATCCCGCAGGCCCTGCCACGTTTCGTGCGGCTGCCGGGCGAGGCAGCGATCTATATCAGCATCGAGGATCTGCTGTGCCGCCATGCCGGGCTGCTGTTTCCCGGCTTTTCGGTGGGCGGTCACGGGGTGTTCCGGGTGCTGCGCGACAGTGACATCGAGGTCGAGGAGGATGCCGAGGATCTGGTGCGCTATTTCCGCACCGCGATCCAGCGCCGGCGACGCGGCTCGGTGATCATGATGCAATTGCAGGATAATTTCGATCCTGTGGCCGAGCAATTGCTTCGCGATCAATTGCGCCTCGATCACGCCATCGTCATCAAGACCGGCGGGTTGATCGGCGTGTCCGGGCTGTCGGTGATCGTCGAGGAAGGTCGCCCCGATCTCAAGTTCGAGCCGTATAATCCGCGTTTTCCCGAGCGGGTGATGCAGCACGATGGCGATTGCTTCGCCTCGATCCGCGAAAAAGACATGATCATTCACCACCCTTACGAGAGCTTCGAAGTGGTGGTCGATTTCCTCCGGCAAGCCGCCGCCGATCCCGATGTTATCGCCATCAAGCAGACGCTGTACCGTGCCGGCAAGCAATCGGCAGTGATCGCCGCGCTAATCGCCGCGGCCGAGGAGGGCAAATCGGTGACCGCGGTGGTCGAGCTGAAAGCCCGCTTCGACGAGGAACAGAACCTGCTGTGGGCGAGCCAGCTCGAGCGGGCCGGGGTACAAGTGATCTACGGTTTCCTCGACTGGAAAACGCACGCCAAGGTATCGATGGTGGTGCGCCGCGAGGCCGAGGGCTACCGCACTTATTGCCACTTCGGCACCGGTAATTATCATCCGGTCACCGCGCGCATTTACACCGATCTGTCGTTTTTCACCGCCGATCCCGAATTGGTCCGCGACGCCGGGCAAGTGTTCAATTTCATCACCGGCTATGTCGAACCGCGCACCGTGTCGGGGCTGGCGGTCGCGCCGATCTCGCTACGCGAGCGTATTTACCAGATGTGCGACCAGGAAATCGCCAATGCCGAAGCGGGCAAGCCGGCGATGATCTGGATCAAGCTCAATTCGCTCACCGACGTGGGCGTCATCGACCGGCTCTACGAAGCCAGCCAGGCGGGGGTCGATATCAGCCTGGTGGTGCGCGGGATCTGCTGCCTGAAACCGGGGGTTCCCGGCCTCTCGGACAATATCAAGGTCAAGTCGATCATCGGTCGCTTCCTCGAACACAGCCGCATCTGGGCTTTTGGCAATGGTGCGGCGCTGCCTAACCCCAAGGCACAGGTGTTCATCTCCTCCGCCGATGGCATGAGCCGCAATCTCGACCGCCGGGTCGAGGTGATGGTGCCGATCCGCAATGACACGGTGCATGATCAAGTGCTCGACCAGGTGATGGTCGCCAATCTGCTCGATACCGAGCAAAGCTGGCTGCTGCAGCCCGACGGCAGCTACGTCCGCGCCGATCCTGGTGACCGGCCGTTCAATTGCCATCGTTATTTCATGACCAACCCGTCGCTGTCCGGGCGCGGCGCGGCGCTATCCTCGGGGCGCAAGGTGCCCAAGCTGGCGCTTCGGCGCGGCGGAGTCTGAGTACCAGCCATGCTTTTTCCCGACGCCGTGTAACTGACCGCCGCAGACCCGCGCGCGCTGTCCGAGCATGATCCGACGCGCGCCGTCATCGATATCGGTTCGAACACCGTGCGACTGGTGATCTTCGGCGGCCCGGCGCGGGTGCCGGTGACGCTGTATAACGAGAAGGTCACCGCCCGGCTCGGTCGCGGCGTTGCTGAAGACGGGCGGCTGTCCACCAAGGCCAAGCGAACCGCGCTGGCCTCGCTGGCGCGCTATGCGGCGCTGTTGCGGCTGCTCGGGGTGACCGACATCGAATGCGTCGCCACCGCTGCGGTGCGTGATGCTGTCGATGGCGCTGCGTTCCTTGCGCGCATCGCCGAATTGGGACTGTCGCCGCGACTGCTGTCGGGCGAGCAGGAGGCGCTGACCGGCGCTCAGGGAATACTCGCGGCATTTCCCGGCGCGGCGGGTGTGGTCGCCGATCTCGGCGGTGGCAGTCTGGAATTGACCGATATTGCCGCCGATGCTTGCGAACATGGCGTCAGCATGCCGCTGGGCACGCTGCGCTTGCCGCCCTTGCGCAGCGGCGGCGCCGGAAAATTCGCGCACCGGGTGCGCAATATGCTGAGCACAGCGCATTGGTCCGGCGAGCCCGGCCAGGATCTGTATCTGATCGGCGGCTCGTGGCGCGCGCTGGCGCGCTACGCGATGGAGCGCGATCACTGGCCGATCGACGATCCGCACGGCTTCGAACTGGCCCCGGAAGCGGCGCTGAAGCTGGCGCGCAGCCTGATGGCGGTGCAGAGCCATGACGGACGCGCGGTGCAGGCGGCGCTTGCCAGCGGCGACAAGCCTGGTGGGGAAGTGGCGGCGGTGCGGGTGAACGCTCCCACCGCGGTGCCCGGAATTTCGACATCGCGGCTGGCCAGCCTGCCCGATGCGGCAGCGCTGCTCGGCGTATTGGTGCGCGAATTGAAGCCCGCCCGGCTGATTTTCTCGTCCTGGGGTCTGCGCGATGGGCTGCTGGCCAGCCGCCTGTCTCCCGCCGCCCGTGCGCAAGACCCGCTGGTCGTTGCGGTCAGCGATTTCGTCCAGGGGCTGGGGCCCGAATTGCCTGGCGCTGCGGCAGCCGTCGCCAAATGGATTGCTCCGGCGACGGCTGCGGACGGTCCGGTGCGTGAGCGGCTGCGGTTGAGTGCGGCGATGCTGGCCCTGGCATCGATGCGCGCCGAGCCCAATCTGCGCGCCGAGCTTGGCACCGACTGGGCGCTGCGCAAGCGCTGGATCGGTATCTCCGCCGAAGGACGGGCGATGCTGGCGCTGGCGCTGCGGTCCAATAACGGTCGGGCTACGGTCACTGCCGAATTGCTGCGTCTGGCCCCGCCGCACCGCCTGCGTGAGGCGCAGGCCTGGGGGTTGGCGACCCGCCTGTGCCGGCGCTTTACCGGCGCCGCGCCCGAGGCGCTTGCGGCCACTGGCATCCGCATCGAGGGCGGCCAACTGGTGCTTTGGGCGCGGGACGATATGGCGGTACTCCACAGCGACACGGTGGCGCGCGATCATCGCTGGCTGGCCGAGACGCTGGGCCTGGAAGCCGTGTTCAAGACTATCTAAGGCCGGCAGGGAATCTGGCTTTCTGAGTGTTTGATCCGAAACTTCGTTTCGGATAGTCTGTGCCGTCCCGCTCCCCGGGTTGGTACCACCCGATTAAGGTACCCTGTGGGTGGTACCAACCCGGGGAGCGGGACGGCACAAACTTAGAAACTCCCGGAACGGGAGTTTCGAACCAGACACTCAGAGATCAGACTTCTGTCACCAAACTGACGCGAAGCCGTCATGCTCGCGCAACCTCATGCTGCTACTGCACAGTGGCAACAAGCTGAGGAAAAGCGATGTTTGGCAACGAAGGCGAACTTCTGGCCGGCCTGCTGCCCGGCAAGACCGGCTCCGGCAACATTGGCGCCGGAATAGTCAGCGGGCGCATTCCTGAATGGCTGAACTTGCCCGAACCCAGGGGCTTTCGCCCGAAACGGCGCTATCGCACGGTGTGGATTTCCGACGTTCACTTGGGGACGCGCGGTTGCAATGCGGCGATGCTGGTCGATTTCCTGCGCGCGATCGAATGCGAAACGCTCTATCTGGTTGGCGACATCGTCGATGGCTGGCGGTTGCGTAAGGGCTGGTACTGGCCCGATGCCCATAACGAAGTGGTGCGCCGGATACTGAAGATGGCCCATCGCGGCACCAGGGTGGTGTTCGTCGCGGGCAACCATGATGAAATGCTGCGCGATTATGCCGGGATGAGCTTCGGCGGGGTCGAGCTGGTGCTCGAAGCCGAGCATGTCACCGCTGACGGCAAGCGGCTGCTGATCACCCATGGCGATGGTTTCGACGGGGTGGTGCTTTACGCCAAGTGGCTCGCCTTCCTCGGGGACACGGCTTACAGCATGCTGCTGCGCGCCAATATCGTCTTCAATGCGATCCGCCGCCGCTTGAAGCTGCCTTATTGGTCGCTGTCATCCTACATGAAAAAGCGCGTCAAAAATGCGGTGCAATTCGTCTGCAGCTTTGAAGACGCGGTAGCCCGCGAGGCCGAAACGCGCGGCTATGACGGCATCGTCTGCGGCCATATTCACTGCGCCGAAATCCGCAAGATCGGCGATATCACTTATTACAACGACGGCGACTGGGTGGAAAGCTGCACCGCGCTGGCCGAAGACGCCCAAGGCGTGATCCGCATCGTCGACTGGTCGCGCGAAATGGCGGCCGAGCATCGATCGCTGAAAGCAAACGCCGAGGCAGAGCCGGCGGAACTGGCTGGCGCAGAATGAACGCGCCGGTGCAAACGCCCGCCATCCCCGCTGGAGCCCTCTACATCGGGCCGGTCATCTCGCCGCTCAAAATCGCGATCGCCACCGATGCCTGGTACCCGCAGATCAACGGTGTGGTGCGCACCCTGGGCGCGACCGTGGCCGAACTCGATCGGCGCGGCCATGAAGTCGAACTGATCACCCCCGAGCGCTTCCTCACCGTGCCGATGCCCGGCTATGCCGCGATCCGACTGGCGATGGCGCCGCGGTTCTCGGCACGGCGGATGCTCGACGACTTCGGGCCCGACATCGTCCATATCGCCACCGAAGGCCCGATCGGCTGGTCGGCGCGCGGCTGGTGCAAAGCGCGCGGCGTGCCGTTCACCACCGCCTTTCACACCCGCTTTCCCGATTATGCCGCGTTGCGGACCGGGATCAGTGCCGAGCGGTTCTGGCCGATCATGGCGCGGTTCCATGGCGCCTCGCGCGCGGTGCTGGTGGCGACCAAAAGCCTGGCCGATGAATTGGCGCGGCGCGGGATCACGCATACCCGCAGCTGGAGCCGGGGTATCGACAGCTGGCAATTTCGTCCCGATGGCGAGAAGCTACCGGCGATGGCCGATCTGCCGCGCCCGATCCTGCTCAATGTCGGTCGCGTTGCCCCCGAAAAAGGCCTCGACGCCTTTCTCAGCGCCGATGTGCCCGGCAGCAAGGTGGTGGTCGGCGATGGCCCGGCGCTTGAGGATTTCCGTCGCCGCTATCCCGATGTCCATTTCCTCGGCAGCCTCGCGGGTGAGAACCTCGCCGCTGCCTATCGCAGCGCCGATTGCTTCGTTTTTCCCAGTCGCACCGACACCTTCGGGCTGGTGGTGATCGAAGCGCTGGCCTGCGGCTTGCCGGTCGCGGCTTATCCGGTGCCGGGTCCGATCGATATCGTCGGGCGCGAAGGGCGCGGGGTGAATAACGAGATGCCGGCCACGGTCGCGGTGCTCGATGACGATCTTACCCAGGCGATCGGTGGGGCGCTTCAGCTCGACCGGCGCGCAGCGGCGGTGTTCGGCGCACGCTTCACCTGGGAACGGGCCACCGATCAATTCCTGTCGGCGATCGGCCAGGCGCTGCGCCAGCCGCGCGCTGCAGCGGAACCCGTAACGGCCTGATGGCGCGCAGGTTCTACAGAGTATAACCTGCGTCGCTCACCAGCACCGTGCCCAGCACATTGGTGGTAGCGTCCGACAACAAGAATCCGATCTGGCCGGCGATGATCTCTGCGCTGGTAAAGTCGCGATAGCCTTCGGATTCTTCGCGTAACGCCGCCATGGCGGCCTCGCGACTGCCATGCTGCTCGACCAGCGCCGCGAACTGCGGAGTTTTGGTCCAGATCGGGGTTTCCACCCGCCCGGGTGCGATGGCGTTGACGCGGATGCCGTGTGCGGCGTTTTCCGCCGCCGCCACTCGCGCCAGATGGGCGACCGCCGCTTTGCTCACGCCATAAGCGCCGGTCCCCGCCACCGCCTTCACCCCCGCCGCCGAACTGGTCAGCACGATGCTGCCGCCGCCGGTCGCCTGCATCAGCTGCAGAGCCATCCGCAGCCCGAGAAACGCGCCATCAAGGTTCACCGCCATCGCTTGCCGCCACTCGCCGAAATCGCTCTGTGCGATGGGCGCGGCGGCAACGATCCCGGCATTGATCACCGCATGGTCGAGGCGCGCAATCGTGGTCCCGAGTTTGTCCCAGAGCGCTTCACTGGCAACATCCCCGGCGATCCGCCGGACCTTGCAACGCAATTCCAACGCCGCCAACCCCGCCTCATCGAGATCGACCAGCACCAGTTCCGCTATACCGCGATCATCGAGCCAGCGCGCACATGCCGCGCCAATTCCCGAAGCTGCGCCGGTGATAAGCGCGGTTCGACCCGCGAATTCCGGGGCTGACATGGCGTTCTCCTTATTCTTGTAAGGGGCTGAACACATTAGAAGATGCGAGGGCCAGGGGCCCTCGCGCTCCCGTTACGTCTCCCGGCGAGAGGGAGGCGCTGACGGGGCCGTAGTGAGCATATTCAGCGTCGGGAGACGGTTGGGGGTTTGGGGCCTTTGGCCCCAAGAAACCTTTTAACTTCAATCTTTTCCTTAAATATCCATCTTATCACGAAACGTCGAGCGTTCGATCATGCCCGTGGCTTCCTCGCCATCCCAACTGTAATGGGCATGTGCTTGCTGAACCAGCGGATAGATCGGCGGCAGCACCTTGTGGCCTTGCGACCGGGTGTTGATGAAAGTCTTGCCGCTGATCGACACGCGGCGGCCGTCTTCGGTTTCCAGCACCAACGGCACATCCTCGCCGCTGGTATAGAATTTGCGCATCCACGGGCTTTCGACCGCGCGTGCCGGGATCAGCGGGCCGTGGCCTTCGTAAATGAAGCCTTCGTTGAAACTGGGTTGCCCGTCGTCGCGTGGCGGGAAGGTGTTGACTCCGAACGCCTTGCCGCTGGGGAATAGCGCCGATTGCCAGCAATGGCCCCAGAAGCCTTCGAATTTGCGCACGCCTTGCCGCTTGATGCGCAGGATCTGGCCCTTGAATTCGCGCCTCTTGCCATCGACTTGCAGCCAGCCGGTGGCCCGGCACAATTGCTCGAAGCGTGGCGAGAGGAAGGTGCCTTGCTCGCCTTTCGCCGCTTCGCGCGACGCTTCGGTCAGCGTGCCGGATACCAGCGGCGGCACCACGGGGCGCATCTCGATCTCGAACGACACCTGGCACTTGGGGGTCGGCTCGGGATAGACGTCCTCGATCAATTGCTGAGCGGTGATGTCGGAAACTGGATAGTCCTGGAACTTGATCGTCCACAGCTTGAACGGCTCGACACAGCGGTATTCGAGCGGGCCGGTGCCGAGGATGGTCGGCTTGCCCTCGGGTCCGATCGGCGAATGCGATTTGCAGCGATCGCGCGAACTCAGCACCCGGCCATCGGGATAGGCAATGTCGAGCCACAGCTCGTGATTGTCCCATTCCTCGGCGACGGCTTCGATGCCGATGCGCATGGCGAAATCGCCGTTTTCTTCCTCCAGCCAGACATTGGCGGCATCGCGGACTTCCGGGCCGGGTTGCTCGGCATGGAAATATTCGCGTTCGACTGGCAGCCCGCCTGAGATATCTCCCGTGCCTTTAGTCATGGTCCTGTTCCCTTGCTCGGCCCAAGCCGTTTTATGTTCCGCTAGGTTGGCCGGATTTCGTCCGCCGATGCAACTCGGCGCTAAATCGTCACCGATATTATCGCGGTGGCGCTTCGGTTCGCTCCACCTGCGGGGAAATCACATCATCTCGGGCACAGCCTCCAGCGTCTTGGGTTCCGTTTCCCAGCGACCCAGCCCATAGTCGCCCTTGATCGTCGTGCGATGCATCACCCGGTCGTATTTCGGATCGCAGCCGCCGGCGGCGTGGAGCATCCGCCAATTGTCCCAGATCAGCATGTCGCCCGGTTGCCACTGGTGATAATAGGGCTTCATCACGCTTTCGATCTCGGCCCAGACTTGCCGAAACAGCGCTTCGCCTTCGGGATTCTCCAGCCCGGCGATGCCCTGCGCGCCATAGGGCGAGACATGCAGCACCTTCTCACCGCTCTGGCGAGTCCACACCGCCGGATGGAGCGCGCGGGGCAAGGTCTTGGCAAAATCCAGTATCGCCCGGCCTTTGGGGCGAATTTCGCGGAAACTGGCCGGCAGCCCGAAGCGCTGAAATTCATAAAGCAGATACAGCGTGTAAATGATGTCGCGGCCGTCGATCTGGCGGCGCAACTCGGGGTCCATATCGGCATAGATCTGGATGCCATCGGCAAAGCCGGTGAGGCCGCCTTCGGGCGCGATCGTTTCGGCCCGCAGCACGCCGGCGCGGTTGAGTTCATTGTTGTAGCTATGGTCGAAATGCCAGGGCTGCCAGGTCATCAGCGGCTTGCCGTCGATCTCGACGATGGCGGCGTCGGGGGCGGTGCGGATGGTGATGACGCCCGGCAGATTATCGTTGTCGAGCCGCTCGACCATCTTCACCGGATGATCCTTCAAGGGACCGATCACCTCGCTGATCATCACCTGCATCGCGCTGGTCGGCTCGACGTCTTCGAAGACGATCA
>JAMFSI010000194.1 GCA_026225215.1 Sphingomonas palustris | reverse complement strand
TTCTTGGTGACCACCGCGACCGGTGGCTCGGCGCGGATCGAGATCGAGGGGACGACGATCTGGAAATTGCCCTTGCCCAGCTTGTTCACCGCGAGGAAGGCTTCGTTTTCCCAGGCCAGCAAGACGTCGCCGATGCCGCGTTCGACGAAAGTCGTGGTCGCGCCGCGCGAACCGCTGTCGAGCACCGGTACGTGGCTGTAGAGCTTGGCCACGTAATCCTTGGCGGCGGCCTCGGAATGGCCGACCTTGCGGCCATAGGCCCAGGCCGCCAGGAAGTTCCAGCGCGCACCGCCGCTGGTCTTCGGATTGGCGGTGATTACCTGGACGCCTGGCTTGATCAGGTCGCCCCAATCATGAATGCCCTTGGGATTGCCCTTGCGCACGAGGAAAACGATGGTCGAAACATAGGGTGAGCTATTGTGGGGCAGTGCCTGTTGCCAGTTCGGAGCGAGCAGATGCGCCTTGTCCGAGAGAGCATCGATATCATAGCCCAGCGCCAGCGTGGCGACATCGGCATCCAGCCCGTCGATGATGGCGCGGCTCTGTGCGCCCGATCCGCCGTGGCTCATGCGGAATGACACGTCCTGACCAGTTTTCTTCTTCCACCAGGCGGCAAAGACGGGGTTGAGCGCCTGGTACAGTTCGCGGGTGGGATCGTAGGAGACATTGGTGAGCACGGCCGGCGGCGGCGCGGCCAGCGCGGGCATGGCTGCAAGCGATGTCGCCGCGACGACACTGGCGAGAAAGAGGCGGCGTTTGATAAATTGATTGATCACTGCGGTAGTCCCCTGTGTTAAGACGGTAATCGATTAAATGAGTAGACATTCTGGTTTGAGCGAACTGACGCCCTGATTTGCGTAGCAATCTGCCAGTAAAGAGCTTGGTAGTGAGGAGCTTGGTGGTCAGCCCCTGATCGTGGGTGAGTCGGTAGCCGGCTTTGCAGGCGAAGCCCCCTGCCCATGCGCGAGACGGGAAGCCTCGCCTGCTCGAGCCGGGGCATCCTTGGCGATGCTCCCGGATAAAATGGCACTTTTCAGCAACTGGCCCAGCAGGGATTGCCCCAATGGCCAGTTGCCGAGCCCTGAAGCGGCGTTGATGTGGCCGATTGCACCGGCATCGGCAAAGCCGGCGCCCCAATGGCCGGCCAGCCGTCGGGCGATGCGAATATTCATGTAAGGGTCGTTGCGGCTGGCGACCAGGATCGCGGGAAATGGCAGTCGCTCTGTCGGCACCGGGGCGAAACCGGCGAGCCGATGATCGATCGCGCTTTGCTCTGCCTCGGGCGGCGCCACCAATAGAGCGCCCGCCACCAGTCGCCCGGCATCCGCCGCTTCGAGCTTCGCCCACCACGCCACCGCGAGGCAGCCGAGGCTATGCGCCGCTAGAACGACGGGGCGTCTTTGGGCGTTATCAGCGGCGGCGCGGATCGCGAGGTTGAGCTGGTTGACCCAGGTGTTGCGATGCGGCTGGTCCCACATGCCGAGTTCGACACGCCGGCAATCGGCGCGCTGTTCTTCCCACAGGCTTTGCCAGTGACCCGCCCCACTATTGCCGAGGCCCGGAACGGTGAGAACCAAAGGGGCCAGCGTTGCGCTGGAAGCGTCATCATTGATCATTCTACGCCTCCTTTCGTGCCGACGCGTGGGTTCGAATCGCGAAACGCGATTTTAACCTAGCATAACTCTACAAATAGAATAGACAATACCCCTGCGACAGTTCTGCGACAAAAGGGGCGATAATCTCGATAAAAAGTGCAAAGTGGCTACCGCGCGATTCATGCCAGTCCGCCCAGCCCCAGTCCGCCCAGCCATTGCGCAATCATCGCGCGGCCTGCTGCCACCGCGCCTGGCCCCAGCTTGTCATGAGCGGCGCGTAGCGCGGTTTCTTCCGCGCCGGCTTCGATCATGGCTTCGGGGCCCTGTTCGATCCAGGCGTCAAAGCGCTCGTCCTCGCCCATTTCTGCGTGGAATTGCAGCGCCAGCAGATTGGCGCCGCGCCGGAACGCCTGATGGTCATAGAGATGGCTGGAGGCGAGCAGCTCCGCCTCTTCGGGCAGGGTAAAGGTATCGCCATGCCAATGCAGCACCGGAACTTCAGCGAGGTGGCGCAGTGGGTTATCGGCGGAACCGGCGTGAACCGTCACCGGATGGAACCCGATCTCCTTCGTCGGGCCCGGATAGACCCGGGCGCCCAGCGCCGCGGCGATCATCTGCGCGCCGAAACATACCCCCAGCGTCGGTCGATCGGCATCGAGCCGCAAGGCGAGGCGGCGCAGCTGGCAGCCGATCCAGGGATAGCGCTCCTGCTCATAGACGCCCATCGGGCCGCCCATCATAATCAGCAGATCGGGTTGCCGCAGATCGAGCGTGGCAAACGCCGGATCGGCCACGTCGATCCGATCGACATGGTAGCCTGCCGCTTCGATCGGCTCGCGAAAACCGGCCACGCCCTCGTAAGGCACATGGCGAATGATCAATGCCCGCTTCATGCTATGCCCCTTCAGGCTTCCGGCAGGAAGTCCGGCACCGAGAGATAGCGTTCACCGGTATCGTAATTGAAGCCCAGAATCCGGGCATTGGCCGGCAACTCGGGCAATTTCTGCGCAATCGCGGCCAGCGTCGCGCCCGAACTGATACCGACCAGCAGCCCTTCCTCGCGCGCTGACCGCCGGGCCCATTCCTTGGCGTCGGCGGGATCGACCTGGATCACGCCGCTGAGGAGTTGGGTGTGGAGGTTCGCCGGGATGAAGCCGGCGCCGATCCCCTGGATCGGATGCGCCGCCGGCTTGCCGCCGCTGATTACTGGCGACAAGGTCGGCTCGACCGCGAAAGCCTTGAGCGTGGGCCATGCCTGCTTCAGCGCTTGAGCGACGCCGGTGAGATGGCCGCCGGTACCGACCCCGGTGATGACGGCATCGAGCGGCGTCTCGGCAAAGTCGGCGAGGATTTCCCGCGCGGTGGTGTCGACATGCACAGCGATATTCGCGGGGTTGTCGAATTGCTGCGGCATCCAGGCGCCGGGCGTGGCGGCGATCAATTCCTGCGCGCGTTCGATCGCGCCCTTCATGCCTTTTTCACGCGGGGTGAGGTCGAAGCTGGCGCCATAGGCGAGCATCAGCCGGCGCCGTTCGACCGACATGGATTCGGGCATCACCAGCAGCAGCCGGTAGCCCTTGACCGCCGCGACCAGCGCCAGGCCGACCCCGGTATTGCCCGAGGTCGGCTCGATGATGGTAGCGCCCGGCTGCAACTCGCCCGAAGCTTCCGCCGCCTCGATCATCGCCAAGGCAATACGATCCTTGATCGAGCCGCCGGGATTGGCCCTTTCCGATTTGACCCAGACCTCGTGATCCGGAAACAACCGCGCCAAACGGATATGCGGCGTGTTGCCGATAGTTTCGAGGACGGATTGGGCTTTCATCGCGGGGCCTTTTCTGGAGAAGTGGGCTGATTTTAGAGCATCGTGGCGATAAACGATGCGACAACAGAAGCTTAGAGCGGGCGCGTGATTCGCCTATTACGTTGCCCGCTCTAGAATATTCGGGATGCTGGCGATTGAGCTTTAAATTCCGAGGCGAGCCCAGAAGTCTCCGGCGTTGGCGATATGGCCGACCCTTGGCTCGGTGCCGGTGATCGCCTGCCGCCACGACGAGTGAGGAATTCCGGTATCCGGCGGCCGACGCCGCGCTGGCTTTGTCGGGGGCCGGGACTTGTCACTTTGTACCATCTCGTTTCTCCGTTTCAGGAGCACGAAACCGGCGTGGTCGCCCAGGCTCCGTGCGCTTTAGCCGTTGGTGACGCGGAGCAAGCTGACATCCATCAAAAGCCGCGGCCAAACCTTGGGGAGGGCTCCTCAAGGCCGGCCATGGATATCTACTAAAACAGTTGAGTATTGTCGAGCAAGCCTTCTTTGCGGTGAGGCAAGAAATTTTATCGTCGAAGCCGAAAGCAGCCGAAATCGGACTGGGCACGCCGCTCTAGGCTAGAGGAAGACCCGCGAGCCAGTCTTCCAGCATAGCTGTGGCACGCAGCTGCAGATCCGGCCCAAATGCTGCCGTGTCCTGGCGGATGGAAGAAGGGCTAATCCCCGCTGCGGCGATCTCGACCGCATGGCCGATCAGCCATCGCCCGATGTTCTGACCCAGCACTTCCGGATGAAATTGCAGGCCCAGCAGATTCGCGCCTCGCCCAAAAGCCTGGTTCTCGCAAATGGCAGTTGACGCCAAGCGCTCGCACCCGACCGGAAGGTCGTAAGTATCACCGTGCCAATGAAGCACGCGATGCCCGTCGAGATGGCGGAGCGGTCCTGCAAGTCCCGCTACGGTCAGCTGGATGTCTCCCCAGCCGATTTCCTTGGTTGGGCCCGGGTAAACCCGAGCGCCCAAGGCTCGGGCGATCAACTGCGCCCCAAGGCAGATGCCGAGCGTTGGCTTGCCGGTCGCCAGGCGTTGCTGCAGAATATTCAGCTCGGTGTTCAGGAAGGGGTATTCCGCTTCCTCATAAGCGCCGATAGGACCACCCAGCACCACGAGAAGTTCGGGGTCAGCGGTCACGGCCCAGTCGAGATCCGCCACGTCGGCATCAACATAGGAGATTTCGTATCCGGCGCGTTTCAGCGGCTCAGCGAAGCTCCCGAGATCTTCGAAGCTCACGTGACGAACGGCGACGGCCCTTGGTTGCGACACGATTGTTCTCCGCGATGATTGGCAGATTTGGCCTGTTCCGTTCGAAATCGCTCCACTATTGCCGCTTATCGGCCAGGGGGGAAGTAGCTGGCTTCCGATAGGCCGGCTATGGGAGGTTGGCCGGAGGAGCGGGCCGGTACCGACTATCCGAAACGAAGTTTCGGGTCAGACACTAAGGCACAGGCTCTCGGGAGAGGGGCCAATCCGATCTCAAGGAATTCCTGTATGAGCAATGCCGCCGATCCCGTTGCTGTCGATCGGGCTGTCACGCCGCCTTATGGTGTAGGAATTGCGGAATTCGCGCTGGCGCTGGGCGGTTTTGCTCTCGGCACCGGTGAATTCGCCTCTATGGGCCTGTTGCCCGACGTTGCGCGCGATATTCATGTCGCCGTGCCCACGGCCGGACACATGATCAGCGCTTACGCATTGGGCGTCGTGTTCGGGGCGCCGTTGCTGGCGGCGGTCTTCGCCCGAACGGCGCGGCGCGCGATGCTGGTCGGGCTGATGGGCTTTTTTGCCTTCGCTAACCTGCTGTGCGCGGTTGCGTCGAGCTATGGGCTGGTGATTGCGGCAAGATTCCTGGCCGGCCTCCCGCATGGCGCCTATTTCGGCATTGCCTCGCTGGTGGCAGCCTCGCTCGTGCCGCCGGTCAAGCGCGCTCAGGCTGTTGCCCGAATGATGCTGGGTCTGAGCATCGCCAACGTCGTTGGTGTCCCGTTCGCTACTTGGGTGGGGCAAGTTGCGGGTTGGCGTGCTGCCTTCATCGTGGTGGCGGCAACCGGTCTGGCGACGGCGATGCTCTGCCGCATTGCCCTTCGCCCGATGCCGGCGCCCGCCGGCGCCAGCCCCCTGACCGAACTCGGTGCGCTCAAGAGCGGCCAGGTGTGGCTGACATTGGGGATTGCCGCGATCGGCTTCGGTGGCGTCTTCGCCGTCTACAGCTACATCACCCCGATGCTCACGATCGTATCGGGCATGAAAGAGGCGCAAGTCCCGCTGGTGCTGTCGGTTATCGGCGCCGGCATGGTGGCGGGAAGCCTGTTCGGCGGCTGGCTCGCAGATCGCGGGGTGATGCGCGCGATCGGGATTACGCTCGTGCTCAACGCCTGCACCTTGGGTTTGGTCGCGCTGACCGCGCATTCCAAGGCAGCGGTAACGGTCAACCTGTTCTTCGTCGGCTTTGCCGCCTTGTCGATGGGGCCGCCTTTGCAGACCAGGCTGATGGACATCGCTGCCGATGCCCAGGCACTCGCCGCCGCCCTCAATCACAGTGCGTTCAATACCGCCAACGCGCTCGGCGCCTGGCTGGGAGGGATCGCGATCGCGGCCGGCCTGGGCTGGACCTCGACCGGCCCGATCGGGGCGCTGCTCGCGGTATGCGGGCTGGTGATATGGTGCGCGGCAAGGCGAATGAGCGCCCGTTCAGCGACCTGACTTGGCCCCTTCTCTGATTCATATAAATATTCATGAATATGAACATCGGGCATCGGCAGCAGGGAGCCGCAATGCGCGGTCCGGACAATTCGGCAAGGGGCGAATGGCTCTACCCCACGAGATTGCGGCGCCGTATTTCGTTCGAAGCCCATGTTTCCAGCACGCTGGTCGGCAAGCCGGCAAATATGTCTTGGAGATCCAGGAGATCTTCGTCGTGCAGCGCACCGATCGATGCCTCGATCTCGCTGACGGTCTTAAGGGCACGCGCACCGTGATCGGCGCGCCATTTCGGCTTGGTTCTCTGCATCGCCTGCCCGTAGCAGCAATATAGTTGTAACAAAACCCTGTCGGCAAGATAGATTTGGTAGAAATCCGGTAGCGGCAGCGGCCTGAGCGGCGCGCGGCTTCTGTAACTCTCCGTCGCCCCAACCACATTCCAACAGATGTTCGCCGCCTTCTTCGCCATTTCCGGGCCGAGCACGGATCGGATGAAGGGGTTCACTATCCACTTCGCCAGATATCACTCGAAATCGGGCTATCGGCACTTACCAGCTATCGGAGAGTTATAACCCCTGATCCAGATGCTGCGCGGAAAGCCGTGTACGGTAGGCCATCGCCATCATTGTGGCGTCCCGGCGCCTTCAACAGCGCCTTCACTTTCACAGCTGTTAGAGCACCCCTTGCCATAGACCTGACTCACCCTACCCACACATTTGCCCACGCTGTAGCGTGAGGCTGTCAGTGGCAGTCCATGGCAACAAGTTGGGTTCCGTAATCCTTAAACTTAAGAATTATGGAGGTTTTGGAAGCGGCTGCGAGGCGGCGGGGACGTCAGTGACGCTAAGGTTGGAGGCCCGACCCGGAATCGAACCGGGGTAAACGGATTTGCAGTCCGGCGCGTAACCACTCCGCCATCGGGCCGTGCCGCAGCTCGCTGCGGACCCGCGCCCCTAGCGGTAAGCCTCGGCGAGTGTCAATGCGATTGTGGGAATCGGCCAGCCAGGTTCCGACGGTTACAGCAGCGCGCCAAGCTGATCGGCCATCTTCGCATCGATGCCGTGATCGCGCGCGAGGCAATCGAGCAATTCTTGCCGCGCCTCTTCAGCGGCTTGGTCTATGCAGGCATATTGGGCATCGCTGAGCGTCTTGCCGGCGATGGCGGCCGAGGTCAGATCGATGCTGGCTGTGATCGCGCGCTGGACCAGCGCATGTAGCCGGTAGCGCGGAGCAACTGCCATGGCGTGTGCGGACGCGTTCATGCGACCGAGCCGGTAAGCAGGGCAGGGCCACGCGCCGCAGTTGCGGGAATCTGGTCCTCCCCGAGGTCTGAGCCGCCGTGGCCCAGAGCCAGGTCCAGAACCTGAGCCTCGTTCAACCGATTATGCAGTTCATGCGCGCGCTGCAGGCAGCCAAGCAGGCGCAGGATGTCGTCGGCAAGCAGGTCGTCGAATCGGGTGAGCGCGAAGGGTATGATCCGATCGGCGTTATCCAGTACCTGGCCGATATTGCGGGTCAGTGCGGCGGCCATGCTTCGGGCTCGCTGCAATTCGGTGCGAATGAGCCTGGCGATATCCAGCGGTGTGAGCATGGAAAGGGCTCCGACGAGGGGCTGGGGCAAGAGATCGCGCTCCTGCGCCGACTCAGTTTCGGCCTATTAGCATTATAGCTAAAATTTAGCAAGCGAAAGCTATCCGCCGCAAAATCCGCCATGACTGCGGCTTCGTGATCCGCAGTCAATTTCGGAACGATCGTGGGGCAAGGGGTAAATATTCGAACGCCGCCTTCCACCAGCGATGCCGGCTGGGCACGCTGATAAAGACGGCGCTCAAAAGCTTTTACGTGATGTTAACCTGTCACGCGGGGGTTCGATAATGCAGCGGACGGATTAGTGGTGATGTCCGCCGCCGCCGCCGCCGCCGCCGGAGTGGCCACCGCCACCGCCACCGAAGTGACCGCCACCGGCGCCACCGCCGAAGTGACCGCCCCCGCCACCGCCGTGGAAGCCGCCGCCACCATGGAAACCGCCTCCGCCGCCGTGGAAGCCACCGCCGCGCCCGCCGTGGCCACGCCAGCCATAACCGCCGCCCCAGCCGTAACCACGACGCCAGTTGTAACCGCACCAATACCAGCCGCCGCCCTGCCAACCGCCATCATACCAGCAGTAGCGATGGCCGGTGTAGAAGAACGGTGCGATCGGGAACGGCTGAGCCTGTGCTGCCGTTTCGAGAGGAGTGCCCACCATGGGTGTGGCAGCGGCGAACATGGCGCTAGCCAAGGCAATTGCAATTACAGGCTTCTTCATGCCGGGTCCTTTCCTGACGTGTACCCCCACGGCACAAATGCCCTGCGGCGATCACGGTTCCATCCCACAAGGAAGGTAACTCACCGACAGATGGAGAGCAATGCCGGTCATTTCGAAATGCAACTGAACTCATACACATTAGACGAGACAGGACGCCAGGACTGAGTTAGCATCGGTACCGAGCCCCAGGCTCGTGAATGAGGAGGAAATCTATGAAGGCTTTCAAATCAGTTCTGTCAGCCGCCCTGGTTCTGGGCATTCTGGCCGCGCCGGCTGCGGCCAGCGCGCATTATTGGCATCACCACTGGCATCATCATCACCATCACTGGTGAGTAAGTGCAACTGCGATCGGTTGATTCGATCGACAGAGCTATTGAAACTGCCGTCCCGTTCGGGGCGGCAGTTTTGATTTGAGCTTATTGTCTGATCCGAAACTTCGTTTCGGAAAGTCGGTACCGACTTCGAAATTCGCCCTTTCGCGAGCCGCAGGCCAGCGTAGCTAATTTCGGGTCAGAGGCTTAGGCCTATGGAACGCCAGCCTACTCTATTACATCTTGCGGCCGATCCAGATCAATTTGCCGATGACGTGGACGTCATCAATATCCGCCGCCTGATCGGGCACCGCGGCATTGTCCGAGATAATCAGAAAACGGTCGCGGCTTTCTTCACGAATGCGCCGCAGCCGTTTTATCATCCCGCCCCCGGCATAGTGGAACGCCCAGATCAGATCCGACACCAGCGGCTGGCGCTGGCTGGTGTCGATCAGCAGCATGTCGTTGCGCAGTAGCGTCGGCTCCATGCTTTCGCCATGCCCGGCCAGGATCATCAGCTGATCGGTGGGCGCCTTGGTGATCGCGCGGATAAAGCCCAGGTTGAACGGCACCAGTTCGGTATCGGGATAATCCTCGACCACGGTGGGATCGCCCATGCCTAGGCTGATATCCAGCGCGCGCACATAAGCGAGATCGTCGCGCGGCGCCCCGGGATCGAGGCGATCGCCCGCCAGCACCGGCAGATCGGGACTATGCCGCCGCCAGCCGGGATAATCTGGAAAACGCGATTGCAGCTTTTCGAAAGTGGGTTGGCTCAACCGGGTGGTCGCCATGCCGTTATAGGGGCGCAGAATGGTGGTGGGGGTGAGGCCGGCTGCGCGCGCCAGCGCACTGGGCGCCAGCCGCGCCCAGTTGCAGAGTTCCCTGACGAAAGCAGTGTCTGATTCGATGCCGGCCATGTGGTCAATTTAGCACAAATGCTAAATGGGTAGAAGCGTAATATTGCTATTGCAAATTAGCTATAATGCTATTATGTTCCCCAGGCCGATGTTGCGCCACGCCTGTATCGCCGCGCGCATCTTTCACCACTGGGAGCCACGATGACGCGCACCGCCCTTCGCCATAAAGCCCGCCAGACCTCCGCAACGCCACAGCCGCAGGCGAAAATGCCCGGTGAAACGCATCGGGAATGGCGGGACCGCCTCGCCAATGCCGAATTGATCCGCCGCCGCCCCGGCGAACCGCTCATTCCCGCCGAAGCCATGGCGCAGGGCCACTACGCCGATAGCCTGGTCACCCATATCGAAACCAACACCCGCGCCCAAACCAAGCGCAACCGCCAGCAATCAGCCTTGGCGCTGATGCACGAACGCGGTGCGCTCTCGCTGGCGCAATACGAGGCGGCCGGCCAGATTGCCCGCATTGCCGAAAGCATCGAGCGCGCGGTTTCACTGCGCGGCGCTCGCCTCGAACCGCGCGTCGATTGTGGCGGCAGCGGCCGGGATGTGCTGACCGAGCGTCTGTCCCAAGTGCGCTGGGAAATGACCTATACGAGCTGGCGCGAACGACTGCCGATGCCGCGCCGGATGGTGATCGATATGGTGATCAGCGATCGTGATCTCGTCGGCACCGCGCGCGTCCACAATGTACCGTGGCGCAAGGCGCGCAGCCGGCTGATCGCTGCGCTGGATCTGTGGCTCGAACTGCGTGACCAGACTTGGCATGATATCGACGCCGAACGGGCAGAGCGCAGCTATCGGCGGCTGGGCGAAGGCAGGCTCAGGTGAAGAAAAATGGCGGATAAGGGCGCCGCGCTTACAAAAATTTGCATTCCTGCAAATTTAGGGCTTGCATTGCAACGAAAACTATGACAGATAGGGATTATCGAAAGATGCGCCGGCAGGGAGACACCCGGTTGACGCAAGCTTCGTAAGAAACCTCGCCCGCTGGCCACATGGCTGTGCGGGCGTCTTTCGTTTTGGGCTGTGCAATACGCGAAGACTGGCCGTGCAACCCGTCAATGACGGGTGAGCCCGCAGCCTCTCCCAACCAGGAAAGTTCAGCCCATGCCCGCTGCTCCCGGCAGACCGAGTGCCGCCGCGCTGCGCAAGCTGGCACGCCAGCACACCGAGGCGGCGGTCGAAGTTCTCGCCGAGGTTGCCACCACGGGTAGCAGCGAAGCGTCGCGGGTGTCCGCCGCGACGGCGCTGCTCGAGCGCGGCTATGGCAAGTCGGGCATGGTGCCGGCCGGAGAGGGCAGCCGTTCGCCCCTCGTCTATTATCGGATCGAATTGATCGATGGCAGCAAGGATCACACCGAGTTTAACCCCGACCAGGCCGCAGAGGACGCCGGCGCCGGCGATCAAGGTTGAGCTGCCACCCAAGCTGCGCCGCGTCTTTACCGGCAGTGCCGATGTGCGCGGCGCTTATGGCGGACGCGGTTCGGGCAAGACCCGCAGCTTTGCCTTGATGAGCGCGATCCGCGCTTATCAATGGGCGGGCAATGGCGCACAGGGCATTATCCTGTGCGGGCGGCAATTCATGAATTCGCTGGCCGACAGTTCGATGGAAGAGATCAGGGCGGCGATCGCCACGCAGCCGTGGCTGGCGCCGTTCTTCGACATCGGCGAGACCTATATCCGCACCAGCGCCGCGCTCCCGGGGCGGATCGATTACAGCTTTAACGGGCTCGACCGCAATATCGACAGCATCAAATCGAAGGCGCGGCTGAAACTGGCGTGGATCGATGAGGCCGAGCCGGTCAGCGAAGCCGCCTGGGTGCGGCTGATCCCGACGCTGCGCGAGGCGGATAGCGAATTATGGGTGACCTGGAATCCCGAGCGCGAAGACAGCGCCACCCATCGCCGGTTTCGCGAGACGAAGGACCCGCGCAGCCGGATCACCGCGCTGAACTGGCAGGACAATCCTTGGTTTCCCGAGATCTTGGACCGGCAGCGCCGGCGTGACGCCGAGCAGCGGCCCGAGACTTATCATCATGTCTGGGAAGGCGGGTTTCTCCGCCAGACCGAGGCGCAGGTGCTCAAGGGCAGGGCGCTGCAGGCGGATTTCACCCCGCTGCCCGATTGGCACGGGCCCTATTTCGGCGCCGACTGGGGATTTTCAGTCGATCCGACGGTGCTGATCAAATGCTGGGTCGATGGGCGGCGGCTTTATATCGAGGACGAAGCCTATGGCTATGAAGTGGCGATCGACGATACGCCCGCGCTGTTCGCCCGGATCGCCGGTGCAAGCGATCATGTCATCCGCGCGGATAATTCGCGGCCGGAAACGATCAATTTCATCGCTCGCCATGGTTTTCCGCGCTGTGTGGCCGCCGACAAATGGCCGGGCAGCGTCGAGGATGGGGTGGAGCATTTGCGTTCCTACGAGCGCATCGTCATTCATCCGCGTTGCATTCATGCGTTTCGCGAGGCGCGCGGCTGGTCGTATCAGACCGACCGATTGACCGGCGATGTGCTGCCGCTGCTGCGGCCGGGCGACGACCATGTCTGGGATGCCGTGCGCTATGCGCTGGCCCCGCTGATCCGGCGGCGCGAGCCGGCGGCGATAAGGAAATTGATGGTATGATGGCAGTTGCCGATACAGTGGCGGACGTGCGCCAGCCTTCGTCTGCGGTGGCGGCGATGGCGGCGGAATGGCCGATCCTCGATGGCTTGACCGGTGGCACCCGCGCGATGCGCCGCGCCGGGCGGGCGCTGTTGCCGCAATTCCCGGCGGAGGATGATGCAGCTTATCAGGCGCGGCTCGACACGGCGGTGCTGACCAACTTCTTTGGGCGGACTTGCGCGGTGATGGCGGCCAAGCCGTTTAGCCAGCCGGTAGGAAGCGGTCGCGTGGCGCCCAGCGTGACGGAGTATTTGCCCGATATCGATGGACAGGGCACCGAGTTTCCAGCGTTTTGCGAGACGCTGCTGCGCGGCTGTCTGTCGCATGGCTTGGACGGCGTGCTGGTCGATTGCCCACCGGCCCCCGCCGGCATGACCCGCGCCGAGGAGAAGGCCGCAGGTATTCGTCCGTTCTGGGCGCATTACTCCGCCGCCGCGATCCTGGGCGCCAAGGCCGATCGCAGCGGTGGCGCATGGAAGCTGCGCCAATTGCGGCTGCTGGAGAGCGTCGCTGAACCCGATGGCCGGTTTGGCGAGCGGCAAGTCGAGCAAGTGCGAGTGCTGGAACCGGGCGGCTGGGAATTGTGGCGCCGGGGTGAAGGGAGCGGCGGCGATTGGTTGCTGTATGATTCAGGGGCGACGACGCTCGATGTGGTGCCGTTTCAATTTTTCTATGGCACGCGACGTGCATTCGGCGCTGGCACCTCGCCGCTGCTCGACCTCGCCTATCTCAATGCTGAGCACTGGCAGTCTTCGAGCGATCAGCAGACCATCCTCCATGTCGCCCGCGTACCGATCCTGTTCGGCAAGGGCTTCGATCCCAGCGCCACCATCCGCATCGGCGCTTCCTCCGCCGTGGTCGTCGCCGAGGCCGAGGCGGATATGAAATTCGTCGAACATGGCGGCCATGCCATCGACGCCGGGCGGCAATCGCTCCTCGACCTCGAAGACCGCATGCGCCAGCTCGGCGCGGAACTGCTGGTCAAGCAAAAGGCCAATGCCACGGCGACGCAAGTGGTGAGCGAAGGGCAGGCCAATAGTTGCCTGCTGCAATCGATCGTCGAGAATTTCGAGGACGGGTTGAATGCCTGCCTCGATTACACCGCACTGTGGCTGGGCGATGAGACGCCGAGTCGGGTGGAATTGTTCAAGGATTTTGGCGTGGATAGTCTGTCGGATGCCTCGGCGACGCTGCTGCTGGATGCGGCGCAGGGTGGGCTGCTGTCGGCGGAGACGTGGTTTGATGAGATGCGGCGGCGGTCGATTTTGGACTCGGAGCGGCAGTGGGGGGTGGAGCGGAAGCGGTTGGGGGAGCGGGCAATCGATGGGCTGGAGGGAAAGAAATGACGGGCCTGTTCCCCGCCCGCTTGCGGGAGGGGTTAGGGGTGGGCCCTTAGTCTTGCTTGATTGTCATCTTGCTAGAGGAAGGTGCCCGCCCCCGGCCCCTCCCGCACGCGGGCGGGGAGAAGAAGGGCGCGTTAT
>JAMFSI010000193.1 GCA_026225215.1 Sphingomonas palustris | reverse complement strand
CTATAACAATACACCCAGAAAATGCCTCGGCTTCCAAACTCCCGCCGAAATCTTCAACCTGTTGCACTTCGAATGTGAATCCACATGCTGACTTCCGTCAGCATGACGAGCGATATGCGATTGCCCTACCCTGAAGGGGAGGGGGCTTTGATATCGCTATAGCGCCGCGTTATTGTAGCAATGCCAGGTCAAGATCGCTGCGGCTCCGCGCCAGGGCCGCCAGGCCTCGCCCAAATCTCGGGTTTCGCGTTCGGACGGGCGCTCGGCCAATCCGAGAATCCGGTGAAGGCCGGCCTGGACCGCCAGATCGCCCGCTGGCCAGATATCGGGGCGCCCCTCGGCGAAGAGCAGATAGATTTCCGCCGACCAGCGGCCGATGCCCTTGATGCGGGTGAGCAGCGCAATCGCTTCCTCATCGTCCTCGGGGAGCGTTTCGAGGTCGAGTTCGCGGTTCACCACCAGTTCGCACAGGCTGCGCGCATAGCCCTGCTTCTGGCGCGAAAAGCCGCAGGCGCGCAGCGCGTCGAAGTCGGCGGCGAGCAAGTTCTCCGGCAGCAGGCCGGCCCCGAGCAGCGCTTCCAGCTTGGCCCAGACCGATGCCGCTGCCGCCACGCTGACTTGCTGGCCGACGATAGTGCGCAGCAATGTGGCATAGCCGCGCGGACGGATTCGCGGCTCCGGATAGCCGGCCACGGCCAGCGCCCGGGCGATACCAGGCTCGCGCGCGGCGAGCGCATCCAGCCCGCACTTCAACATTTCTTCGCTCAGACCCATGACGTTCCTTGGTTGCTTTGCATATCGAATCCCATTTCGTTTTCAGCGAACTTGCAAATTGCTAAGCAAGTGATTAGCAGCCGCGCCGAAGCGCGAACAGGGCCGTCCATTTTTCAGGGGGCGGCGCACGGGAAGGAACTATCGCAATGCCTAATGTGGTCGTGATCAATCAGGCGGGTGAAGAGAAATCGGTGAACGCGGCGGTGGGCCGGACACTGATGGAAGTGATCCGCGACAATGGCTTTGACGAACTGCTCGCGCTGTGCGGCGGCTGCTGCAGCTGCGCCACCTGCCACGTCCACATCGATCCGGCCTTCGCCGACAAGCTGCCCAAGATGAGCGAAGACGAAAACGACTTGCTTGATAGCTCCGACCACCGCGATGCCAACTCGCGGCTGTCGTGCCAATTGCCGGTGACCGACGCCTTTGAAGGCCTGCGCGTGACGATCGCTCAGGAAGACTGAAGCGAAGGCGGACCTTCGGCGGCGCTGCGAATCCAGGCGACGCCGAACTGTTACACGGCAAAGGCATTATTGGGGTCTGGGGCCGCTGGCCCCAGGTCTATCCTCTTAAATAACCTAAATAACCGCATTTAGATTGCGCAACGCTTGCGTGGCTTTTACCTGTCCGGTCATGACCGCGCCTCCTGCCTCTCGCCGCACGCTCGATTTGATCGGCAATACCCCGCTCGTTTTGCTCAAGGGGCCCAGCGAGGCTGCTGGCTGCGAAATCTGGGGTAAATGCGAATTCGCCAACCCTGGTGGCTCGGTCAAGGATCGCGCGGCGTTGTGGATCGTGCGCGACGCTGAACAGCGCGGGGCTTTGCAGCCCGGCGGCACCATCGTCGAAGGCACGGCGGGCAATACCGGCATCGGCCTGGCACTGGTGGCCAATGCGCTAGGCTATCACACCGTGATCGTGATGCCCGAGACTCAGTCGCGCGAGAAGATGGATACTTTGCGCGCGCTGGGTGCCGATCTGGTGCTGGTGCCGGCGGCGCCATTCTCCAATCCGGGGCATTTCGTTCACACCTCGCGGCGGTTGGCCGAAGAGACGCCGGGCGCGGTGTGGTCGAACCAATTCGATAATATCGCGAATCGCAAAGCCCATATCGAGACCACTGCGGCTGAGATCTGGGAGCAGATGGCAGGGCGGATCGATGGCTTCACTTGCGCGGCGGGCACCGGCGGCACCATCGCCGGGGTCGGTATGGGGCTCAAGGAATTCGACGAGACCGTGGTCATCGCGCTCAGCGACCCGCACGGCGCGGCGCTGTACAATTATTATGCTTATGGCGAGCTTAAGGCGGAGGGCACATCGGTGGCCGAGGGTATCGGCCAGGGCCGGATTACCGCCAATCTGGAAGGCGCGCCGATCGATACCCAGTTTCGGATTTCCGATGAGGAGGGGTTGGTCTGGGTCGGCCGGTTGCTCAAGGAAGAGGGGCTGTGCCTCGGCTTGTCGTCGGGCATCAACATTGCCGGGGCAGTGACGCTGGGGCGCAAGCTGGTGGCCGAGGGCCGTTCGGACCCGCGTGTGGCCACTATCCTGTGCGATACCGGCTTTCGCTATCTGTCATCGCTCTACAATCGCGAATGGCTGGAATCCAAGGGCTTGCCGAGCTTTCCTTGGCTGGAAAATTAAGCTAAACTGAGCTCGATGGCGGCATTCAAACGTCCCGAGCTGGTGCAACCGGTCACCACACCTCAGCATTTTACGCCGCCGACGGCGCGTGAACGTCGTGCGGAAGCGGTGCAGCGCTTGCAGGTCGGGTTGTTTGGCCTGGCGACGATGCTGCTGCTGGTCGCGCTGGCCAATATCATCATGGACCGGGCGCGGCTGGCCGACGCCGCCGGCACGGCTCTGGCTAATAATGCGCATAGCGCTGCTGCTGCCAGTACGGGCAGCAGCGACCCGCTCGCGGATCTGGGCGTGGTGCCGTCGCCTTCCGCCGCGCCGGCTGGCAAAGGTGGCAATGCCAACCGCGCTGCGGCTGTTCACTAATCCTTCCAAACCGCACCAGTTGAAGGTGAAGCGAGAGATGCGGGAAATCGCGGGCAGCTTTTCGACTCTGCGCGGTTGATCGCGGGAATTCACGGGCCGCACCGCTGCCGGCCGCTATGTTCCCGCCACCTCGCCGGGAAAATGCGCTGAAATGGGGCTTGATAAACTCTTCCTATCGGAACAAAAACAGAATAGGCTTACTTGTTAGCATTGGTCATATTTTTATAAATATCTGAAAATATTCAGATAAATGAGATCTCCACAATCAAGTGGCATAATTTCCCGGATTTTCCCTTCCCTGCGCGCCCTTGACACGGTAGGTGTCAGGGATCGGCAGAGTTTCATCGTCATATGCGGCGATACGGTCGGCGCACCTCGTGTTGCCGGGCGAAGGGGATTTGGTTTTTTCGGGGTCCCGGGGAGGGATGGGGGAGTTAGTGGCTGGATCGCCTGTCATTTACGGTGGACACGGCTTCTCGCCAAAGGGCGACAAGGGGCGCTACGTGCTGCCCGCCCACTTCCGCAAATTGGTGACTGAATCGAGCCGCGGCGAAAACATCCTTTACGTTACCCGGCACGAGGCCTGGAACTGCCTGATCGGCTTCGGCAAGGGCTATTACGAAAAGCTCGATAGCGAAATCGATCGCGATCACGAGAACGCGTTGCGGGCGGGCCAACCCTTCGATCGTGCGGCGCGCGATCTGGTGTTCGGTAATATCGTCGATATTGTCTATGATAATTCGGGGCGGCTGATCATCCCGACGTATCTGCGAGGCACCGTCGAGATCGACGATCAGATCTATTTTCATGCCACGCGCGAAACCTTCACCTTGTGGGCGCCGCATGTGCTGGAGCAGCAGGAGGGCCCGCAATGGGCCGTGGCCAAGGCGGCTTGCGCCAGTTTTCTGAACGGTTCCGGGAGCGCGCGCAAATGAGCGAAGCCCTCCATATCCCCGTGCTGCGCGAGGAGGTTATCGCCGCGCTGGCGCTGGTGCCCGGCGCGCTTGTCGTCGATGCGACCTTCGGCGCAGGCGGTTATACCCGGGCGCTGCTCGACGCCGGCGCCGTGGTCCATGCCTTCGATCGCGATCCCGATGCCATCGCCGCCGGGCAATCCTGGCCGGAAACCCGTGAAAACCCGCCGCGGCTGGTGCTGCATCCGCGGCGTTTTTCGGAGATGGCCGCGGCGTTGGGCGAGGTCGGGATCATCGAAGTGGCGGGGATCGCCATGGATATCGGCGTCTCCTCGATGCAGCTCGACCAGGCAGCGCGTGGCTTTGCCTTTGCCAGCGACGGCCCGCTCGACATGCGGATGGAGCGCGAAGGCCCCAGCGCCGCCGATTTCGTCAACACCGCGGATGACAGCGAGATCGCCGATGTCCTGTATCGCTACGGCGAGGAGCGGCAGTCGCGTCGTGTTGCCCGGGCCATCGTCGCCGCGCGCCCGCTGACCACCACCGGGCAATTGGCGGCTGTCATCCGCAAGGCGCTGGGGCATCGGCCGGGCGCGCCCAAGGATCCCGCCACCCGCAGCTTCCAGGCGATCCGCATCCATATCAACGCCGAACTCGACGAGTTGGAGGCCGGGCTTGCCGCTGCCGAACGCTTGCTGAAGCCGGGCGGGCGGCTCGCGGTGGTGTCTTTTCACAGTCTTGAGGATCGTATCGTCAAGCAGTTCCTGCGCGAGGCGAGCGGCGCGCAGGCCGCGACCTCACGCCATGTCCCGGCGGCTCCCGCTGCGCGCGCTCCGGCGTTCCGCGATGTCAGCAAGGCGATCCGGCCCGGCGCGGCTGAGATCGACCGCAATCCCCGCGCCCGCTCGGCGACCCTGCGCTTTGCGACGCGCAGCGATGCGCCGGCGCGGGCCCCGGATTCGATTCGGCACGCGAGAGGAGGGCCGCATGAATATGACGCGTGACCGGCTGCAGTCGATCGGCTGGTTCACCCTGCTGGCGATCTGCACCGTGCTGACCAGCATCTTGGTGCTGCGCGTCAATGCGGTCAAAAGCCAGGTGCAGATATCCGAGCGCGAGATCATTTCGCTGAAGCGCGAGACGCAGTTCCTCGAAACCGAGTACGAAACCCGCGCCAACCAGCAGCAATTGTCGGACATCAACGATCTCGATTTCGGCTATAAGGCGCCGGACTCGGGGCAATATCTCGAAAATGAACGCCAATTGGCCATGCTCGGCAAGCCGCGTGGGGTGGATGCGCCCACGCCGATCGAAGTTGCCAGCGCGGATGGGGATAGTGACGACCATGCGGGGGCGAGCGTGGCCGGCCTTGGCGCGGGGCTGGTGAGCAAGGCGATGGCGGCTGAAGTGCCGACATCGAAGGCGCGCGTCCAGGTAAACGCCGCTAATCTGCGCGAGCGGCTATCGCGGGTCGATCCGCCGGCGATAAGCGAATGAAGCGCGCCGTGCCCGCCCTGGCTTTTGCCCAGAAGGCTGGGCCGCCGTCGACGAACGCGCGCGGCGGGGGCTCGGCGGCGGTGGCGGGCGCACCGCGCAATTGGATCGGCGCAGCGCAGCGCGTCGAACTCGCCGATGTGCGCAAGCGCTCGGTGCTGGACGCGAAATTACGCGCACGCTGGGTGCTGCGCGGCTTCGCGGTGATCGCGCTGGGCGCGCTGGCGCAGATCGCTCACCTCGGGCTGTTCGATTCCGCCCCGCGCGATGAAACGACGGCAGATGCACTGCTGCCCGATCGCGGCGATATCGTCGATCGCAACGGGGTGCCGTTGGCCCGTGCTTTTCCGGCCTATTCGCTGTGGTTCAATCCCAACGCCATGGGGGGTGGACCGCCGCTGGTACAGAGCCCGGCCGTGGTAGCCGCCGCGCTGGTCCGCATTTTCCCGGATATGAATCTCGCCGATCTCACGGAACGACTGACCGCGGGCAAGCCTGGCTATCTGAGGCGGCGCATTCTGCCCGAGGAAGCCAACCGCATTCACGCGCTGGGCGAACCGGCGCTGGAATTTCCGCGCGAAAGCGAGCGCTATTATCCACAGGGCTCGATGGGCGCGCATTTTCTCGGCTATGTCGATGCCGAGGGACATGGCCAATACGGCATGGAGCAAGTGCTCGATCACCGCCTGACCGATCATGCGCTGCGCGGTACGCCGTCGGTGCTGTCGATCGATACCAGGGTGCAAGGCGCGCTCGAGGATGAGCTGCTGCGCGCGATCCACGAATCCAATGCCGCCGGCGGCGGCGCGCTGGTGATGGACGTCGATACCGGCGAAGTGCTGGGGCTGGCCTCGCTGCCCTCGTTCGATCCCAACATGCCCCGGATTCTCGCCGCGAACGGCCAGAAGCTGATGCGCAATCACATCACCAGCGAGACGTATGAGCTGGGCTCGGTGTTCAAACCGCTGACCGTTGCCTCGGCGATCGAGGCGGGCACGATCACCAATCTGGCGCGGCGCTATCCGGCCAACGGTTCGCGCGAAGTGGGCGGCCATGTCGTCCATGACGACAAGAATTTCGGCGCCACGCTGGATGTGCCCGAAGCGCTGGTTCATTCCTCGAACATCGTCCTGGCCCAGGTCGGCGAAGAACTCGGCGCGGATCGCCTCAGCGCGACGCTGCGTTCGCTGGGCTTCGATCGCCGGCCCATCATCGAGCTGCCCGCGCGGGGCGAGCCGAGCTGGCCCCGTGGCAAATGGTCGGACGTGACCACCACCACGATCGCTTACGGCCATGGCCTGGCGGTCACGCCGTTGCACATCGCCTGCGCTTATGCGGCGCTGGTCAATGGCGGGGTCTGGCATCCAGCCACGCTGATGAAGCTCGCCCCCGGTCAGACGGTACCGAGCCGCCGCGTCTTTCAAGCTTCGACCAGTGCGCGCATGCGGCAATTATTGCGGTTGATCACCGAAGTCGGCACCGGCCGCTCCGCCAATGCCGCCGGGTTCCGCGTCGGCGGCAAGACCGGTACGGCCGAAATCGGCGACCGGGGCGGGTACCACAAGGACCGGGTGATCACGACCTTTGCCTCGGCTTTCCCGATGGACCACCCGCGCTACATCGTGCTGGCGACGCTGGAGGAGCCCAAGGCCACCGCCGCCACCAGCGGTCAGCGCACCGCCGCCTGGAATGCCGCCCCCGTCGTCGGCCGGGTGGTGCCGCGCATCGGGCCGTTGTTGGGCATCATGCCCGATGACAGCCACGACATCGATGTGTCCGACGTGCGGCCGCTGATTGCCAATGGGGAAGGCGAATGACGCTGGAGGAAGCGGCCCGCGCGGCGGGGATCACGCTTCCCGCAGGCGGTTCCGGCAGCGTGCCGATCACTGGTTTTGCGATCGATAATCGCAAGGTGGCGCCGGGCAATGTTTTCGGCGCCTTTTCGGGCAGCTTGGTCAATGGCGAGGACTTCATCCCGGCTGCCGTCGCTGCCGGGGCGGTAGCGGTGGTAGCGCGGCTGCAAGCCACGGTGGCCGGCGCGGTGCATATCGCCGATGCTCACCCGCGCCGCGCCTTTGCGCGCCTGGCCGCGCAATATTACCAGCCGGTGCCGCCGGTGATCGTCGCGGTGACCGGCACGAACGGCAAAACCTCCTGCGTCGAGATGACTCGGCAATTGTGGCGCATGGCAGGCATGCGCGCCGCCTCGATCGGCACGCTGGGGGTGACCACTCCGGATGAAAGCGTCTCCACCGGGCTGACCACTCCCGACATCGTCACCTTTCTCGCCAATATGACCGGCCTCGCCCGCGAAGGCGTGAGCCATGTCGCTTACGAAGCGTCCAGCCATGGCCTCGACCAATACCGCAACGAGGGACTGCGGGTTTGCGCCGGAGCGTTCACTAATCTGAGCCGCGACCATCTCGATTATCACGAGGATATGGAGGCCTATTTCGCGGCCAAGATGCGATTGTTCGACGAGGTTATCGCGCCCGATGGCACTGCCGTCATCTGGGCCGATGATCCCTGGTCGGACCGGGCACGGGAACATGCGCGCAAACGCGGATTGCGGCTGTTCACGGTGGGACAGAATGGCGACGGGGTCCGCCTTCTTGCCCAAGTGCCTGGTCAATTGGGGCAAGTGCTCGAACTCGAACATGAGGGCGCCCGTCGCAAGCTCAATCTGCCGCTGATCGGCGCTTATCAAGCCGCCAATGCGCTGGTTGCGACGGGGTTGGCACTGGTGAGCGGGGTCGCCGCCGATCAAGTGTTCGATGCGATGGCGCGGCTGCAACCGGTCCGGGGCCGGCTGGAGCGGGCGGCGATCACGCGGGCGGGCGCGCCGGTCTACGTCGATTACGCGCATACCCCCGATGCGCTGGCTGCGGCCATCGCCGCGCTGCGCCCGCATGTTGCCGGAAAGCTGGTGCTGGTGCTGGGCGCGGGTGGGGATCGCGATCGAGGCAAGCGGCCGGAAATGGGCCGGGTGGCGGCAGAGCAGGCCGACATCGCCATCGTCACCGACGATAATCCGCGCGGCGAAGATCCGGCGGCGATCCGGGCGATGGTGCTGGCGGGTGTCAAGGCTGGCGATGTCCGTGAAATCGGCGACCGGCGCCGGGCCATTGCCGAGGCGATTGCTTTGGCCGGGCGGGACGACATCGTGTTGATCGCGGGCAAGGGGCATGAACAAGGCCAGATCGTTGGTCGGGGCGAAGCGATGCGTGTGTTGCCGTTCGACGATGTCAGCGTGGCGCGGGAAGTAGCGGGTCAAGCTACGGGACAGGAGAATGCGGCATGAGTGCTGGTAGCGGCAAGCGCGCCCGCGTGATCGCCTGGCCGGCGGAATTGGCCGACGCCTTGCCGCTGGCCTTATGGAGCGCGCGCGGCGTCGCCGAAGCCACCGGCGGGGTGGCCTCAGGCGATTTCGAGATGTCCGGGGTCGAGATCGATTCGCGCGATGTGCGCGAGAGTGATCTGTTCGTGGCGCTGAAGGGAGAGGCCACCGATGGCCACCGCTTCGTCGAGGGCGCGATGGCGCGCGGCGCCAGCGCGGCGCTGGTCGAGCAGGCGGTGCCGGGCCGGCATATCCTGGTGTCCGACAGTTTCCTGGCGTTGCAGGCGCTGGGACAGGCCGCGCGGGCGCGCACCAATGCGGTGATCGTCGGCGTGACCGGATCGGTGGGCAAGACCAGTGTAAAAGAGGCGCTGTTCGCGGCGCTCGATCGCTCCAGCCGGGGCGCCGCGCATCGTTCGGTCAAGAGCTATAACAATCATGTCGGGGTGCCGCTCAGCCTGGCGCGGATGCCCGCGCGCAGCCACTTCGGCATTTTCGAGATGGGGATGAATCACGCCGGCGAGATCGCCGCGTTGACCGCACAAGTGCGCCCCCACGTCGCGGTGATCACCAATATCGCGCCGGCCCATATCGAAATGCTCGGCAGCGAAGAGGCGATCGCCAATGCCAAGGCCGAAATCTTTCAGGGCCTGCTGCCCGGCGGCACCGCGATCATTCCTGCCGACAGCCCGCACTTCGACCGGCTCAGGGCTGCGGCGCTGGAACAGGGCGCGCAAGTCGTCTCGTTCGGACGCACCCGCAGCGCCGATGTCCGGCTGCTCGATGCGGTTCCCGCAGCGCAAGGCTCGCTCGTCACCATCGACATGGGTGATCGCCGGGTGTGCTACACCGTGGCGGCGCCGGGCGAGCATTGGATCGTCAATTCGCTGGCGGTGATGGCAGCGGTGCGCGCGGCGGGCGGCGATCTCGGTGCCGCCGGGCTGGCGCTGGCCGAACTTGAAGGCATGGCCGGGCGCGGTGCGCGGCAGGACATTCGCACTCAGGACGGTGGCACGGCGCTGCTGATCGATGAAAGCTACAACGCCAACCCCGCATCGATGCAGGCGACGCTGGCGGTGCTGGCGGGAACCCCCGCGCAGCGACGCATTGCCGTGCTCGGGGCGATGAAGGAACTGGGCGATTTCGCGCCGTCGCTGCACGCCGCGCTGGCCAAGCCGATCGTCGAGGCGGGCGTCGACTTCGCCCTGCTGGTCGGCGACGAAATGGCTGCGCTGGCCGATGAGTTGGGGAAATCGGGTCAGGCAAAGCTTGGCAGACAGATTGCCTTCGCCCATTGCCACAGCATTGATGAGGCGCGCGCGGCGCTGGCGGCCTATGGTATTGCTGCCGGCGATGCGATCCTGGTCAAGGGGTCGAACTCGGTGGGATTGGGCGCTCTCGTAGCCGCTCTCGCTGCCAAACCAGACGGGTCGTAACCGCCAATGCTCTATCTCATCGCCAATTATTTTCATTTTGTCGGGGTCACCAACCTCATCCGCTACCAGACCTTTCGGGCGGGTGCGGCGCTGATCACGGCGCTGGCGGTGGGGCTGATAATCGGGCCGCGCTTCATCAGCATGTTGCGGGTGCGCCAGGGCAAGGGCCAGCCGATCCGCGAAGACGGTCCCAAAACCCATTTCGCCAAGCGCGGGACGCCGACGATGGGCGGGCTGATGATCCTGATCTCGCTGCTGGTGGCGATGTTCCTGTGGATGGACCTCAGCAATCCCTTCGTGCTGGCCTGCCTTGCGGTGACGCTCGGCTTCGGGGTGATCGGCTTTCTCGACGATTACGACAAGGTCACCAAGCGTAGCCACAAGGGGGTCTCGGCCAGGGTGCGGCTGATTGCCGAATTCGCTGTCGCCGGGA
The DNA here is from genome assembly GCA_026225215.1 of Sphingomonas palustris. Lineage (GTDB taxonomy): Bacteria > Pseudomonadota > Alphaproteobacteria > Sphingomonadales > Sphingomonadaceae > Novosphingobium > Novosphingobium palustris. Next base: position 11,246 of record JAMFSI010000193.1, on the reverse strand, counting down.
TCGCGGCCTGGATCATCGTCAGCCAAATCAGCACCAATCTTTACGTGCCGTTCCTGAGTAAACGCTACATTCCGCTGGGCTATTTTTATTATGTCTTTGCCGCGGTGGTGATCGTCGGCGCGGGTAATGCGGTCAATCTCACCGACGGCCTCGACGGGCTGGCGACGATGCCGGTGATCATCGCTGCCGGCACCTTCGCGATCATTGCCTACCTCACTGGTCGTATCGATTATGCGACCTATCTCGGCATCCCGCATGTGCCGCGCGCGGGCGAATTGGCGATCTTATGTGCCGGGATCATGGGGGCGGGGCTGGGCTTCCTGTGGTTCAACGCGCCGCCAGCCGCGGTGTTCATGGGGGACACCGGCAGTCTTGCGCTCGGCGGGGCGCTGGGCGCGATCGCGGTGGCTGCGCATCACGAGATCGTGCTCGCCATCGTCGGCGGACTGTTCGTGCTGGAGGCGGCCTCGGTCATCATCCAGGTGTTCTTCTACAAGCGCACCGGCAAGCGGGTATTTCGGATGGCCCCGATCCATCACCATTTCGAACAACTCGGCTGGGCGGAATCGACCGTGGTCATCCGCTTCTGGATCGTATCGATCGTGCTGGCGCTGGCCGGTCTCTCCACGCTGAAGCTGCGATGATCACCTCGCCCGCCTTTGCCGGCAAGCGCTATGCCATTCTCGGCCTCGCCCGTTCGGGACAGGCGGCGGTGGCGACGCTGCTGGCGAGCGGGGCGCAAGTGACGGCCTGGGATGCGCGCGAGGAGCCGCGCGCGGCGCTGCTCGCCGAGCATGAGGCGGCGCTGGCATCGGGCGAGTTGAGCGCCGCCGATCCCTGCGCCATCGACCTTGCCGGCTATGCCGCGGTGGTGGTGTCGCCGGGGGTGCCGATCAATCGCCACCCGATTACGGAGTGCGCGCAAGCAGCGGGCGTGCCGCTGATCTGCGATATCGAACTGTTCGCCCAGGCCCGCGCCGATCTGCCGCCGCATCGCGTGGTCGGCATTACCGGCACCAATGGCAAATCGACTACCACCGCGCTGATCCATCATCTGCTGACCACCGCGGGTATTCCGAACCGGATGGGTGGCAATATCGGCGTGCCGATCCTGATCGAGCAGCCGCTCCGCGCCAATGCGGCCGGAACCGGGATCTATGTGCTGGAATTGTCGAGCTTTCAGATCGATCTGACGCTGCGGCTCGATTGCGATATCGCGATCCTGCTCAATCTCTCACCCGATCACCTAGATCGCTATGACAGCTATGCCGATTACGTCGATGCCAAGGCGCGGCTGTTCGGGATGCAAGCCATCGGTCGACTCGCTATCGTCGATCATCGGGCCGCGATCGACGAAGACGTGCTGCGCTATGCGCCCGATGGTCAGCCGTTCGTCTTCATCGATGCCGTCGATCTGCCTGGCGACCAAGCCGAGTGGCCCTCGCTGCACGGCCCGCATAATCGCGCCAATGCCGCCGCCGCCGTGGCCGCAGTCCGTCATCTCGGGGTGAGCGACGCCGCGATCGAGGCCGGGCTCAAGAGCTTTCACGGCCTGCCACACCGCATGGAACGCGTGGCCGAGGCCAATGGCGTGCTGTTCATCAACGACAGCAAGGCCACCAATCCCGCCTCCACCGCGCCGGCACTGGCTGCTTTCCCGCCTGATTCCAGCGCTTCTGGCCCGCGCCCGCGTATTCACTGGATTCTCGGTGGCTTGCCGAAAGGCGAAGATCTCGACGAATGCGCACCCTATTTCAGCCACGTCGCCGCAGCCTATACGATCGGCGATGCCGGGGCGCGGTTTGCCGAGATATTGGAGCCACATCTGCCGGTGGCGCGCAGCGAGATGCTGGTCGAGGCGATCCGGGAGGCGATCGAGGCCGCGCGGCCAGGCGATGTCGTGATGCTGTCGCCGGCTTGCGCCAGCTTCGACCAGTTCCGCGATTACGAGGCGCGCGGCCTCGCCTTTCGTCAGATCGTCGATGCCCTGACCGGTGGCGAACCCGCGCAAGCGGCAGGAGATCGTAGCTGATGGCCAGTCAGCCGCCCTTCATTCCCGGCGCCAGCCGCCCGCAAACCGGCAGCGCGCCGCGCATTCACCGCAGCCGTCGCAGCGAACTGGCGATCTGGTGGCGCGAGATCGATCGGGTGCTGCTCGGGCTGGTGCTGGTGCTGATGGCGATCGGCACGGTGGCAGTGGCGGTGGCCTCGCCCGCCAGCGCGCAGCGGTTGTCGACCGCGCATGTCCGGCTCGACGATCTGCATTTCCTCGTGCTTCATCTGCGCTGGCAGGCTTTGGGGCTGGTCACCCTGTTCGTGGCTTCGCTGCTGCCTCGTGATACCGCGCGGCGTTTCGGCATTCTGCTCGGTTTCGCGATGCTGGTAGCGCTGCTGCTGGTGCCGGTGGTGGGCACTTCGGTCAATGGCGCCAAGCGCTGGCTGAACCTGGGAATTTCACTGCAGCCCTCGGAATTCATGAAGCCGGCCTTTGCCATCGCGCTGGCCTGGATATTGTCGTGGCGGCTGCGCGATCCGCGGTTGCCGGTGATGGCGATATCCACCGCGATCATGGCGCTGGTCGGGGCATTGTTGATGGCGCAACCCGATTTCGGCTCGACGGTGCTGTTCGTCGGCGTGTGGTTCGTGATGATGTTCCAGTCGGGGCTATCGGTGAAACGCGTCGGCATGGCGGTGGGCGCCGGCTTGTTCGGGCTGGCGGCGGCCTATATGTTCTATGCCAATGCCCGCCACCGCATCGATGCTTTCCTCGGCGGCGGGACGGCTTACGATCAGGTCGATATTGCCAAGCATACGCTGCTCGCCGGTGGTTGGACCGGCACCGGGCTCTGGCTGGGCACGCATAAGCTGAGCTTGCCCGAAGCGCATACCGACTATATTTTCTCGGTGATTGGCGAGGAAGGCGGGCTGATTGCCTGCGCGGTTATCGTGATTCTCTATTTCGCCATCATTTTCCGAGTGCTGGTGCGACTGGTGGAGGAAGAGGATTTGTTCACCGTGCTCGCAGCCTCGGGTCTGGTGGCGCAATTGGGCGGGCAGGCGTTCATCAATATCCTCGTCAATCTGCAATTGTTTCCCTCCAAAGGGATGACGCTGCCGCTGATTTCCTATGGCGGCTCCTCCACCATCGCGCTGTGCCTCGGCGTCGGCTTCCTGCTGGCAATCACTCGGCGCAACCCTTTCCTGGCCCGCGATCCCTTCGCCCGGCGCATGCCCGGAGTACGCAAGTGACCGCGACAACTCGCCATTATGTCCTGGCCGCAGGCGGCACCGGTGGTCATCTCATCCCGGCCTTCGCGCTGGCGGCGGAGCTGGAGCGGCGCGGGCATCATGTCGCGCTGGTCACCGATGAACGCGGCGCGGCGATCCCCGGCAAGCCCGATACGCTGCCCGCCCATGTTCTCCCTGCCGGACGGCTGGAGGGGCGCAATCCGCTCGCCTGGATCAAAGCCTTTGCGGCGATCCGCGAGGGCCGGCGGATGGCGCGCCAGTTGTTCGACAGCTTTCAGCCCGCCGCCGTAATCGGTTTCGGCGGCTATCCGGCGCTGCCGGCGCTGCTCGCGGCGCGTGACATGCGCATTCCTAGCATCATCCATGAGCAGAACGCAGTGCTGGGCCGGGTCAATCGCTTCCTCGCGTCGCGCGTCAATGCGATTGCCACCGCTTATGCGCAGGTGGATCGGCTGGCGGAGAAATTCGCCGCCAAGGTGCATCTGGTCGGCAATCCGGTGCGCGGCGAAGTGCTGGCGCTGCGCGAGCAGCCGTTTCCGGCCTTGACGCAAGCCGGGCTGCTGCGAGTGTTGGTCACCGGCGGCAGCCAGGGCGCGCGAGTGCTGTCCGAAGTGGTGCCCGATGGCTTGGCCATGTTGCCACCGGCCTTGGCGACGCGACTGCAAGTAACGCAGCAGTGCCGCCCCGAAGATATCGACGCGGTGCGTGCGCGCTATGCCGGCCATGACATTCCCGCCGAACTGGGCACTTATTTTGAGGATATGGCCGAGCGTCTCGCCGACGCGCATCTGTTCATCGGCCGCGCCGGGGCTTCGACCATCGCTGAACTGACTGCGGTGGGCCGCCCGGCGATTCTGGTGCCGCTGCCGATCGCTACTGACGATCATCAGGCCGCCAACACCCGCGAGATCGTTGCGGCCGGTGGTGCGCGGTCGATCCGGCAGGATAAATTCACCGGCGTCGAATTGGCCAAGCAGATTCTGGCCTTGGCACAGCGGCCCGAAACGCTGGCCAATGCCGCGCATGCGGCCTGGAATTGCGGCCATCCCCGCGCTGCCGAAGACCTCGCCGATCTCGTCGAAAGCTTTGGCGGTGCGCCGTTGATGGATGTGATCCGCGTGGCGGGCCAGAGCGAGCTACGCGCAAGGGAAAAGCTCGCATGATGGGCGCATATCAAGGGACGATTGGAGGCCTTAAAGCCCTCTCCCCTTCAGGGGGTGATCGGAGGCACGTGACTCCGATCACGGTTGGGAGAGGGGGGAGCGCGCGCCGTCCCCTCTCAACTTCGGCTAGGCAGCAAGCTGCCAAGCCTGCGTATCTCTCCCCTAAAGGGGAGAGAGCCAGCAAGCATCATGCTCATCCGTGCCGGGTGCCCGCATGAAGGGCGTCGGCATCGACATCGGCACGATTCACTTCGTCGGCATCGGCGGCATCGGCATGTCGGGCATCGCCGAGGTCATGTGCAACCTGGGCTATCGCGTGCAGGGCAGCGATATTGCCGAAGGCTATGTCGTCGAGGGTCTGCGGGCGCGCGGCATCCAGGTGATGATCGGTCATGCTGCGGAAAATGTCGGCGATGCCGCGGTGGTGGTGACTTCTACTGCCGTCAAGCGCGATAATCCCGAAGTGGTCGCGGCGCTGGAGGCGCGCATCCCGGTGGTGCGCCGCGCCGAAATGCTGGCCGAACTGATGCGCCTCAAAAACACCGTCGCCGTGGCCGGCACGCATGGCAAGACCACGACCACCTCGATGGTCGCGGCTTTGCTCGATGCCGGCGGGGTCGATCCCACGGTGATCAACGGCGGCATCATCAATTCCTACGGCTCGAACGCAAGGCTCGGCGCCAGCGACTGGATGGTGGTGGAAGCCGATGAAAGCGACGGCAGCTTCCTGCGGCTCGACGGCACCATCGCCGTGGTCACTAACATCGATCCCGAACATCTCGATCATTACGGCAGCTTCGACCGGGTGAAGGCGTGCTTCGTCGAATTCATCGAGAATGTGCCTTTCTACGGCGCGGCGGTGCTGTGCATCGATCATCCCGAAGTGCAGGCGATCATCCCCAAGGTGCGCGACCGCCGGGTGATCACTTATGGCTTTTCGGCGCAGGCCGATGTGCGCGGCGAGGCGGTGACGCCCTATCCCGGCGGCAACAGCTTCAACGCAGTGCTGCGCCAGCGCGACGGCAGCTTTCGCCGGATCGAAGGCATGCGCTTGCCGATGCCGGGGCGTCACAATGTCCAGAACGCACTGGCGGCGGTGGCGGTGGCGGTGGAAATGGGCGTGGCCGATGAGGTCATTCGCACCGGCTTTGCTCAGTTCGGCGGGGTCAAGCGGCGCTTTACCCAGGTCGGCGAGGCGCTCGGCGCGGCGATCATCGACGATTACGGCCACCATCCGGTCGAAATTCGGGCGGTGCTTGCCGCTGCCCGCGAAGGCGTGCGTGGCCGGGTGATCGCGGTGGTCCAGCCGCATCGCTACACCAGGCTGCGCGACCATATGGAGGAGTTTCAGGCAGCGTTCAACGATGCCGATGTCGTCTATGCCGCGCCGGTCTACGCGGCTGGCGAAGCAGCGATCGATGGCGTCGATTCCGCCGCGCTGGTCGATGGCATCAAGGCGCGCGGGCACCGTTCCGCGCAACTCATCACCGGGCCTGAGGCGCTGGCGATGACGCTGGCCGCAACGATCCAGGCGGGCGATATGGTGGTGTGTCTGGGGGCGGGCGACATCACCAAATGGGCGGCGGGGCTGGCAAGCGGGATCACTGCGCATTCGACCAGCATGGGGCGTAGGCAAGCGGGAGGGGCGGCATGATGGCCGATACCTTACCGCGCGTCTCCGGAAAATTGACCGCCAATGCGCCGCTGGCGCCATTGGTCTGGTTCAAGGCAGGCGGCGCGGCGGAGCATTTGTTCGAGCCGCGCGACACCGCCGATCTGCAAAGCTTCCTGCGTGATCTCGATCCCGCCGTACCGGTGATGGCGCTCGGGCTGGGCTCGAACCTGATCGTGCGCGATGGCGGCGTAGCGGGTGTGGTCGTGCGACTGGGCAAAGCCTTTGCCGGGGCGGCGCTTTCGGGCCCGCTGACGCTGAACTGCGGCGGCGGCACCAGCGGTATTCTCGTCTCATCCACCGCGCGCGATCAGGGCATCGCGGGCCTGGAATTCCTGCGCAGCATCCCCGGCACCGTCGGCGGCTTCGTGCGGATGAACGGCGGCGCTTATGGCGCGGAAGTGGCGGAACGGCTCGTCGATTGCGATGTGGTGCTGCGCGATGGTGCGCTGGTCACGCTGACTGTTGCCGATCTCCATTACAGCTATCGCCATTCCGAATTACCTGAAGGCGCCATTGTCGTCGCCGCGCGATTTCAGGGTCACGCGGGCGAACCTGCGGCGATCCAGGCCGAAATGGAGCGCATTGCTGCCAGCCGCGAGGCCTCGCAGCCACTGCGCAGCAAGACTGGCGGCTCGACTTTCAAGAATCCGCCCGGACACAAGGCTTGGGAATTGGTCGATCGGGCAGGCTGCCGCGGGCTCACGCTGGGCGGGGCGCAGGTCAGCGAGAAGCACACCAATTTTCTCATCAATACTGGCGCGGCAACGAGCGATGAGATCGAGGCGCTCGGCGAAGAAGTGCGGCGCCGTGTGCGTGAGAATTGTGGCGTGGAGTTAGAGTGGGAAATTCAGCGAGTAGGCATGCGGATACATTCGACACATCTTAATCCTCCCCCATTGGGGGAGGGGGACCACTCGAAGGGTGGTGGAGGGGGCGTGGGATGCGCTTCACTAGCCCCCTCCGTCAGTCCCTTCGGGACTGCCACCTCCCCCAGAGGGGGAGGATCGTTATGAGCATTCCCAAACTTCATGTTGCCGTGCTGATGGGCGGCTGGTCGAGCGAGCGCGCAGTCTCGTTGATGAGCGGGCAGGGCGTGGTCGATGCGTTGACGGCGCGCGGTCATTGCGTCACCGCGATCGACATGGGTCGCGATGTCGCGGCGAAGCTGGCCGAGGCCGCGCCCGATGTCGTGTTCAACGCGCTGCATGGGTGTCCGGGCGAGGATGGCACGGTGCAGGGCATGATGGATCTGATGGGGTTGACTTATACTCATTCGGGCCTGGCCAGCTCGGTTATCGCGATCGACAAGGAACTGACCAAGCAGGCGCTGGTGCCGCACGGCATTCCCATGCCCGGCGGGCGGATCGTGCCATCTCAGGAACTCTACGCGGGGGATCCGCTGCCGCGCCCTTATGTGCTGAAACCGGTCAACGAAGGCTCGTCGGTGGGCGTCGCGATCGTCACCGCCGACAGCAATTTCGGTACGCCGATTTCGCGCGATGCCGTTGGGCCGTGGCAGGAATTCGATAGCCTGCTGGCCGAGCCGTTCATTCGGGGCCGTGAACTGACCACCGCCGTGATCGGGGATCGCGCGCTGATGGTCACCGAACTCAAACCCCACAGCGGCTTCTACGATTTCGCCGCCAAATATACCGAGGGGCTGACCGACCATATCTGCCCTGCTGAAATCCCGGACGATATCACTCATGCCTGCCGCGAGATCGCCTTGCGCGCGCATCGCCTGCTGGGTTGCCGGGGCACCAGCCGTTCGGATTTTCGCTGGGATGACGAGCAAGGCGTGGAGGGTCTGTTCCTGCTCGAAGTCAATACCCAGCCCGGCATGACCCCGCTCAGCCTGGTGCCCGAACAGGCGCGCCATCTGGGGATGGATTACGGCGATCTGGTCGAGGCGATCATAGCTGATGCTCTCGCTATCGATGGGGGAGGAACCGACCGATGAGCCAGAAGATCAAGCGCGGCGGGGCCAGTGCCGGTCGCACTGCGGCGCGGCAGGGTACGGCGCGTAAGGTCAAGGCGGCGCGCGTCCATACCGGATCGGCGATCGACCGGGCGATGGCGCAGATGCCGTTCAACGAAGCGCAGCTTCAGCGGGTGTTTCTGGCGCTGATCCTGGGCGCGGCGGTGTGCCTCGCCTGGGTGGTTGCGAGCCTGGCGGGCGTGCCGGCGCTGGCTCAGACACAAGCCGCAATGCTCGCGCAAAAAGCCGGGTTTCAGGTTGACCGCGTCGAAGTGCGTGGTGTCCAGCATCTCAACGAACTCAAGATCTACGAGCAAGTGCTAGCGGAACGCAATCACGCGATGACCATGGTCGATCTCGGTGCGCTGCGCAGCCAGTTGATGCAGATGTCCTGGGTGCAGGACGCGCGGGTCTCGCGCCAGCTCCCCGATACGCTGATCGTCGATATCGTCGAGCGCCAGCCGCACGCGGTGCTGCGGGTCGCGTCGGCGGGGGGTGGCGACCATCTGGTGCTGATCGACAACACCGGTCATGCGCTCGAGCCGATTTCGCCTTCGCGCATCGGCGGCCGGCTGGTGCTGTCGGGCGATGGCGCCGATGGCCAGGTCCAGGCGCTGTCCCGCCTGCTCGAAGCGGCGCCGGCGCTCGAGCCGCAAGTGATGGGGGCCGAATGGAAAGGCGATCGTCGCTGGAACCTGACCTTCCGCACAGCCCAAGTGCTGTATCTCCCCGAAGGCGAGCAGGAAGCGGCGAATGCGCTGGTCGCCTTTGCGCGGATGGATGGCGCCAATCGCCTGCTCGGTGGCCGCGGAGTCGCCTTCGACATGCGCGCACCCGATCGCATTTATATCCGCGTGCCCGGTCATGGCGCCGAAACCGCCATCGCCAAGGGTAAGCTCGCGCAAGCGAGTCAGGTGGCCGCAACCCATGCCGCTAGCGATCATCATGCCGCTGCCAGCCACGCCGCCAATCCCAGTCCCCAAAATTCCAGCGCAGAGCCCCAGGAGAACGATTGATGGCCGCCGCCCCCAGGGTCTCCCGCGTATTCGGCGCGGTCAATATCGGTTCGTTCCGGATTTCGGCGATGATCGCCGGCTTGTCCGAAACCGGCGAGATGATCGTGCTGGGCTCGGGCCACCGCGCCGCGCAAGGCGTCAAGCGCGGCTATGTCACCGACATGGCCGCGGCCACTTACGCGGTGCGCGACGCCATCGAGCGGGCCGAGAAAATGGCCAATGTCAGCGTCTCCAGCGTGTGGATCGGCTGCAGCGGGGCGGGGCTCGCCAGCCAGATAGTCCAGCGCGACATCGAGATCGGTGGTGGCCGGATCGAGGAAGACGATGTCGAGCAATTGCTGATCACCGCCAATGACAGCATCCAGCCCGATGACCGCATCGTCCTGCACGCCCAGCCGGCGCATTACTGGCTCGACGGCGCGCATGGCGTGGCGAACCCGCGCGGGCTGCATGCCGAGCGGCTCGGCGTCGACATCCACGTCATGCTCGCCGATGGCGCGCCGATCCGCAATCTCACCGAGGCGGTGCAGAACGCCCATCTCGATGTCGAGGCGGTGGTGGCTTCTCCGGTCGCGGCCGGCCATGCCTGTCTCACCCCCGAGGAGCGCGACCTCGGCGTGGCGCTGGTCGAGTTCGGCGCCGAGGTCACCAACATCTCCGCTTATGCCGGCGGGATGCTGGTCGGGCTGGCGACGGTAGCGACGGGGTCGGGCGATATCACCGACGCCATTGCTTCGGCCTTCGGCATCCGCCGGTTCCAGGCCGAACGCCTCAAATGCGTGCATGGCTCGGCCATCGCCAGCCCGGCCGACCATCGCGAAATGATCCCGGTCAACGCGCCGGGCGAAGAAGGGGCTGGGCCGGTCGCGCGCCACGCCGATGACAAGAACCGCATTCCGCGCGCCGAGCTGATCTCGGTCATCACCAGCCAGTTGGCGCGGCTCACCGATGATATTGCCCGCACCTTGAAGGGCATGGGCTTTGGCGGCAGCGGCGGCCAATTGGTGGTGCTGACCGGCGGCGGCGCCGAGCTGGCCGGCCTGGCGGACTATGCGCAAAGCGCGCTGGGGCGCCCGGTGCGCATCGGCAAGCCGCTGGCGATGAAAGGGCTGGCCGAGGCGCATGCCGTGCCGGGCTTTTCGACGCTGGCGGGGCTGGTGTTGTATGCGGCGGCCGATCCGGTCGATATCCGCTCGCTCGGCCCGATTTATCAGCAGACAACGCGCTATTCAGGATTTGGATTGGTCACGCGGTTATTTCATGCCGCCAAAGAATATTTCTGAGTTTCGTGAACGAAATTCGTACTTCGCGAATTTCCGATCAAGAACCACCTGTGGACAAAGCCCCAATTTGCTTTGATTCGCCGAGTCGATGAGTGCAATCACGAAGAAGGGTTTTATTGTCGCATCGCTAGCTGCCAAAAACCGGTACCCACTTTTTGGCGCGATGCTGTAGAGCAAATGTGTCTGACGCATGCCTGACAGGAGAAGGCGATGAGCATCAATATCGGTCCACCAGCTGTTGACGAGCTGCGGCCGCGCATCACCGTTATCGGTGTCGGCGGCGCGGGCGGCAATGCCATAGCCAATATGATTCATGCTCGCATCGAAGGCGTGGAGTTCGTGGTTACGAACACCGATGCTCAGGCGCTGAACAATTCGATCGCCGAAAATCGCATCCAGCTCGGGCCGGACATCACTCAGGGTCTGGGTGCGGGCTCGCGTCCGGAAGTGGGTCGTGCAGCCGCCGAGGAGACCCTGCCCGACATCGAGCGCGCGCTCGAAGGCGTGCATATGTGCTTCATCGCCGCCGGCATGGGCGGCGGCACCGGTACCGGTGCCGCCCCGGTCATCGCCGAAATCGCGCGCCGCAAAGGTGTGCTGACGGTGGGCGTGGTCACCAAGCCGTTCCTGTTCGAAGGCACGCGACGGATGCGCGCGGCCGAGGCTGGGATCGAGGAGCTGCAAAAGCACGTCGATACGCTGATCGTCATTCCCAACCAGAACCTGTTCCTCGTCGCCAAGGCGGAAACCACGTTCAAGGAAGCGTTCCAACTCGCCGATGAAGTGCTGCAGCAAGGCGTGCGCTCGATCACCGATCTGATGGTGATGCCAGGCCTGATCAACCTCGATTTTGCCGACGTGCGCTCGGTCATGGCCGAAATG
>JAMFSI010000192.1 GCA_026225215.1 Sphingomonas palustris | reverse complement strand
TCAAATGGGCCGGCGACACGCAAGTGCATGGCCAGGTGTTCTTCAACGCCAGCAGCAACAGCCAGCACACTGCGGGCGGCCCGGTCTCCACCTCGGGCACCGGCTTCAACATCAAGCGCGTTTATCTGAGCGTCGATCACACCTTCAGCCCGATCTTCTCGGCTGACATAACGACTGACATCGCCAATGTCGTCGGCAGCACCGCGTTCAACGCCAACACCGCCGCGGCCAACACCACGGCTTCGACCGCCCAGACCACCGTCGGCAAAGGCGTCTTCATCAAATACGCCTATGTGCAGGCCAAGCTCGATCCGGCCTTTACCGTCCGCCTCGGTTCGGCTCCGATGCCGTGGATTCCCTATGTCGAAGCCAATTGGGGCCATCGCTATGTCGAGAACGAGGTCATCGACGAATATAAGAACTACGGCACCACCGCTGATTGGGGCGTCCATGTCCTCGGCAGCCTCGCCAATGGCCTGATCAGCTATCAGGTGTCGGCAGTCGACGGCGGCACCTTCCGCCACGTTTACGTGACCAAGGCGATCGATGTCGAAGGCCGTCTGTCGGCGCAGTACAAGGGCTTCTGGGCGGCGATCGGCGGTTACACCGGTAAGCTCGCGAACGATATCGAACAGACAACGGCGCAGGCCGCCGCTGGGGTTCCCACCACGCTTCACACTGCCCGTCGCGGTGACGCCGCGCTTGGCTATAACAACAAGCTGTTTTCGCTGGGTGGCGAATATTTCTATGCAAAGGATTGGCTGAGCGTCGCCACTCCGGCCACTGTCACGACTGCGGCGGCCATCCCCGCTGCGGCCCTCGCACAGGATTCCGCCAAGGGCTTCTCGGTTTTCGGCAACGTCAACTTCGCCCCGAAGTGGTCGGTGTTCGGTCGTTATGACTGGGTCCGCGAAATCGCCAAACTGGGCAGCGGAAATTCGGCCGTCAGCCATTACTTCAACGCCGGCATCCAGTGGGAGCCGGTCAAAATCCTCGATCTATCGCTGGTCTACAAGCGTGACAGCATTCTTGACGAAGGTGTCGCCAGCATCGCCACGCAGAACGGCACCATCGGTGGGACCACTCTGGGTACCCGCGGCACTTACGACGAATTCGGCCTGTGGGGTCAGGTCAAGTTCTAGAGCGGGCAGCGTAATATGTGAATCACGCTGCCACTCTAAGCTTTTGTTATCGCATCATTTAGAATGAAACGTAGTTCAACCGCAGGTAAAAACCGGTGCCCGCTTCTACCTTCGGTCGAACTACGTTGCGCACGATGCTCTAGCGCCGAGCCGATTTAAGAAGATCGGCTCGGCGTATCTGACCTGATATTTTCCGCCGTCTCTTCTCGCCAAAGGTCGCGTTGCAGCGTGGATCGGCGAACCGGTCGGCCCGAACGCGGCTCCCGACCGTAAGACCAGCATTTGATCCGGGTATAATTGACTTTAGATAATTATCCGGGTAAAAAGACTGCATGACAAACGAGAAAACTTTTGTGGCTTTCCGCGACTTTCATATCGTCGCCCGGGGAACGATCGATGTCATTGTCGCGGCGCTGCACCCCCTCTCCAGCGCAGAACAGGCAGGCCTGCGGCTCTTGGACGAAGCCACCGGCCGCACCATCGACTTGGACTGGCGGGGTAACGCCGACGAAGCCGTCGCTCGAGCCAAAGCGCAGCTCGTTAGCAAGAGCAAAGGGCGGCCCAAGCTTGGGGTTGAAAGCCGAGAGATCACGCTGCTGCCACGTCACTGGACATGGCTCGATGGCCAAGGCCGAAGTGCCTCGGCAACGCTGAGGGCCCTCATCGATCAATGCGCAGGCCAAGGCACGCACAGCCGCGCCGAAATTGATGCGATCTATTGGCAAATGTCCACGCTCGCCGGCGACCTGCCAGGTTTCGAAGAGGCGACACGACGCCTTTATGCCGCCGATTGGGATGAAGTGGGCGAAATCCTCCAGGGCTGGCCGGGCGATTTACCTGGCTATCTGGTTGAACGGCTGCATGCTGTGACGGGTAGCGTCAGGGCCGATGAAAACGCCCATGATGCATGACAGGCTGAAAATATTCTTCGATGGCGGCTGCCGCCCCAATCCCGGGCGCATGGAGATTGCGGTCGTGGTGCGTGGCGTCGCTCATCTTTTCTACGATCTGGGGCATGGCACCAACAGCGACGCCGAATGGCTTGCGCTAATCCGCGCGCTGGAATTAGCGCGATCGCTGGATCTTTCCAGTGTTGAATTGATTGGCGATTCGACCGAGGTGATCCGGCAGGCCAATAGCGCCATGAGCACCGGCCATGCCGTACACGGCCATGCCGCCACGTTCCTGTCCCTGGCCACCAAGGCACCGCCGATGCGGATTCGTTGGATCAAGCGCCAACAAAATCTAGCGGGCATTGCTCTGGCCGCCCGGCATCCGCGATAGTCCCCGCTGCAGGAGGTTAGAGCGGCCCCTTCCGACCAATTCCGGACCAGCAACAGGACGCTATGCGCATGAGATGCCTTAGGGCAGCGCAAAAGCAACCGGAGGATCACCGGGCAACCAAGGCTCAACGCGCATCATGATCGCGTTGAAAAGATCCGATGCAAGGTGGCCAGCCAGCCAGGCCTTGAGATGCGATAGCGGCTGAGCGTCGAACCATGCCCGATCTATGGCCGCGAACTGGCGCACGAAAGGCATGATTGCAGCGTCCGTCAACCCCCGTGCAACTCCGCAAAGCTGACCCTGACCCGGCAGGCGATCATCGAGCTGGCGCAGGAACTCCAGCCCTCTTTCGCGATATACCAGGGCATCAACGCCATACCGCTCGGGGTATTTGGTGCGATCGAGATCGTGCTTGAAGGGGCCATCGTTCATCATGATCAGCGCCGTATCGTCGCGCTCCAACCATCCTTCGGGATCCCGGTTCAGGAGAGCCCAACGCATAATATCAAGGCTCTCATCGATGGCTTTGCCGTCTGGCAAGACGAGCACCGGAACGGTTCCCTTAGGCGATGCGCCGAGCATCGCCTGGGGTTTGGCTGAAAGCTTTACCTCGCGCAGTTCGCAGTGCGTGCCGCTGACCGCCAGCGCCAATCTCGCTCGCATCGCATAAGGGCAACGACGAAAGCTGTAGAGGACGGGATCGTTTGGTGGATTCACGGTCTCATCAGGCTCGCGGTCAAGATTTTCATCGCGGCACCATAGCGTTGACCTGAAGCGGCGTCAGCAAAAGCGGCGCTACGAGCCTGGCGCAGTCGATACCCGCCCTATTGCGGGCATTCACAGCTTGCTAAGCTTCGCTCCTGCTTGTGTGCCAAGACTTCAGCTGATGGAACAACGCCATGGACGACACCCCTCCCCGCTCCGAATCGCAGGCCCAGGCCGCGACCAAAGCACAGGCCGAAGCGCGAGTTGCCGAGGCGGCAGCTACGCGGCGGCGGTGGATTACGCTCGGTGAAGTGTTGGCGGTCTTGGCCGTGATCATTTCGGGACTGACCCTATGGAACAATTGGAGCGAACGGGGCGCCAGCGAGGCGGCGAAACACGCCGATGAGAAGCAGGCAACCACGCGCTCCGCGACCCTGGTGCTCCTGGCGACCAATTCCGGGAAACGCGAATTGCTGCTGAAACCCGCTTCGGCGGAGCAGTCCGTGCAGGAGCAGCACATCACGTTTCCCGCCGCGTTGGGCATCGCGCCGACCGACACCACCGGCGAGCCGAGGATCGAAACCAGCTGGTTCGAGCATGCGCTCATCAAAGCGCGCGAGGCCGCCCATCTTCCTGGCGAGAGCCGCGGTGACGAACAATTGCCCATCGCAATCACAACGCATTTTCTGAGCAGCGGTGAGCCACACACGGATGTGGCGATTTATGATGTCGGCTACAGCATAGCTGGCGGCTGGTTTGGCAGTCACAGCCTCACGCTTCGCGGAATTGCTTTGGTTGCGCGGGTAAAAATGGGGAGCGAACCCGTTCAACTGAATGCCCGGTGGAATAAGTCGTTGCGCCATAGATGATATTGGGTCGCCGTAAGTTCAGCTGCGCCTAATTCACGGACGCGTCCACTATGCAGCTCAGGAGCGCCCACGAAGCCTGGCAGAAACCCCCTGCTTCGGTCCAACGAACGGCGCCCCTGAATGGGCCATCACACTGCGGTCATGCTAAGCGTGGCGGCCCATAGGACGTTCACGGCAGTAATCGCAAAAAGGGCGGCAAGCGGACGGATGAAAGATTGGCGCATTGATGTTCTCCGATATGGGCGATATCGATAATCAATAATCCTAGCCATCTATATTGTCAATCGATAATATCGAAATTCGATATCACGATGATCGCTTATCGGGAAATTGGCGGAAGTTTCCGACCGACCGAACCGGGCGCGCGCGACGGCAAGCCTATTTGCCTCAAGTCACCGGATCGGCGAGCCGCCAGCCATACGATCGGCTATGCCTGCCACTTTACGCTGCAGCCGCACGCTGCAGCACATAATTGCGGCGCCGCTGCGCTTCAAAACGAGCCAGGTCAGGATCGCGACGCAAAATGGCATAGACGATCGCGTGGCGATCCAGCTTCCATCGCTCGGCAGCCTCCGCGCCTTCGTAGATCTGAACCCCTGTTCGGGTCGAATAATGCTGCATCGACAGCCGCAGCATCATTTCCATCAGTGGGCGGTCCACCATTTTAAACAGGATATCATGCATCTTCTGCACAAAGGATGCGCGTTGCTCCGCCGTGTCGCAGGCATCGATCTGCTGAGCGAGGCTCTGAAGCCCAGCGCGCAAGGTATCGTCGCTCGATGCGGCAGCTGCCGCCATCAAGTCGCAATCGAGCAGAGTCATGATCTCGATAGCCTCGCGCTCATGCGACTGGTCGAGCTGCAGAAAATCGGCGACCGCGCGGCCAAACGCCTCCGCATTGGGGCGCGCGCCATAGAAACCGCCATTGTTGCCACGGCGCACTTTCAGAAATCCGTCATGCTCCAGCAATCGCGCGGCCTGCCGAATGGTCACGGTGCCGACGCCAAGTTCGTTCGCAATTTCGGGCAAAGACCCGATGCGCTCACCCGGTTCACGGGCCAGGACCATTTCCTTCATCGCCGCGAGCGCCGCAGCGACGAGGCCTTCCTTCGACGCTTTTCCCGCCATTTCCTCAAGGCTCCCGTGTCATTGCGTAGCTAATATCCAGAACGATCCGAAAGCCTTCCCGTCGAAATATCCACTAAAGATAGCTATCTTTGGTGGATATGGAAGGTAAATTTGGCGCTATCTCGATTTGACTTGAGAATAGAATGCCATCTATGAGTGTCTGGTTCGAAACTCCCGTTCCGGGAATTTCTGACGCGGTACCGGTCCGCTCCCCGGCCCATCGTTGTGGGATGATGGGCATTTCCAAATCAATCGATGATGGACGGAGTGGTTATGGCTGTTGGCTTTATTGGACTGGGCAGCATGGGAGCGCCGATTGCTCGCAGACTGGCAAGGTCGGGCTTCGAAGTCATCGGATGCGATATTTCCGAGACGATGCTGGCGGAGTTTGACGAGCCGGGCGCAATCCGCGAGCGCGATCCGATCGCGACAGCGCAAAAATCCGAAATGCTGGGCATCTGCGTGCGCACCGATCAACAGCTTGAAAGCCTTACCGCCGATGGTCAATTGTTCGAGGCACTGGGCGCGGGTGGCACCATTATCCTGCACTCCACCGTGTCGCCCCAGCTTGCGCAAAAGCTGGCGGCGCAGGCGAAAACCTATGGAGTCGGTTTCGTTGACGTTGGCGTATCCGGCGGCGGGCCCGCCGCTATCGAGGGTCGGCTGTCGCTCTTTATCGGCGCCGATGAGGCAGACTTCGAAAAGGCTCGCCCCTGGCTCGAAGCCATCGGCCAGAAATTATCGCACCTCGGGCCGGTTGGCCGGGGACAGGAAGGTAAGCTACTCAATAATCTTATTTCCATCGCCAATTACGGCATGTCGGCGGCGATTGTCGATGTCGGGGTAGACATGGGCTTCGACCGGCAGACGCTGACCGATGCCTTCATGGCCGGATCGGCGCAGAGCTTCGCGCTCGGCGTGGGGCCGCGCATGGTGCTGCCGCGTGAGGGTGTCGGGGCGCCCAGCACCTTCACCGGGCTGCATGACCTGCTCAAGAAGGACGTAGATCATTGCCGCGAATTGCCGGTGCACGAAACAGTGGCGCTTTCCGGGCTGCTCGCGGCTTGCGATTTCATGCTGGCGCGCATTCGGCGCGCCACGATCGAGGCCGAGGGCGGACCCACGCCAATCGACCCGAACAAGACGGTCGATGGCTATTTTGTCGCCATCCGCGCCAAGGATATCGATGCGCTCATGGCGCTTTATGCCGAGGATGCGACCTTCACGCTGCCGAACGGCAAGAGCTTCCATGGCAAGGATGTCGTTCGCGAAGTGCACAACAGCGTCTTTGCCTCGGGATCGCCATTTCCGACGCCGGGCGCGCGTTTTATCGGGGCTGAGGGCATTGCGGTAGAAATAGCGGCGCAACTTCCCGACGGAAGCGTGCGGCAGACGACCAATCATTATCGCTTCGATGAGGCAGGAAAAATCCGCTCGCTTAGCGTTTACGCACGCGGATAAGCCCGACGCCTGGCGAGGTCACCTGGTGATTTACCCATAGCGCGAAAATCCGGCGAACTTTGCCGAGTGCGGGCGATTTCCTGCTCCGCGCTCGGTATTGTGCCCCTTTTTTGGGCATTTGTGAAGCTGCGTTGCAAGCCTGTTGCGGTTAAACCCAACTCAATGTCCAAAGCGCGTCCCAGATGCACGATGCTTTCGCTCCGACAAACGCGTAAGCCCCTCTAAAACCGCGAGCAACAGGAGAAGACGCCATGGCACTCATGCCGACCGCCGCGCGCCCGCAGCACGGTGAAGCCGATGCCGGGCCTGCAGATGCCGGCCACATTGATGCGCCCGGGCTGCGGGCCTTCGTGATGGCGTTGTTCTTCATCTTTGGCGGCATCACCAGCCTCAACGATGTCGTCATCCCCAAGCTCAAGGAGCTGTTTACCCTCGACTACACCGAGGCGATGCTGGTGCAGTTCTGCTTCTTCACCGCTTATCTGCTGATCGGCATTCCGGCCGCGGCGCTGGTCAAGAGGATCGGTTATATGCGCGGCGCGGTGGTGGGCCTGCTCGCCATGATGATGGGCTGCTTGTTGTTCGTGCCTGCCTCGCGTAGCGCGGCCTATCCGCTGTTCCTCGCTGCGGCCTTCGTGCTGGCGAGCGGCGTGGTGGTGGTACAAGTGGTCGCCAACCCGCTCATCTCCCTGCTCGGGCCGCCAAAGACCACGTATAGCCGCCTCACCTTCGCGCAAGCCTTCAACTCGCTGGGCACGACGATCTTTCCTTATTTCGGCGCGCTGATCATCCTGGGCGGCCTGGCCAAAGTGAGCGCCGGGCAGCTTTCCGGCGCGGCGCTCGATGCCTATCGCAGCGATGAGACGCGCGCTGTGGTGCACGCCTATCTCGGCCTCGCGGTGGCATTGGCGTTTGTCGCCGGCGCGGTATGGATGAACCGCAACCGCCTCAGAAGCGACACCCATAAGGCAAACTCATCGGCCATCGGCTTCGACCTGCTGCGCCGCTTGCGGTTCGGCTGGGGCACTGCCTGCATCTTCGTCTATGTCGGCGCAGAGGTCGCGATCGGCTCGATGATCGTCAATTACATGCAGCAGCGCAGCGTGCTCGGCGTTACCGCAGGGATCGCGGGTTCTTATATCCCTTATTACTGGGGCGGCGCGCTGATCGGGCGGTTTGTGGGCTCGGCGGTGCTCAGGGTGGTCAATCCGGGCAAGGCGCTGGCCTTCAATGCCTGCGGGGCGATCGCGCTGATCCTCATCTCGGCGAATAGTGGCGGCAGCGTTGCCGCCTGGAGCCTGCTGGCCATCGGCCTGATGAACTCGATCATGTTCCCGACGATCTTCTCACTCGCCTGCGATGGTTTGGGTGAGCGGGCTACGGAGGGGTCAGGCATCATCAATGTCGCGATTTTCGGGGGCGCGCTGATACCGGTCCTGACCGGCAAGATCGCCGACCTGACCGGTCATCTCACCGAGGCGCTGGCGCTACCGGCGATCTGTTACGCGGTAATCGCCGCCTATGGCCTCTACGCGCGCCGGCCAACCGAGCCGCTGGCCGCGAACATCTGAGTGTCTGACCGAACTCCGTTTCGAAGTCGGTACCGGCCCGGCTCGCGTTTCCTAGCACGCGCTGCCCTGGGCCGGGGCCTCATCGCGCCAGCGCAGTTGACGGGCACGTACCAGCCTGCTGTTTGCCGCTCTTGATGGCGATATCGAATCGATACTGCCATCAGGGGCGTTCTGGCCTCCAACCCATGCCGACGAAGTGGAATGCGCTATGACGACCCAGACCATCCAACAGCGCATGCTCGACCTCATCCAGGCCGAGGGCGTGGACACCTTGTTCGGCATCCCGGACCCGAGCTTCTTCGGACTGTTTATCGAGGCGGAAAAGCGCGGCATGGAAGTGATTTCGCCGCACCACGAACAGGCCGCCGCGCTCACCGCCGACGGCCATTTCCGCATGACCGGCAAGCCGGCAGTGCTCTGCGTCAACAAGGGGCCGGGCGTCGCCAATATTGCGGCGGGCGCCACCTTTATGCGGAAGGAGAACGTGCCCGCCGTGTTCATCATGGCCCAGCGCCAGCGCTTCTATGAACAGCGCGTGCGGCGCGGCAAGATGCAATATGCCAGCCAGCCGCCGATGTTCGAAGGCGTGATGAAATATCTGGGGGTCATCGAATATCCCGAGCAGACCGACGAGATCTTCCACGAAGCGTTTCGTCAGGCGCTGAGCGGCGTGCCCGGCCCGACCTATATCGAACTGCCGCTGGGAGTGATGCAGGCGCGCTTCGACTTGCCGCCGGTGCTGCCCCCGCACCGCTATCGTCTGGTCCGCCAGCGCGCCGACGATCTGGCGATAGCCGAGGCGGTGGCGCTGCTGAAGGACGCCAAGGCGCCGGTCTTGCTGCTCGGCCAGGGCGGCTTCGTCAGCCGCGCTCATGCCGCGCTGACCGACCTTGCCGCGAAGCTCGCCTGCCCGATCCTGGTGTCGAATGCGGTAGAAGCAGTGCTGCCGGGGATGGAGAGCCGGACCTTCGCTTACAGCTCAGCGGCGGGAACCGAGATCGCCGGACAAGCCGACGTCGTGCTGGCGATCGGCACCGAATTGGGCGAGGCGCTGAACTACGGCCGGGGTCATGCCTGGCAGGCCGGAGATGCCACCCGCAAGTGGATCTATGTCGAGCGCGATCCGCTCGCGATCGGCGTCAACCGCCCGATCGACGTGCCGCTGGTCGGTGACTTGCGCGATGTCGTGCCGCAGCTTTCCGCCGCGCTCGGCAGCGCCACGCGCAACCTGCCCGCGAAGGTGGCCGAGTGGACCAAGCTGCGCGACGGGGTGAAGACCGATCTGATGGCGGTAGTGCCCACCACTTCGCAACCGATCCACACCGGCCGGCTGGCGATCGAGGCGACCAGGGCCCTGCCCGAGGACACCATTCTGGTGCGTGACGGCGGCGCGTCGAGCATGTGGTTCTCGGCGCTGCTGCAATGGACGCCGCGCGATGCGATGTGGAGTTCGAACTGGGGCGCGATCGGCAACGGCTTGCCCATGGCGTTGGGCGCGCAACTAGCGGTGGGCGACAGCCGCCGTGTCGCCCTGCTGACCGGCGATAGCGCATTCCTGTTCCACATCTCCGAACTCGAAACCGCGGTACGCAAGAACCTGCCGCTGATCTGCATCGTCGCCGTCGATCATGCCTGGGGCATCGAGGCCGCGTCGTACAAGGCCAACTTCGGCGACAATACCCCCACCCCCGAAGCACGCTGGGGCAACAATGTGCGGCTCGACCTGA
Organism: Sphingomonas palustris; assembly: GCA_026225215.1. Classification (GTDB taxonomy): domain Bacteria; phylum Pseudomonadota; class Alphaproteobacteria; order Sphingomonadales; family Sphingomonadaceae; genus Novosphingobium; species Novosphingobium palustris. Next base: position 16,470 of record JAMFSI010000192.1, on the reverse strand, counting down.
CCGCACAGAGCTTCGGTGCGCACGGCGAGTACGTCGACCGGGTCGAAGACATCGGCCCCGCAGTCACCCGCGCCCTGGCCTCGGGCAAACCCTCAGTCATCCATGTCGAGGTCGACCAGAGCGTGAACAGCAGCTTCGCAGGAATTCCCGGTTTCCTCGAATTCCGCAACTGGTTCGGTGAGGAGGGTGACTTCCTCGGCGTGCCGGGTGCCGCGCCCGCGCCAACGGCGGCCTCTGGCGGGGGCGGTTCGACTGAAAACAGCAGCGGCTATTAAATCGGCGCCATCGAAGCGCCGGAACGTCACCTATCCGCGTCTGCAATCTTGGCGACCGATTCCTTGTGCTTCCCCGTTACCCGCACATCGAGGACCCCGGGTTGGTCGCGCAGTTTCGCCGCGCCCGTGCGAATATCGGCCTCCGAGACACGGACCAGATGGATCGTCGTATCCTCAAGGTCATTTTCGGCAGGCGCCACATGCAGACGCCGGATTTGGCCACCGCGTACACTAAGCACTTTCTTCAGTTGGTCGGCGGTCAAAGCATCCCGCTCGGCGCGCATATGAACGACGCAAGTCTGTACCCGCGCGCGATAGGCTTCTTCGAGCGGCTTGATACCGGCAAGGATGATCAGAATGATCGCCGTCGATATGCTGGCCGCGAAGTACATGCCGCCGCCGGAGGCCAGGCCCAGCGCCGCCACCGACCAGATGCTCGCTGCCGTGGTCAGACCCCGAACGGAGTTTCCGCGCAGCAGGATCGACCCCGCACCGAGAAATCCAATGCCCGACACGACTTGCGCCGCGATCCGCGAGGGATCGAGCACGACGTGCGGCATCTGCACCGCCTCCTGAAAGCCGTAAGCCGACACGATCATGAACAGGCAGGCCCCGACGCTGACCAGCATATGCGTGCGAATGCCGGCGGACCACATCAGCCGCTCGCGCTCCAGGCCGACCAGGCTACCCAGCAGCGCAGCCACCGCCAGCCGCAGTGCGATATCCGGATCAGAGATCATGGATGGGTGGATGGCACTTGGCTGGCGTGTCTACAAGGCTTGAAGAGATTATCGGGCCAAGCTGACGATTGGCACGCCTCATCCCACTGCGGCGAGGCGCTGAACGCGCCGCGCGATCAGCCCGCCGCGCTGGGCCAGGACGGCACGAAACAGCGATTCGAATTCAGCGGGCGGGAATGTATGCGTCGAGGGCCGGTCGACAAGTGCCCGAGCCCAGGCGGCCAGTAATGGAAAGTCATCGAGCGGCGCAGCACCAATCAGCTTCTGAACAATCAGCAAGCGCTGCAGGAACGGAGCATAGCCGGCATCGACCAGTGAATAGGCGGAACCGTTGAACCACGGGCCCGCGCTGGTTCGTCCAGCCAATGCGGCTTCGATCTTCTCAAAAATTGCCGGCAGCTTGTCCAATGCCAGAGCAAGAGCCTGCTCATCTTCCGCACTATGGACCGGACCTAGCGCTGCGGTGAAGCTTGGCAGGAAATCGGTCCAGGCGCGATTGAAAGCACGCTGCACCGGATCGGCGGGATGCAACCGCGGCGCTATCGTCTCATCCAGATATTCCACTATCGCATTGCTCTCGAACAGGGCGGTGCCATCTGCGATTTTGAGCACCGGTACTTTGCCGTGAGGCGATATGGCCTGGAACCAAGCCGGCCGGTTGCCTGTCTCGATATGGATGAACTCGAAGTCCGCGTTCTTCTCACGAAGCACGATCGCCGCGCGTTGAACCCACGGGCAGATCTTGAAACTGATCAATTGGAAAGTCGGCATGTTGCGATCCTTTCTAAACGATAGAGTGCCCTAATCGGTCAACCGCTTATCATAGCCGGCCTTGCGCTCGGCCAATTGCTGGGCACGCTCCGTCGCCGTCACGCGGGCGGCGTCCGCAGGCAAGGCTGCGGGTAAATCCGCGAGCTTGACGATGCGGGCCGAGCGCACCAGCTTGGCGGGATCGGCCTGGGCAAAATCTTCGACCCGAAGCGCGAACAGGCCGTTGTTCAGCCCAGCCGTGCTCACCCAGTTGTAGACGCCGGGATCGTTGGGGGAAATGACGTAAGTGATCGTGCCATCAGCGCTCGGCTTGGCCTGCAAATTGGAAAGGCTGCCGGTGCTCTCCCAATAGGGCAAGGAACGCGCCCAAGGATCGGTCAGTTCGAGCCCGAGATAGCGGGCGCCTTGACCATCGATGGTCAGGATCAGGGCTTCGTCATTGCCGATGCTGAACCGGCTGGTGCCGATGATCGCGCCCACCACGCCCGATTCCGCCGTTCGCACCTGGGGGACCAACTGGTTGAGCGGTGTTTTTGAAAGCTGCGTGAGCAGTTGAGCGTCGAACCGGGCGTATTCGCGAATGAGCGCGATGGTCTGCGCCCGCGTTTCGTCAAGCGTCGCCGGCTTCGGCGCGGGCCCGCCCACGACTGCGATCGTCAAGTGATTAGGCGACTGATGGGCCCAGTCTGCCAGCGTGTCGCGAATCAATAATCCGGTCCCGTTCGCCGGCAAGGTCAAGTGATTGCGCCGGCCATCTGCGGGCGTGGCATCGACGGTGATGGTGAAGCTGCCATCGGCAGAAATGTCGATGTCGCGAGCGGGTAGCGAGCCGATGGTCTTGAGATCGCTGCCGGTCACTTCGAACAGGAAATCGCGATTGGATGGCTGCAGGCTGCGCTTGCCGTGGATCACATAGCGCAACGCCGGATCGACCGTTGCCGAACGATAAATACGATCGGGATCGTCGATGCCGAAGCGGCTGCCTGGGATGGTCGCGCTGCCTTCTGCGTAGGGGGCAGCCACCGCCCAGACGATGGTGGGCGCGAACTGCTTCGCTTCCACCGCATTGCGCGCCGCAAAATAGACCAGTTCATCGACCGCGCCGGCCAGCTGGCTCCTGCCATCGGGCTGTTGCGCCAATGGCAGGGCGGACCACGCCTGAACGACGGCATCATGCGCAGCGACGACTTGGGGATCCTGAACCAGAGCCGAGGCGATCCGATCGATCTCCCGCTGCTTCGCGGTCAGCAAAGTAGCCGAATTGGATTCGGCCGCCATCACCTGGGGAGCAAGCGCCATGAGCGAGATGCTGCCCACGAATGCCGACATTAATAATTTGAAACGCATAGGATTTCCTTTGATCGGTAAGCAGACCGGCGCCCGGCCGGATTTAGCGCGGTTCGCTCAGCGCAATCGCGTTTTCGGAGTGCGGCGTACCTTGCGGAACCCAGTCATAGGGCACCGGCGTCGCACGATAGGCCCAATTGGCCGTGACCACGCCGCCGGCCGAGCCCACTGGTGTCTTGCCATAAAAGGGACTGACGTATTCCCAGACGATCTTGCCAGCGGGCGTGACCTGGAAAAACCGGCCGTTCATGCCCTCGTCGATCAGCGTATTGCCGTTGGGTAGCCTGCGAGCGCTGGAAATAAAGGAACTGTAGAAGGTCCAACCGGGCCGATCGGAAGCCTCGCCGGTATATTGCCAGACGATCTGCTTCGTGATCGGATCGATCTCGAGCACGCGCGAGCCGGAATTGACACCGAGCGGCACCGCCGGATAGCCCGCTTCCCCCTGATTATCGAAGACCAGCAGATTACCGGCTCCCGGCAAGCCGTCCTCGACCAGATGCACGTCATGCTGACCGCTGATCTGATCGACCGGGCGCGGGGTCGCGCTGCTCGGCTTGCCTTCGACCTTGGGATAATTCGGCCCCAGTTCCCACACCACATGCCCGGTCTTCTTGTCGATGATGATCGAGAAATTGGCGTTGCGGGCATCGACCAGGATGTTGTCGGGATTGAAACGCTGATCGCCCGATCTCGCCCATTTGTTAGGGCCAAGCGGGTTCATATTGTTGAGGTGAAAATAATCGGGCGATTTCGATGCTCGCACCAGCTGCAACTGCTCAGGCGTGAAGCCCAGCTCGTCGAGGTGCTCGGATACGACCCAACGCCAGACGATATCGCCTTGCGGGTTCACCTCATAGACCACGTCGTCGAGCAGCTTGGGCAGTGTAAATCCGGCGATCGGGTGCAACCAATGCGCCAGCACCAGCGTGTTGCCATTGGCCAGCCGCCGGTAGTCATGATGCTGCTTGGCGGCGCCACCGGGCGCCTTGTCACCCCAGGACCACACCAATTTGCCGTCCCAGTCGAGTTCGCCGATCGACTTGTTGCGGAAGGCGGCGGGCTCGCCCGGCACGACGCCCGCGCCGGGCTGATCGGTCGATTCAAGCTGAACCAGCACATGCCCGCGCTGGCCGCCATTCACCGCCGGATCGATGAGATAGGCTGGAAAGCCCGGCTTATCCCAACGGTGAACCTCATGACCATCCATATCGATGAGATGCGTCAGATTATCCGGCGAATCGAAAATCACGTAGCTGCCGTAAGCCTGGGCGGGATCGTAACGGGTCACCCCGGTTGGAAATACGCTGGGCTCCGCTCGAACATTGCCCGCCGTGCTCAGCAACAGGGCCAGCGTCCCAACGGTCGAGGCCAAAGCTTGCGCAGCAGAATGTCGGGCAGCCTTGCCCAAGTCGAAACGACGGATATTCAAATGCATTAAGGATCGCCCCTGGTGGTGTGATGTGGCGTGAACTCGGCTGGCAGTTCCGCCCGGAGGAGGGCCGCCGCTCAGTACAAGCCCATCAGTGTAAAAAGCGGGCTGCCGCCCCGTGCGCTGGAGAGCACGGTGCGGCAGTTTACCGGTGGGCGCTGGAGCCGCCCGCTCCGCGCTTCGCGAAGAAAAGCTCAAGCCGGTTGGGCTTCGCTTTTCTTTTCCTTGCGGACAGTGCGGCTGTTGCGACCGTCGATGCCCACCGGCACTTCGCCATGGACGGTGGCGCGGCGCAGGGTACGGCGTTGCAGGCCAAAGTCGGAAATCGCGCGATGCTGCGTGGCGCGATTATCCCAAAACGCGACGTCACCCGCTTCCCAACGCCAGCGCACGGTGTTCTCGGGCTTGGTGATGTGATCCTGGAGGATACCGTAAAGCCGCGCCGAATCCGCGCCGTTCAGCCCGACGAAATTGCGGACGAAATGGCCGAGCAGAAGCGTGCGCTGTCCCGAAACCGGGTGGACCCGCACTACCGGGTGTTCCGTCTCATAAACAGTGGCGGCAAACACTTGCTGGTGTTGCTTCTGGCGCTCGATCTGCGCGGCGCTTGGGTTAGCCGAATTGCCAACGATCTGCGCGTAATCATATTCGTTAGTGTGTACTGCCCAGAGATTATTGGCCAGTTGGCGCAACGGCTCGGGCAGCCCTTCGTAAGCGGTTTCGAGATTGGCCCACAGCGTATCCCCACCCGCCTCGGGCACGGCCAGCGCGCGCAGGATCGAGCCCTTGGGATAGGCATCGACGAAGGTAACATCGGTGTGCCAGCTCGAAGCGGCATAGCCATCCTTGCTGTCGAGTTCGAGCAGCGAATCGGAACCGTCGGCCACCGGTACGGTCGGATGCGCTACCGGAGCGCCGAACAGCGCTGCGAAGGCTTCGTGACCGGCATCGTCAAGATGATGCTGGCCGCGGAAGAACACCACCTTGTGGCGAACCAGCGCCGCCTCGATCGCCTGGACAGTGCCGGCATCGAGATCGCCCGATAGCCGCACGCCCCGGATCTCGGCACCGATGCGACCGCCAACGGGATGGATTTCCAGCGGCGAGGACGGGTCTTTGGCGTTAGGATAAGTTTCGACGATGCTCGTCATTTGAATACTCCGAATAGGTGCAAGCCGTGCAGTTCAACATGCCGGTTTGGATGATCGAAAAAGTCGCAATTGCAGGAAGGGCGCCGTCCAAACGGAGCCCTTGCAGCGAAACCTGGTTCGCGGCCCTGCCCTTCGGCAAAGTGGGAATTATGGTGTTTTAAGCATCGTATCGCCTCATCGGTTGAGTGAGGGGAACACGGTACCTGGCGCTGTCGCCTGAGCATCGCGCGCTTTAGCCGTTGGTAACGCGGAGCAAGCTGCTTCCCGATCAAATGCCGCGAGTCAGTCCCCTGAATTGTGCAGCCCGACTGACCAACGGCGTCTGCGAGGAATGTCTACTTATTAGATAGAATGACTGACTGTCACGCAAGATTTGCTTTCGCCTTGGCAACTCGCCCTTTGCGGATCGCAACAACCGCTGCTTTGCGCCCTTCGGCCACTAACCAGTCGACGAATGCCCCGAGCAATCCGGCATCTCCCAAATGACGCGGCACCAGCGCGACATAGCCCGTGCGCCGGACACGGATATCCGGCAAAGGCGCCATCAGCTTGCCCGCGGCAATATCGATATCGAGCATCGGCAAGGGGCCGATCCCGAGCCCAAGCCCGTCCTCGACTGCCTGGCGGGTGACGAAGAAATGGTCGAATAGCTGCCGTGGCTGCCCGGTCAGATGAGACAGCCCGGCGGCATCGAGCCAATCGATCCAATCGCCCGCGCGGGTTTCGCTGGCGAGCAGAACATGCCCGGCGATATCCGCCGGCTTGCCAATCGGGCGCTTTTCGAAAAGCGCGGGGCTCATGATCAGGGTGTCGACGTCTTCGAGCACGGCAACGGCGCGATGCTGCGGCCACGCTTCCGGGCGCGCGGTGCCCCGCCGCACCGCCACGTCGAAGCCGCCGCGAAGCTCCTCATGAACCGTCGAGACGGTCGTCACCGCAACCTCGACATTCGGGTATGCGGCATGAAAGCGATCCAGTCGCGGTATCAGCCAGCGCATCGCAAAGCTGGTCGGCGCGCTCACCCGCAAGATCCGGCGCGCACCGGGTCGACCGCAAGCTTCAGCCGCGACCGTGATGCGATCGAAAGCGAGGCTGACCTCGGCGGCGAACAAGCTGGCGATCGGCGTCGCCACCATTCGCCGGCCGCTTTTCATGAACAGCTTTTGGCCCAGCCAGCCCTCCAGCGCGGCAATCTGCCGGCTGACAGCGCCGTGTGTCAGCCCCAGTTCGGAAGCAGCCTCGGCATAGCTGCCGGTACGGGCTGCGACCTCGAAGAGGCGCAGAGCATTGAGCGGTGGCAAGCGGCGCATGGAAACCGTGATAAAAGCTGACGAATATCGTGATCAATCACCGACTATTCTCGAAAAATTCATATGTCTAGGTTGCTGGCAGGAGGCTTGGCAGCGAATGGAGATCACCAACACAATCGATATGCGGGGCAGAACCTCCGAGCCGGGCGCGCTATCAAAGTCACGCAATCTGCTGGCGGCCTGCCTCGCTCATGCGCTGCATGATGGCTACACTGACAGTCTCTATGCCTTCCTCCCGGTCTGGCAGATGCAATTCCGCCTCTCCTACGCCGGTCTCGCCGCTATGCGCGCGCTGTATTATGGTACGATGGGCGGCCTGCAGATTCCCGGCGACAGCTTGTTGCAGCGGCTGTCGCCCCGCGCTGCGCTGGCTCTTGCCACGCTGATCGCGGCTGCCGGTTTCCTGGTCATGGCGCTGCCGTTCGGCTTGGCGGGCCTGTGTATCGGACTCGTTCTGGCCGGTGTGGGCTCGAGCATCCAGCATCCGCGCGGGTCGCTGCTGGTCAGCCAGACTTACGGCACCGCCTCGCGCAGACCGCTTGGCATTTACAATTTCTCGGGCGATCTCGGGAAAGCTGCCTTGCCGGCAACCGCCGCATTGCTTCTGCCCCTGCTCGCTTGGCATCCGGTCATCGGCATGATGGGTTTACTCGGCCTGGCCGTGGCGATCCTATTGCTCGCGCTCGCACCGACCGCAAACTTCGCCGCGAGCAGCGAGGCGGAGATCGCCGGAATTGATCGGGGACGCGGCGGTTTCGCGGTGCTGGCAGCCATTGGCGCGCTCGATACCGCGACGCGCATGGGCTATCTGCTGTTCCTGCCATTCCTCATCCATGGCCGGGGCGGGACATCGGCAATTGTCGGGCTGGGGCTGGCACTGCTGTTCATCGGCGGCGCGCTGGGCAAGGCGACCTGCGGCTGGCTCGGCGAACATCTGGGTGTCATCGGCAGCGTGCTGGCGACGGAAGCGGCAACGGTCGCACTGATTGTGGCGACCCTGTTCACCCCACTCGCACCGATGCTGGTGCTGCTGCCACTGCTCGGCATCGTCCTGAACGGCACTTCGTCGGTGCTTTATGGCACCGTCCCCGAACTGGCCCCTGGCGGCAATACCGGCCGGGCTTTCGCCATGTTTTATACCGGCGTGATCGGCGCGGGCGGGCTAGCCCCAATCCTCTACGGCGCGGTCGCCGACCACACCAGCCAGACCATCGGTATCCTCGCCGCGGCAGCGACCGCCGGCCTGATCATGCCCCTCCTGCTTATCCTCAGGCCGTTCTTGAGATCTATCCCGGATTAGCGATCGGCGCCCAATTGTAACATATCCACCATTGCCGCGACACGGCGCGTTGACGCCGCAGGCATCCCGCCTCAAATCCCAGCCTGACAAGAGTTTCACTCACGGGAGGCGGATCATTCGCCAGATCGCCGCACTGCCGTACCGCTCGCATGGCACCGCGCTCCATGCGCCGGTCGAGGTGCTGCTGGTCACGTCACGCGAGACCAAGCGGTGGGTGCTGCCTAAAGGCAACAAGATCAAGGGCCTCTCCGCCCATGCCGCCGCCGCGCGCGAGGCAGAAGAAGAGGCCGGGGTGCTTGGCGCGATCTGCCCGACCTCGCTGGGTACGTACCGCTACCGCAAACGGCTGAATTCAGGCGCGGCGCTGCTGGTCGATGTCGATGTGTTTCCCTTCGCGGTGACCGAGGAACTCGATGACTGGGCTGAAGCGTCCCAGCGGACCCGCCGCTGGTTCACCCTTGCCGAGGCCGCCGCTGCGGTCGACGAGCCCGACCTTTCCGATCTGCTGCGCGGGTTTCGCGCCACCCAGTTCAACGCGCTCCCGGCCCGCACCCGGCTGCTCGCCAGTATCCAATCGGTGAAAGAAGGTTTTCGCATGTTCCATTGGTTCCAGTCGCTACTGCCCAAGCAGGGGCAGTTTTTCGATCTGTTCGAGGCGCATGGGCAAACGCTGGTCGCCGGCAGCGCAGCGCTGGCGCGGCTCCTGCAAAATGGCGCGACGATGGATCACCATATTCGCGAGATTCACGAGCGCGAGGAAGAAGCCGACGTCATCACCCGCCAGGTGCTGCAAACCGTTCGCCGCACCTTCCTCACTCCATTCGATCGCGGGGCCATCACCAGTCTGATCTCGGCGATGGACGATGCGATCGATGAGATGCAGCAGACTGCGCGTGGCATCACGCTGTACGAGGTTGCCAGCTTCGAGCCCGAGATGCGCGACATGGCGGCGATCATCATCGATTCAGCGCGGCTGCTCGCCGAAGCCCTGCCGATGCTGCGCGCGATCAATGCCAATGCGGCACGCCTGCATGAGCTGACCGCAAGGCTGGTGCGGCTCGAGGGCCAGGCCGACGACATTCACGCGGCCGGCCTCAAGAAAGCCTACAAGGCCTACGGCGCGACTAACCCGATGGGGTTCATCGTCGCCCGCGAACTTTACAGCCATTTGGAGCGCGTGGTCGACCGTTTCGAGGATGTCGCCAATGAGATCGATGGCCTCGTCATCGATCACGCTTGAAGTGTCTGATCCGAAACTTTGTTTCGGATAGTCTGTGCCGTCCCGCTCCCCCGGCCCAACCGCCCACAGGGTACCTTAAATGGGTGGTTGGGCCGGGGGAGCGGGACGGAACAGACTTCGAAATTAGCGCAGCTAATTTCCAATCAAACTAAGGATATCCGATGTCACACATCATGCTGGCGCTGCCGCTGCTGATCGGGCTGGTAGTGATGGCGCTGGCCTTCGACTTTCTCAACGGCTTGCACGATTCGGCCAATTCCATCGCCACCGTCGTCTCGACGCGCCTGCTGTCACCCATCCAGGCGGTATTGTTTGCCGCCGTGTTCAACGTCGCGGCCTATTGGATCTTTGGCCTCAAGGTCGCCGAGACGGTGGGCAAGGGCATCATCGATAAGAATGTGGTGACGCCGCAAGTGATCTTCGGCGCGCTGGTCGGCGCGATGACGTGGAATGTCATCACCTGGTGGAAAGGCATTCCGTCTTCCTCGAGCCACGCCTTGATCGGCGGGCTGGTCGGGGCGGGCACGATGCATGCCGGGATCAAGGCGATCGTCTGGGAAGGATTGACCACCACTACCACCGCGATCGTCCTGTCACCCGTCGTCGGGCTGGTGATGTCGATGGCGCTGATCGCGATCACCTCCTGGCTGTTCATGCGCTGGACCGCAGCGGCGGCCGAGGGCGTGTTCCGCAAGCTGCATCTGGTTTCGGCGGCGGCCTATTCGGTGGGCCATGGCGCCAACGATGCGCAAAAGACGATGGGGCTGATCGCGGTCCTGCTCTATTCGCAAGGTCAATTGGGCACGCAATTCCATGTGCCGACCTGGGTAGTGCTGAGCTGCTACACGGCGATGGGTCTCGGTACATTGTCAGGCGGCTGGAAGATCATCGAGACGATGGGCACCCGCATCACCCATCTGACTCAGCATCAGGGCTTTTGCGCTTCGGCGGGCGGCTCGATCATGCTGTTCGCGGCGTCGGCCTTTGGCATTCCGGTGTCCACCACGCACACCATTACCGGCTGCGTCGTCGGCGTCGGCGCGGCGCGCCGGGCATCGGCGGTGCGCTGGAGCGTGGCGCAGCGCGTAGTGATCGCCTGGCTGATCACCATACCCGCCTCAGCCGCGGTGGGCGCGCTGTTCTACAAGATCGCCAGCATATTTTGAGCCAGGTCCGTATCCGTTTCGAACCAGCTATCCCTGGAAGGCCAACCACGCATTATCGTCGGCCATGACCGCTGCGGCATCCACCGAGAAGTCGCGACGATTTTCGGGAAGTCGGCGAAGGGTTTCCATTCTTTCCGGTTGCCACGCCCAGCATCCCCCGACGGGGCCGCGATTGCCCAGCGTGGTGAAATCGACGGCGCGGCCCCGGCTGACGAACAACGCGCGGCGCATGACCAGCGCCGCCTCTGCCTCGTCACGATCGAGCGAGCGCGTGAAGCGGGTAAAGCCGGCGCCGAGCGATCGCCCGGCATAAGGCAAAGGCGCCTCGATGGTCATGTCGGCGACATCCCAGCGCAGCATCGGCTCGCCGTCGACAGCGATCGTCGCCACGGTGAAACCTTCGATCCGGTCGGGGATCGTCACTTCATAGACGCGCCGGGGTCGTTTCAACGCCAGCGCAGCAACGCCAAGCCCGGCCAGATCGAATTGATGCGTGCATTGCTGGAACTGGTCGGTCTGATCGAGGACCGCCGACGAGGCCGGCGCCAGCGCCATGCCGATGAGCTTGTGCAATTGCCCACCGGCAGCTTCGCAAAGCGTGTTCGGCGACCGCAATGCAGCGGTGGTAACCCCGGTGATCACGCCATCCGCCGCCTGCAGAGCAACCCGAAAATGATGGAAATCGTCCTCGATCGCGCAGCGCGCCAGCCCGCCATGCGCAACCTCGCGCGTGACCACTTCCACCCGGCGGCGAAACACGCCCTGGGTTGTCGCGGAACTCATATCGGCTTCTCCCGGCGTACAGCAGCTTCGCCTTCCAGTTTGACACCCTTCTGCGCAGTGCGGAACAGAATTCCATCTCCCGACGAGAGCGATACTCCGCTAGGTTACGCCGCAGTCTGCGTCTAATCTATGGCGACGCCATGATGCCTGACGCCCTCTTTCCTTTATCCCGCTCGCTCTTTCACGAGCGCTACCGCACTGTTGCCGAAGACAAGATCGTCGCTATGCTCAAGCTGGCGGGCTGGGCCTATGAGCGGGACGATCCGAATATCGAACCACGCGCGCGCGCCGCGCTCCAGCGTTGGGTCGATCTGGGCCTGCCCTGCCGAATATCCGATCAGGACGAGCGCTTATTCGACCCCGCCGAGGTCTGGGCGACGATGAAACGGCTCGGGCGCGAAGGCGACCCATATCTCCTCGATCATTATACCGCGACCGGCAGACGTCTCGTCAGCGATCTCGCCGCCTCGGCTACTCCCAACGGGCCGTTCAGCTTCGAAATCCATAGGACGTTTCATCTGTCCGGGGCGTTGTCGGGCCGACCTCTGCGTCTGCGATTGCCACTGCCCCTCGAACAGTTCCATGGTCAGCGATCGGTCGAGCTTCTCGGCCAAGGCAGCGATCCTAACGCAGCCGTTGTTCTCGCCAACCGGATCGAGCTTCGCCACGCCGGTGTTGGTGGCCCCGTGACATGGGCCGCCCGCCTCGGCTTTTCGGCGCCGCTTGATCAGGCCACGGGCGAAAATCGCGATATCTACCTGCGCCCTCGCGACGGCGCGGTTGTGGTCAGCAAACGCGTCCACGATCTCGCGCTTGGTCTCGCCGGGCAGGGCAGCACGGTGGCGCAAGCGGTGCGGGGGTTCTGGATATTCATGATCGAACGCTTCACCTGCATCCCGATCCATTATGACCAGATCGATCCGGCGGCGCCTTGCGACCGGGTGCTCGACACCGGCGCTTATGATTGCCGGCTCGGTGCCGCACTCTTCGTCGCGCTATGCCGCGCCCGGGGGATTCCGGCGCGGATTGTCGGGGGCTACGTCCTCTATCGGCGCGCGCCGACCCATCACTTCTGGGCGGAATATTGGTGCAGCGAAGCGGGCTGGACCCCCGTCGATTTCCTGGGATGGGATTTGTCGGGCGGCGGCGACGATCCGATCTGGCGGGATCGCTTTTTCGGCCAGATCGATGCGCGCCTCGTCACCGAGCTATTGCCGCTCGCCTTCACCGGTGCGCCCGGCGTGCCGATCCCGGAACGCTGGCACTTATTGCAAACCGCTACCGGCGATGGGGTCGAGATCGCGCTTACCGGTCTGGATGGGCGGCCCGTCTATTCCGACCTTATCCGCCTGCTCGACAATTGAGCCCAAGTCATAAGCGGAAGGCGATCCCGTTATGGCCGATCACCTCGATATTGTCCGCCAAGGCGAAGGGAGCAAGGCCGCTGCGAATGCTCGCCTCGCGGCGCAGCAGCAGCGCCTTCGATACGGCCAGTTCGCACGCCAGCATCGCGTGATGGCCCGCACCCCAGCTGTTGCCGCCGTGGCTGACGTAGAGATGGAGATGCGGCGCGCCGCTGAGGTAGCCGACTCTGCCGCTTGCCGACAAGGACAGCGCCACCTCCAGATCTTCACCCAGGTCGGCGCTGGCGCCAAGTTCGGGGTAGCGGACCATCGCCACCCGCCGCGCCATCAGCGTGCCAGGATGGCCGCCCGCTGGCGCAGCACGCCAATTGGTGAGGTAGATTGCGCGAAGATAGGGGAAATATTGCATGACCTCCTGGAGATAGACGGCTGCGTGCTTGCCCTGCTCCAACAGAGCTATTTGCGTTTCGAGCCGCTGCGGATGAAAGCGATCGTCGTCGTCCCACTGGCAGATCACGTCACCTGCAGCGATCGCGACGCTAAGATTGCGCAGGCCGCCAAGACGAACACCAGGGTGCGACAGATGCAAGCGAATGTCCCCGCGACCCAGGCTATAAATATGCGCCGACAAAGCGGAAATATCCTCGCCGCCAGCATTGCCATCCACAACGACGACCAGTTCGCGATCCACATAGCTCTGCCGACAATAGTCCTCGATGCTATGCTTAGCAAAAGCGATCCGTGTCGGGTTCGGCCGCGTGACCATCAGGCAACTGATCATAATCGGGACGCCGTCGCTTGCGTTTCAGGAAATAGAATGATGCCGAGATTGCGACCTCAAGCTGCATCGTGCAAATAAAGAACATGTCCCGGATCACGATTTTGGCTGCCGGCAATAGCGATGTGCGTGATTGTCTTTACGCCCTTCGCGAGAATGGCGTGGTTGTCTGGAATGGCATCAACGCGGTTCTGCGCGCAGGCGGCGCCGATAGAACGGCCAGGGTCATCCATCGCACGGTCGCGCGCAGCGATGCCGTGCTGGCGATTTCTGGCACCGCGCCATCGCATCTGCTCGATCGCACTTGGCCGAAAGATCCGTTTTCGCTGCGCAGCCAATATGCACCGGACCTGTTCGAAACCCCTGCCGATGTGGTCGTTCTCTCGATCCAGGCCGATGTGATGCATGCCCTGTGCCGCCATCGCCAGGATCGGCATTATCTTTATCCCTATGAGTTGGGCGCCTGGCCGGACGAAGCGCGGCAATGGCTGACGGATCATTACGAGCCGGTCGCGATGCTCGATCCAGACCAGTCCATGCGCAATCTCGAACGTATCATTATCCGCATTCGCAAAAGACAGCAGCCGCATATCCTCATCTTCAACATGTCGGCCGCAATGCCTTGGGAACGCGTGCGAAATTATCGCGGGCTGGGCGAGACGCTCGCGGAAAGGATCCGTGGGTTCAACCTGGCCTTGATCGGCCTGTCGCGTTCCACGGGAATTTCGATCGTCGATGTCGATGCCATACTCGCCGAGGCGGGCGCGAGCGGGCTGAAAGTCGATCCGGTGACCTTGTCCGCCGCAGGCTGCCGGCTCGTCACCGAGGAAGTCGTCGGCATTCTCGGCGAATTAGGCGCGCTCGATATGGCGGATGTCGCGTGACGACGAGCGTCGTGATCCGCACGCGCAACGAGGCGCCCCGGCTGTGTCTGACGCTAGCCTCGCTGGAACGGCAAGCGGGGCTCGACGAAATCATCGTCGTCAATGACGGCTCTAGCGATGCAACGAGCGAAATCCTTGCCGAAGCCGAACAAAGCCTGCCGCTGCGCTGCGTCCATCACCGCAGCGCAGCGGGCCGCTCGGCCGCTGCCAATGCCGGCGCCGAAGCCGCGACCGGGACGCTGCTGATTTTCCTCGACGGCGATACGCTGGCGGCGCCGAGCCTGGTGCAGCGACACCGCGATGCGCATCGCGAAGAGACGGGGTTGATCGGTCGCGGCGAGACCTGGCATCTGCGCTGCACGCGCTTCCTGAGCGATCCCGAGGTCGGAACCTTCTGGCCGCATGAGCAAACTCGCGCATCACGGCTGGAAGAGGCGCAACGGGTGGCGATGCGGGTCACCCTACGGCAGGTGCGCGATCACTTCGCAACGATCGAGGCGCGGGGTGCGCCGGGCATCTACCCCGGCACCGATCCCCGTCGGCTTTACGATGCCGAAATGGCAGCCTTGCTCCAGCACAATACCAGCGGCAGGTTATGGGCGGCAGCGAGCGGCAGCAATCTCTCGCTACCCCGGGCGCTGTTTCGGGCAGCGGGTGGCTTCCATCCCGACATCGACATCAACGAGCATCGCGAACTCGCTTATCGGCTCTATGGGTTGGGCGCGCGCTTGATCCCGGTCGAGGGCGCGCGCAGCTACCACCTCACGCACCGCGCGGGATGGCGCGATCCGCTTCGGGACAATAGCTGGGAGCAGATATTTCGCGCTGCCCATACCGAAGCCCCGCTTGCGGAACTGAAGGCCTATTGGTCCGGACTCTCGAAAAGCACCCCCTCGCCCGATTTTTTCGCGCCATGAAGACGGCAGCCCTCACCTTGTGCGCCACCATGGGCGAGGCGGAGCGCCCGATGATCCGCGCTGCGGCTCACCAGCTTTCTGCAGCGGTCAGCGCGGTGCTGGGAAGCCCTTGGCCGGTCAGCGTTGTGGCTGCCGATTGCGCAGACGGGGTTCCACCCGGATCGATCTGGATCGCCTCGCTGATCGAGGACGTGCGGCGGAGCGAAAGGATCGAGGCGACGATGCAACGCTGGCGCGAGCGGATCGAAGGCTGGTCCCGGCATGGGGCGCCCCGCATCCTGCTCACCACGCTGTTCCGCAGCGTGCCACTGTCGACGGACGACCAGACCAGCCTTGAACGCCTCCGTCGCCTGAACAGGATGGCAATCGCACTTTCGTGCGAAACCGGCATCGAGATCGTTGACATCGACCGGCTGTTTTCCTGGTGCGGCGCCCGCAGCCTGGAGACCGATTATCGCTGTCGGGGGCAACGCGCCGCCGAGCTTGGCGGACATGCCATAGCCGCAGCGATCTTCGCGGCTGGCCTGGACGATTTTCTCCCTGCCGACGTCCAGGAAAATGCGAACAAGCAGCACGGCGGCATTCTCGATGTCGCAGCCATCTTCCAACGCCGGACCTCGATGCCATGATCTATCGGTTAGCAGTGCCGCTTACGATCGAGCAGAATGAGGAGGTGCGCGTGCTTGAATGGCACGTGGCGGTGGGCGAGCGCTTTGCGGCCGGCACGCTGCTCGTCGAGTTGGAAACGCACAAAGCGCTGATCGAGGTCCGCGCCGAGCAGCCAGGCGTGCTGCGCGAAAAGCTCGTGGCGGCCGAAGACTGGTGCCCGCTGGGCGGCCTTCTCGCGTGGATCAGCGACACAAGCGACGAACCGCTGACCGAGAGCACGCACGAGCTGGCCGCCGAATTCCTGATTGGCTGAGCGCAGTCTGATTCGAAATTCGCGAAAGGGCGAATTTCGAAGTCTGTGCCGTCCCGCTCCCCCGGCCCAACCACCCAGTTAAGGTACCCT
>JAMFSI010000191.1 GCA_026225215.1 Sphingomonas palustris | reverse complement strand
GTGCCGCTGCCGTACTTTTCGCGGAAATTAGCTTTGCTAATTTTGGAGTCTGTCCCGTCCCGCTCCCCCGCCCCAACCACCCATTGAAGGTACCCTGTGGGTGGTTGGGCCGGGGGAGCGGGACGGAACAGACTCCAAAATTAGCAAAGCTAATTTCAGAGAAAATTACGGCAGCGGCACAGCCACTTCGCCGGGGCGGACGATTTCGGCGCGGATCGGTTGGCCCTTGGGCGAGCCGTCGCCGACCGAGCGCACGCGAATCCATTCGCCGACGGCGCCGCTGTCCATCGCCTCGCCCGGCTGAGACACGGTGAAGCCGTCCCCGGCCACGGCAATCGTCACCGATTCCCCGCGCGCAATGGCCTGCATGCCCCCGACAGCCCCGCCTGCCGCCTTGACCGGCACGAACAGATGCCAGCTACCCGGATCGGGGCACTCGACCAGCACGGTATCGTGCCGCGGCGTCCGCCACGAGAGCGACAACGGCGAGGCGCAAGCGGCCAGCCGTAAGCGCCGATCCACCGGCATCGCCGCTCCGCCGGTCTGGCCAATGGTCATTCCGGTGAAGCCGGCAACCTGGGCATCGACGTCAGGCAGATCGGCATAACCATTCTGGGCTGCGGCCAGCGGGGCGGCAGCCATGCAGGCGGCGATAGCCAGGGCGGCGAGAGGAGGGCGAATCATGGGTTGTGGTCCTTGCTGGCAGGGTTCGACGTTCCGCTAAGCAAGCTATGTGCCAATTGCGATGACGCCGCTTTGACGGCGAGATCCGGCGGGCGGTCGAAGGCCAGTGTCGCCACCAGATCGCTCGTTCCCGGCTCGATGACGATCCGTGCCGCACGGCCCATCGCACCCGCTTGCCGGGCGAGCGCCTGGGCCTGCGCCAGCGCCGCTGTCATGCCGCCGGGGCCATAGCGCGCGGTGATGGTCAATTGCTGGCGGGGATCGGCGGATTGAGCGGCGAGCCACGCGGAGAGCGGCGGCGCCCCGGCGCGCTGGCGATAGATTGCCAGCGGCTCGGCCAGCGTGGGGATATCGGCGGTCTGGCTCGCACTCTGCGGTGATGGCTTGGGAGGCGCAGGTGGTTTTTCCGCCATCGCCGCTGCCGTCACCATGAACAGGATCAGCGAGAGGTCGGCGAGCATGGTCTGCCAGCCGGTCGGCGCTCGCCGTCGTTCGCGACGAGGCGGCCTGGTGCGCGCAGCCGTCATGCGACTTCGCGGCGTTGGCGGGGGCCGGGCTCGGCGCGCGGGGCGATGACCAGCGTCAGCTCGCCGGTCAACCAATCGACAATCTGCTGCCTGGCGCTGTCTTCGCGGTCGGCAAAGCGTTCGATCAGCCGGGCGAGCGGCATCAGCACCAGATGCGCTGCCAGCAATCCGTATAGCGTGGCGTGCACCGCCATGGCGATCGCAGCCATATAGGCGTTGCGGTCGATACCGTCGGAGGGCAGGTGGCTGAGCGAGATCAGCGTACCGGCGAGGCCAAATACCGGCGCCAGTTCCGCCGCCTGCGTAAACGTGTTCGCGGCGATGTCGGCCAAGGCCAGGCGATGGTCACGGTTGGCCTGATGCGCCGCCAGCAGACCCGCGACCGAGCGCTGCCCGATCAGCGCATCGGCGGCCTCGTCGAATTCGCGGTCGCCGGAGTGGCGCGGGTGCAGGCGTAACAACCCGTCCCGGCGGATATCCTGCAACTGCCCGGCAAAGCCGGCGCGGACCTGCTCGGCATCGAAGCGGCGATGGCCGCAGCGCGCCAGCACCAACAGCGCGGTCCAGCAATCGCCGGGGCCACAACGCATCAGCGTTGCCAGCAAAGTCCCGCCGAGCACAATGGCGGCGGTGGGCCCGTCGTAGAGCGAAAGCATCATCGGAAACAGTCCTCCTGCATGAGAAGAACGTCTGGCCTGCCGGCTTTTCAGGGCCCGGCGGATATTTGCCGAAAGCGGCAAGCGCTTGCCGCCCATTCCGGCAAAATCGATGAAAACAGGCCCTCAGCGGCATTTGGCACGGTCCCTGCATGTACAGGCCCGTCACCCCTGTGGAGCGGCAAATGAGCGATCCGGCCAATACTGTAAGCAGCCTTCTGGGCCAGAGCCTGTTCGGCATTCACGGTGCCGCGCTCGAAGTGCGTTCGCAGCGCATGGGGCTGCTGACCTCGAACATCGCCAATGCCGCCACGCCGAACTACAAGGCCCGCGACATCGATTTCAACAGCGCGCTCAACGCCGAACTCAGCGGCACGAATAGCGACAAAGCGGTCGCGGGGGCCATGCGCTACCGCGTGCCGACGATGCCCTCGCTCGACGGCAATACCGTCGAACTCGGTACCGAGCAGGTCGCCTTCAGCGAAAACGCGGTCGGTTATTCGACCTCGCTATCCTTTCTCAGCGACCGGGTGAACACCATCACCCGCGCGATCAAAGGCGAATAAGCGCGATGAGCAACCCATCCCTCTCGTTGTTCGACGTCGCCCAGCGCGGCATGTCCGCCCAGATGGTGCGGATGAACGCCGCTGCCTCCAACCTGGCCAATGCCGGCGCGGTGGCGGGCAGCGAAGCCGAGGCTTATCGCCCGCTGCGCCCGGTGTTCTCCGAACAGCTCGATGCCAGCAACGGTCTCGCCACCGTAAATGTCTCGAGCATCGCCCGCAGCACCGCCGCGCCGCTGCGCCAGCACGATCCCGGTAATCCCAACGCCGATGCCAATGGCGACGTCTGGGCCGCTCCGGTCGATGAAAACGCCGAGATGGTCGAGATGCTCGATTCATCGCGCCAATACCAGAATCTGGTCGAGGCGCTTTCTACCGCCAAGGAACTGATACTCGACACAGTGAGGATGAAATAATGACCGTAAATTCCGCAAACAGCAGCACCGGTACCGGTGCCACCAGCAGCACCAGCAGCGCCGCCAACAACGCTTATGCCTCTTTGGGCATGGGCGATTTCCTGAAAATGATGACCGCGCAGATGCAGAACCAGGACCCGACCCAGCCGGTCGACAACACCCAGATGGTCGCTCAGCTGGCGCAGTTCTCGTCGCTCTCGGGCATTCAGAGCATGGGCTCGACGCTGACGACGATGAACACGACCATGAGCAATGTCGCCTCGACGCTCGATTCGATCCTCGCGGCCCAAAATGCCGCCGCGGGCACGTCCGGCTCCAGTTCGACCTCGTCCTGATCCGCTTCTGATCTAAACAGCCGACCCCGCATTCACAAGGAACTCTGACCCATGTCCTTCACTATCTCGCTTAACGGCATCTCGAACGCTCAGACCGAGCTGAACGTGATCTCCAACAACCTCGCCAACGCCAACACCACCGGCTTCAAGCAGAGCAGCGTCAACTTTGCCAACCTGGTTGCGCAGTCCTCCTCGGGCAGCCCCGACGCCTCGGGCAACCCCGAGGACACTCAGGGTATCGGCTCGGTGGTCCAGTCGATCGACCAGGACTTTACCGCCGGCTCGATGCAGAACACTGGCTCGGCTACCGATATCGCGGTCAACGGCAATGGCTTCTTCACCACGGTGAACCCGACCAGTCAGCAGACCTATTATACGCGCAACGGTAATTTCTCGGTCAACGGTAGCGGTGGCCTCATCGACTCGCTGGGCAACCAAGTGCAGATGCTGCCGGTCAGTTCGACGGGCGCCGCTTCCTCGACCACCCCGCAAAGCGTTCAGATCCCGCTGACCAACGCCGCGGGCTCGGCCTATTCCAGTGTGGCGATCTCCAGCAGCGGCACCATCTCCGCCACCTATGCCGATGGCACCACCGCCACCATCGGCACGGTCGCGCTGGCCTCGTTCGTTTCGCCCAGCGGGTTGTTGCAGACCGGTGACCAGGATTGGCAAGCGACCGGCCTGTCGGGTACCGCGACTTACAATTCGGCGGGCTCGACCGGGCTCGGCACGATCCTGTCTGGATCGCTGGAAGGCTCGAACGTCGATGTCTCCACCCAGCTCGTCGACCTGATCAGCGCCCAGCAGTATTTCCAGGGCAACGCCAAGGCGATCACCACCAGCAGCCAGATGATCTCCGATATCATGAACGCCACCCAGTAATGGATCGGCTGATCTTCACTGCTGCGTCAGGCCTGAGCGAATCGATGATGCAGCAACGCGTCCTCGCCAGCAATATGGCCAACGCCCAGACCGTCGGTTTCCGCGCCGAAATGATGTCGTCCACGCCCGTCACCATCCAGGCGCCGAACAGCCTGGAAGTGCGGGCGATGAGCGACGGCGAGGTGCAGGGCGCCGACATGCGTGGCGGCACCGTCACGCAGACCGGGCGCGCGCTCGATGTCGCGGTGACGGACGATACCATGCTGGCGGTGCAGGAGCCCGATGGCAGCGAAGTCTATACGCGCCGGGGCGATCTCAGCGTTTCGTCTTCGGGCGTGCTGCAGAATGGCGACGGCTTACCGGTGATCGGCAATTCGGGTCCGATTACCGTTCCGCCTAACTCCACGGTAACGATTTCCGCCGATGGCACCGTGCTTGCTGCGAATCCCGATCAGGCCAGCCTGCCGCCGCAAGTGGTGGACAAGCTCAAGCTGGTCAGCACCACCGGCAGCAAGATCGCCAAGGATCTGACCGGATTGTTCCGGGTGGTAGGCGGTGGCGCGCTGCCCGCCGATGACAATGCCAAGCTCACCTCGGGCGCGCTGGAACAGTCGAATGTCAGTATCAGTCAGGGCATGGTCCAGATGGTCGATGCCCAGCGCCTGTTCGACATCCGCACCAAGCTGATCTCCACCGCCAAGGAAGTGGACGAAAGCGGCACCTCGCTGCTGCGCATGTCCTCGTCCTGATCCATTCCGATCCAATCCGCTTCACTCCTAACGCAAGAGCCCGCCCATGACCGCCTCCGCCCTTGAAGTCGCCCGTACCGGCCTGGAAGCCCAGGACACGCGTATGCGGGTCATCGCCAACAATTTGGCCAACGTCTCGACCACCGCGTTCAAGCGCGACCGCGCCAATTTCGCGACGCTCGCGTATCAGAATACGCGCGTCGCCGGCCAGCAGTCGACCAGCGACAGCGATTACGCCACCGGACTCAACGTCGGCACCGGTGTGGCGATCCAATCGACCACCCCGCTTGAAACCCAGGGCACGCTGAACAGCACGGGCAATACGCTCGACATGGCGATCCAGGGTGACGGCTTCTTCCAGGTGCAGATGCCTGACGGCTCGACCGGCTATACCCGCGCCGGCAATTTCTCGATGTCGTCGCAGGGCCAGATCGTGACGTCGCAGGGCTATGTCCTGCAGCCGCCGATCACCATTCCTCCCGGCTCGCAGTCGGTGACGATCGGCACTGACGGCACCGTCTCGGCGGTTACGCCAGGGGCGGCCGCGCCGACCCAGCTCGGTCAGATCACCACCGCAACCTTCACCAATCCGGCGGGGCTGCAGACCAGCTCGGACAACTTCCTGATGGAAACCGGCGCCAGCGGGCCGCCCCAGGTCGCGGTCGCCGGCCTCACCGGCCACGGCACCATCGCCCAGGGCATGCTCGAGCAGTCGAACGTCAATGTCGTCCAGGAGATGGTCGACATGATCGATTGCCAGCGCAGCTACGAGATCAATTCCAAGATGATCTCCTCGGTCGACGATATGCTCAAAAACGCCAATCAGACGATATCATGATCATTCGCCCCCTCGTTTTCGTCGGACTGGTGCTGGCCCCATGGGCATTGGCGACACCGGCGCTGGCCAAGGCTCCGCCCAAGGGCTTTGCCGCCACGCTGCCGCAGATCGCGACACCGCGCGTTGCCGACGGCTCGATCTTCAACGTCAACGCCGGCTATGCCCCGTTGGTCGAAGGCGAGCGGGCGCATGGCGTGGGCGACATGGTGACGATCCTGCTCACCGAAAGCACCTCGACCACCAAGACCGCCGCTACCAAAACCCAGCGCGCCGGCAGCGCCTCGATCACGCCGCCCACCGCCGGTCCTTTCGCGATTAATCCCAGCGCCCTTAATGCTGCATCGCAATCGACGTTCAATGGTGCGGGCAATACCACGCAGACCAACTCGCTTGCCGGGACGATCGCGGTGACCATCGCCGAGGTGCGGCCCAATGGAACGGTTCTCGTCCGCGGAGAAAAGCGCATGTTGTTCAGCCAGGGAGATGAATGGATTCAGTTCTCCGGCATCGTGCGCCTGGCCGATATCGATCAGGACGACAACATTGCCTCCGCGAAGGTGGCCGACGCCAAGATCGAATATGCCGGCAATGGTTCGATCCAGCGCTCCGCGCGGGAGGGCTGGCTGCTCAAATTCTTCAACGTCATCAGCCCGTTCTGAGGATACCATCGTGCGCTTCATCCTCTCTTTGCTGATTGCCGGCGCGGCCCTGCTGGCGGCGATCCTGCCCGAAGCGGCCATGGCCGACCGCGTGCGCGATCTCGGCGCCTTTCAGGGCGTGCGAACCAACCAGCTGACGGGCTATGGCATCGTCGTCGGCCTCAACGGCAATGGCGATGACGATCTCGAGTATCTCACCCAGGCGATGCGCGGCGTTTCCGGCCGCATGGGCGTGCAACTGCCGCCGGGCGTTTCACCCGGCCTCAAGAACGCCGCAGCGGTGATGATCACCGCCGACCTGCCGGCTTTTTCGAAGCCCGGGCAGCACATCGACATCACCGTTTCCGCGATCGGCAAGGCCAAATCCTTGCGCGGCGGGGCGTTGATCCTGACCCCGCTTTATGGTGCGGACGGGCAGATCTATGCGATGGCGCAGGGCAATCTCGCGGTGGGTGGCCTTGGCATCACCGCCAAGGATGGCTCGCAGCTCACCGTCAATGTCCCCACCGTCGGCCGCATCGCCGAGGGAGCAACGGTCGAGCGGGCCGTTGCTACCGGTTTCGATTCGAGCGACGTCTTGCGTTTCAATCTCAACGATGCCGATTTCCTCACCGCGGAGCGTCTGCGCGACGCGGTCAATCAGCGCTATCCCGGCATCGCCTCGATCGAGGACGGGATGACCATCGCCCTGCATCTGCCGATGCCGCTCGATGCCCGCGCTAATATGATGGCCGCGATCGAGATGATCGATATCACCCCCGCCGAACCGCCCGCACGCGTCATCATCAACAGCCGCACTGGCACGGTGGTGATCAACAGCGCGGTGCGTCTCTCGGCTGCGGCGATCAGCCACGGCAAGCTGACCGTGCGGATCGATGAAAAGCCCAAGGTCAGTCAGCCCACGGCCTTCAGCCAGGGCCAGACGACGGTGACGCAGAATAGCAATATCACTGCCAATGAAGAGCCGGCGCATGTCGCGCTGATGAAGGGCGGAGCCTCGCTGTCGCGGATCGTCGATGCGCTTAACATGCTGGGGGTTACCCCGTCGGATCTGGTGGCGATCCTCGAAGCGCTGAAACAGGCCGGTGCGCTCAAGGCGGATATGGTGGTGCTATGACAACGACATCGATCCCACTGCCTTTGCCGCTGCCAGTGCCGGTGGCGCTGAACGTGTCGAGCACGCCCTCAGCGAACCCGTCGGCGTCGAGCAGCGCGTCCGGCAGCGCCGCATCGGGCACCGTCGATCCCAAGCTGACCGCTGCTGCCAAGCAGTTCGAGGCGATCTTCGTGCGCCAGATGCTGTCTGCCGCGCGCAAGAGCAGCTTTGGCGATACGATGACGAGCAGCGATGGCGTCAACACCTTCCGCGAAATGCAGGACAGCCAATATGCGGATATCGCCGCGAACAAGGGCGCGTTCGGCATTGCCGGCATGATCACCAAGCAATTGGCCGCACGCCACGTCGGATCGGCGACCGCGGGATCAGGCGCCGGATCAGGGTCGAGTTCGACAACGACGGGGAGCGGGAACTAAGCCATGTCCAGCCTGCTTTCCATCGCGAGCAACGGCGTATTGGCAGCCCAGACCGGGCTCGACGTCACCGCGCAGAACATCGCCAACGTCTCGACCTCGGGCTATGTCCGCCGCAGCGTCGATCAGACCGAGCTGTCGACACCCGAAACCGCAGGCAGCACCGGCTACGGCACGATGTCGGGCGTGGTGGTCACCGGGATCGACCGCGATGCCGATGCTTCTCAGCAGGCTGAGGTTCGCCGCACCGGCAGCGATGCCGCCCGTGCCGATACGCTGGTGACGGGGCTGACCAGTGTCGATAATTCGGTCGAACAATCGAACGTCTATAGCTCGATCACGCAGTTCCAGAGCGATCTGACCGAACTCTCGAGCAACCCGACCAATACCTCGCAGCGCGCGACCGTGCTCGCCGACGCGCAGAACATGGCGCAAAGCTTCAATCTTGCCAGCCAATCGCTCGCCTCGGCGACGCAGGACCTGCAGACCGCTGCCGGCAATGGCGTCACCCAGCTCAATACGCTGGCGACCAATCTTGCCCAGCTCAATCTCAAGATCGCCACCGACACCAGCCCTGGCGGCAACCAGGCCGATCTGCTCGACCAGCGCGATGCGATCCTCGGGCAGATGAGCCAGCTCAGCGATGTCACCACCACCATCGCCGCTAACGGCACGGTAGCGGTGCGGGTCGGCGGCGCCAGCGGGCCCTCGCTGGTCAGCGGCGGTACGGCGAGCACTATGGCGATGGCCACGGCGAGCGACGGCACCGTGAGCTTCACCGTCGGCGGCAGTGCGGCAACGCTGACCGGCGGATCGCTGGTCGGCAATCAGCAGGCGCTGGCCACTGCGGCCACGACCAAGACCAGCCTCGATGGCATCGCCAATTCGCTGATCACCACGGTCAACACCGTGCAGGCTGGCGGCGCCGATCTTAATGGCAATACCGGCGCGGCGATGTTCTCGGGCACCGGCGCGGGCGACATCGCCGTAACCATGACCTCGGGCAGCCAGATCGCCACCGCGGCAGCGGGTTCGCCCGCCGGCAGCCAGGACACGAGCAATCTCACCGCGCTGCAAAACGGGCTGAACACCGCCAACGTCTCCGGACAGACCAATTCGCTGATATTCAATCTGTCGAATACGGTGGCGAGCAACACCACGACCCAGACCGCGCTGGACGCGATTTCGGCGAGCGCCCAGGCGACGCTATCCTCGCAGTCGGGGGTCAGTCTCGACACTGAGGCTACTAATCTGTTGCAATACCAACAGGCATTCCAGGCATCCGGCAAGGTGATCCAGGTCGCCTCGACGCTGTTCGATCAGCTCCTCCAGATCCAGTGAGGCGATTATGACAACAGTTAGCACCAGCGCATTCTACAACAGCGCGATCTCCAGCATGAATACGCTGCGCACGCAGACCGACACGCTGCAGGAGGAGATCAGCACCGGTAACAGCATCCAGCAGTCTTCGGACAATCCGCTGGGCGCTGCCCAGATGCGGACATTGGCGACGGCCGATACGATGTCGACGGCGGACACGGCCAATGCCAATGCCGCGACCGCCAATCTCAATCTCACCGATACCACGCTGACGTCGTTTGCGAATATCGTCACTCAGATTCAGACGCTCGCGACTCAAGCGGCGAACGGCACGCTGACCAGCGATCAACAAGCCAACATCGGCACCCAGATCGCCGCTTATCAGACGGACCTGGTTGCGCTGGCGAACACCAAGAACGCCTCGGGCAATGCGCTGTTCGGCGGTCAGGGCACGGGTGATGCCTATAGTGTCGATAGCTCGGGCAATGCCACCTATAACGGCACCGCCAGCGCCAACAGCGTGTCGCTGGGCAACGGCATGTCGGTCACCACCGGTATCACCGGGCCCGATTTTCTGAATTACACCTCGGGGGGCGCCGCCACTAACCTGCTGACCGTGGTGAGCAATCTGGCTGCCGCGCTCCAGGGCGGCTCGTCCGATCCCACCACGGCCGCCAAGGATGCCCTGGACTCGCTGAGCGATGGCCTCAACGCCATCTCCACGGCGCAGACGACGGTGGGCGCCCGGCTCAATTGGGTCAGCACCACCAGCACGATCCAGACGGCGATATCGACGCAGCGCAGCACCGACGAGGCCAATATCGGCGGGACCGATATCACCACCGCAGTGTCGCAACTGCAGCAGGCGTTAACCGTATTGCAAGCCAGCCAGGCTACGTTCGTCAAGATCGCCAATACATCGCTGTTCAGCATGTTGACGTGATCTTGGTGATTGCCGACCGCTATTTTTCTATTCAGGGGACTGGTTCATGTACGCCGCGATCGGCATCGTTATCCTTTTCGTTATGGTGTTCGGCGGTTTTGTCATCACCGGCGGCGCGCTCGGCCCGGTTATGGAGGCGATCCCGCATGAGCTGCTCATCATTCTGGGCGCCGCTGCGGGCGCATTGGTTACCGGCAATTCGCTGCATGGGCTGAAGGCGCTGGGCGGATCGTTCGGCAAGATCTTCAAGGGGCCCCGCCATAACAAGCAGGACCACATCGACGCGATCCGCCTGACCACCAAGCTGATGAAGCTGCTGCGTACCGAAGGCCCGGTGGCGATGGAAAGCCATGTCCAGGACCCGGCCAATTCGCCCATCTTCGCCGAATTTCCCCGTCTCCTGATGCATAAACCGCTGGTGGCGCTGATCTGCGACACGCTGACCTTGATCGTCGTGTCGTCGGGCACCCTGGAAGTCCACGCCGTCGAAGACGTGATGGACAACGCCATGAAGACCCATTTTCACGAGATGCACGAGCCGCAGCACAATCTGTCGAGCCTGGCGGATGCCTTGCCAGCGCTGGGCATCGTCGCGGCGGTGCTCGGCGTGGTCAAGACCATGGGCTCGATCGACAAGCCGCCGGCGATCCTGGGGGCGATGATCGGCTCGGCGCTGGTCGGTACCTTCATGGGCGTGCTGCTCGCTTATGGCATGGTGTCGCCGATGGCGGGCCGGCTCAAGCAAGTGATCGAGGCGGACGAACAGATCTTCCAGGCGGTCAAGCAAGTGATCATCGCCTCGCTCCATGGCTGGCCACAGCCGCTGGTGGTCGAAAGCGCGCGCTCCGGGCTGGGGCATGATTTCCGCCCCGGTCTGTCCGAACTGCTCGACGCGCTGCGCGGCCGCTAGGGACCAGCATCGATCATGCCACCGCCCAAAAACAATCTGCCGCCGATTATCGTCAAAAAGATCACCATCGTCGCCGGCGGCCATCATGGCGGCGCGTGGAAGGTGGCTTATGCCGACTTCGTCACCGCGATGATGGCGTTCTTCCTGCTGTTGTGGCTGCTCGGCGCCACGACTGAAAAGCAGCGCAAGGGCATCGCCGATTATTTCACCCCGACGCTGGTGAAGATGCGCGAGGGCAGCGCCGGCTCTAATGGGCTGCTCGGCGGTTCATCGCTCACCGATGTCGATAATTATGCGCATCGTGCCGGCCAGACGGGCACCAAGACGATCACCATCCCGCGCGATACCGTCGGCGGCCCCAAGGAGGGCGGCTCCAAGATCAAGCGCATCGCCCATATCCAGGCGCAGCTGGATATGAAGATGAAATCTTCGGACAAGATGAAGCGGCTGGCGCATATCGTCAAACTGATGGCCACGCCGGATGGCATTCGCATCGATCTGGTCGATAATGCCGATTTTTCGATGTTCGAGCTGGGCACCACGGTGCTGACCCCCGATGCCGTGCAGCTGCTGACGGTGATCACCGGTAGCTTGAACACCGAAACGGGTTCGCTGGCCATTCGCGGTCATACCGATGCTTTGCAGTGGCGGCCGGGGGTCACCACCAACAATTGGTCGCTTTCCGCCGGCCGGGCCGAGGCGACGCGGCAAGCGCTGATGCGCGACGGTGTTCCCGAAACTCGCTTCGACCGCATCGAGGGCGTGGCCGACCGCGAATTGCTGATCAAGGATCACCCTGAAGATCCGCGGAACCGGCGCATGTCGATCCTGCTGATGGACTGAGTATTTATACTCGGTCCAGGCGATAGGCGGTATTAACCATGAATGCATAGGCACAGGCTGTTTGCGGTGGGATTTCCCTCGCACGCAGGAGCCGCCGATGAACGCCCCGTTTCAGCTCGATGCCATCCCGTCTGCAGCTACGCGCTCGGGGACGATCCTGCCGCAGGAACTTCCTTCGGCGCTCGATCTGTTTCCCGGTGTCAGCGTCCTCTCGCTCGACTGTTTCGACACGCTGCTGTGGCGCGACAGTCATGCGCCGCAGGATATCTTCAGTCGCTTGCCCGGTTGCACCTCGATGCAGCGTCGCCGGGCCGAGCGCTCGGCCCGGCGCATCGTCGGTTTCGGCAAAGGGCGGCAGGACGTCACCATCGCCGAGATCTATGATAATTTGTTGACCGGCGCGTCCCCCGCTGAGCGAGCCGCCGCGATCGCCGAGGAACTCGCCGCCGAAGCGCGACATTGCTTCGCCTTCGCCCCGACCGTCGCCTTGATGCGCGAGGCCAGGGCACGGGGGCTGCAGGTGATCATCGTTTCCGACACCTATCTCGATGCCGCACAATTGCGCCAGTTGATCGCGCGCGCCGCCGGTGAAGAAGTGGCGGCGCTGGTCGATCGGATATTCTGCTCCTGCACATTCCGCAAACCCAAGGCCCTTGGGCTCTATGGCGAGGTATTGCGCAAGCTCAAGCTTGCGCCCGAGGCGATCCTGCACATTGGTGACAACCATAAGTCGGATGTCGAAGGCGTGGCCCCGTTCGGCGTCAACACGCTGCATCTGGCGCAGTTTTCGGAAAGTGTCGCTACGCAGCTGCGGCTCGAGGCCGGGATCAGTGGCATGATCCACCACCAGGACAATGCTGAAATCGCGGCTCAGCAGCCGCATCGCGCTACGCTGGCCCTTGCCGAGCCGAGTGTGACCGACGCCGCCGAGAAATTCGGGCTCACCGCGCTGGGCCCGATCCTGGCTGGTTTCGAGCACTGGCTGGCGGCGGAAGCGCAAGCGCTGCAAACCCGGCACGGCGGCAAGGTCCACTGGCTATTCCTGATGCGCGACGGCCATCTGCCGCTGCAGGTGCATCTTGCGGGTTCGGTCGCAGACGCTGACGCCTATGCCGTCGAGATCAGTCGCTTCACCGCGACCGCCGCAGTCTTTGCGTCCGGCCATGACATCGAGCATTTCGTCCTGCGCGAACTGGGCACGATTCCGGAAGCGCTATGTCGCCAGCTGCTGCTGTCCGAGGCGGAGACGGCCCGGATCATGGCGGGCCGCAGTCCGGAGCAAGCCAGTTTCGCCCTGTTGAATGAGATTCGCAACGATCAGACCAGGCGCGCCATCATCAGTCGCTCGCAGGCCATGGCGCAGCGGTTGGTGGCCCATGTCAAGCGTGTGGTGCAGCCTGCGGCGGGCGATACTCTGATGCTCGTCGATCTCGGCTACAATGGCACGGTGCAGAACCGGATCCATGCCCTGCTGACCAAGGCGCTCAAGGTGCAGGTTGCCGGTCGTTATCTGCTGCTGCGCGAAGCCGAATGTCCGGGGCTCGACAAGCGTGGTTTCATCGATAGCAGGAGCTATGACGCCAACACGTTGGAATCGCTTTGCGCAAACGTCGCGGTGCTCGAGCAACTCTGCGCGGTGACCAGTGGATCGGTGATCGATTATACCCCGCAAGGCGGGCCGATCCGTCGCGGCGCCGATATCAAGCAGCGCCAGAGCGCCATTCGCGAGCGCGTCCAGGCTGGCTGTTTGCGCTTCATTCGCGAGAATGCGCGGGCAACGATCCGGCGCGAGGCGGTGGATGATATCGCGCTGTGGCGCCGTGGCGGCGCCGCCGCGCTGACCCGGCTGATGTATCTGCCGATGGCGCATGAGCTGGCGGTGATCGAAAGCTTCGAGCATGACATCAACCTCGGCACCGACCGGACCGTCGCGCTGTTCGATCGCGAGATTGGCGAACGCGGGCTGCGTGAGCGCGGGCTGTTTTACATAAAGGACGCGAACCGCATGTACCTGCCGGCCGAGCTGGGCGGGCAGACGCTGGCGCCGAAGCTGACCTTATTTGCGGGCACGCGTTTCGGTCTGCCGCTGCATTTCAGCGATTTCACCGGGCCGGCGTTGAACTTGCCGGTGATGTTCATTCACGACCAGAACGTGACGCTCCAGCAGATTCCGGCTCATCCCACGCATGACGGTTGGTACATGGCC
The DNA here is from genome assembly GCA_026225215.1 of Sphingomonas palustris. Classification (GTDB taxonomy): domain Bacteria; phylum Pseudomonadota; class Alphaproteobacteria; order Sphingomonadales; family Sphingomonadaceae; genus Novosphingobium; species Novosphingobium palustris. The sequence goes on along the minus strand of JAMFSI010000191.1, from coordinate 17,311 downwards.
GCTATTCCGATCGGCGATTGCCGCTATAGCGCGGCCGTCCAGTTCGGCGCTGTGTTCGAATGGGTGCAATTGGGCAGCGTCAACGCGCAGCCGGTAGCGGATTTTCTGGCAGAGTTGCCGACAACGGGTGGGAAGGTGATTCCGCTTGTCCCGGTGTTCGACGCTATGTCCGAACCTAGCCCCGGTCTGCTGCAATGCCAGACCGCCAGCAGCTTCGTGATGATCAATCCGCCGCCACGGCAGGACGAGCGCCCGATGATGGTGATGGTGGTATTCCGCCCGGTAGCGGAGCGTCCCGCAACGCCTGCCTGAACGGATTAGCCGATCGGGGCCTTCGCCGGACGACTACTTTCTTTGAACCGTCGCGAATATCGCCATACCCTAAACCAAAAGGCCCGGCGATCGCTCAGGATCACCGGGCCTCACCCCAAGGGGCTGGGTAGTCTAGCGCGCGCTTACTTCAGCAGCGAGAGCACATTCTGCTGGCTCTGGTTCGCCTGGGCGATCATCGCCGTCGAAGCCTGGCTGAGGATCTGCGCCTTGGCGAGCGCAGTGGTTTCCGACGAATAGTCGGTGTCCGTGATCTGCGAACGGGCGCTGGTCAGGTTGGTGACGTTGCTGGTCAGGTTGTTGACCGCCGAGGTCAGCTCGCTCTGGCCGGCGCCGAAGGTGGCGTTGGTCTGCTCCACCTGCGTCAACGCGGCATCGACGTTGGTGATCGTCGTGGCCGCTTTGGTCGTGGTCGACACATCCAGCGCAGACGCGCTGATCTTGGTGCCGTCGATGGCGTCGCTGGTCAGCGTAACCGCGTCGCTGGTGTTGGCGCCGGCCTGGATGCTGAAGGTCAGGTTGCTGCCCGAGGTGGTGCTGAACAGGGCATTGCCGTTAAAGGTCGTGCTGCCCAGGATGCTGCCGATTTCGGTGGTCAACGAGGACACTTCCGACTGCATGTCGGTGCGGTCCGAGTTCTGATACGTGCCCGAGGACGATTGCACCGCGAGATCGCGAACGCGCTGCAGCATGTTGGTGACTTCGGTCAGCGAACCTTCCGCCGTCTGCGCCAGCGAGATGCCGTCATTGGCGTTGGCGATACCCTGAGTCATGCCGTTGATCTGCGAAGTCATCGAGGTGGAGATGGCGAGGCCGGCAGCATTGTCGGCGGCGCTGTTGATTTGCGAACCCGTGGACAGGCGTTCCATCGCCTGACCCAGCATGTTGTTGGCGGAGTTGGCGGCATTGCCGGCCTGGAGGGCACTGATGTTGGTGTTGATTACAGTCATGGTAGGCTCCCGTAAGTAATCCCGAAAATTGCCAGCCTACCGGCTCATCCGACGTGGCTGCCAAGCCCAAGAGCGGCAAGTGCCCGGGAAAGTTAAGGGCAGGGTCTGCAGAAGCTTTCACCAGTGGCCGCCCAGCAGTGGCTCCGGGGCACTCGTTCGTCACCATCCGCAGTTTTTTGGGACGGGAATAGGCCCATATATGACTCCCGCACGGGCATGGGCGGGCAAAAAACGTAAAACTAGGTAGTTGTACGGGGCCTATAATTATCACCTCCTTTGCCGTTAGGGCAGCAAAAGCTCCTCACCAAGTATGGTTAATCGGGGGCTACCAAACATGAACGGACTGGAGTTCAGCAACGAGCTTGCGCGTCAGCACGCTCCGCTGGTGCAGAAGGCTGGAGCCGTCGCCGCAGCGCTGGGCGAACAGGGCAGCATCCGGCTGCGCGATGTTCGTGAACCACAAACCGTTTCTTCGTCCGCCGCCTGCGTCACGCTCGAACGTGCCGGCCAGCGTGGCGAGAAGGCGATGATCCGCCGCGAAGCCAACGCCCGCCGCTTTCATATCACCTATCATGATCCCGCCAGCGAGACTTCGCTGGCCGCACTGATCGCCTGCACGACCCAGCCGGGTTCGCCGATTGCCGCCGGGCCGGAAAGCCTGTCAGTGCTGGCGCTGGCCGAACGGCTCGCCAACAGCGACATTCCGGTGCTGATCAACGGCCCCACCGGCACCGGCAAAGAAGTGCTGTCGCGTTTTATCCACGAGCGCAGCCCGCGTCGCAACGGGCCTTTTGTCGCAGTGAATTGCGCCGCGATGCCCGAGGCGATGCTGGAAGCCATGCTGTTCGGTCATATCAAGGGTGCTTTCACTGGCGCTACCCAGTCTGCCGAGGGCTTTTTCCGCGCCGCGCATGGCGGTACGCTGCTGCTCGACGAGATTGCCGAAATGCCGATCGGCCTGCAGGCCAAGCTGCTGCGGGCCCTGCAGGAGGGCGAAGTCGTGCCGATCGGCGCCACGCAGCCGATCAAGGTCGATGTCCGCATCCTCGCTGCCGCCAACCGCGACTTGCCTACCGAAGTGGCGGAGGGCCGCTTTCGCGCCGATCTTTATTACCGCCTCAATGTTTTCCCCCTGGCGCTGTGCCCGCTGCGCGAGCGGCCCGAGGATATCGCTCCGCTGGCCTTCGCGCTGATGCTGCGCCACACGCCGCAAGGTCAGGACGTACCCTGGATTTCCGAGGCGGCGCTGACCATGCTGCGTATGCATGGCTGGCCGGGCAATGTCCGCGAGCTGGAAAATGTCATGCGCCGCGCGCTGTTGCTCGCCGATGCCAAGGACCAGGCCAGTGGCGGCGAAATCCGCCCCGAGCATATCCATTTCGACCGTGCCGCCAGGCTGGTGGCCGCTGATGCTCCCGCTTTTGCCGATTTCGCGAGCCAGGCTCCCAGTGATGACGCGGCACCGGCATCGGTGACCCGGCTGGCCAATATCGTCCAGATCTCCGAAGCGCGGGTGATCGCCGAAACACTGGCGGCTTGCGGTGGCAATCGTGTCGCCGCCGCCCGCCAGCTCGGCATTTCGGAGCGCACGCTGCGCTACCGTCTCGCCTCCTACCGCGAGGCCGGCTTGGCCACGGGCACGAATTTTTCGCAGGGTATTTCTGCGGGCGGTCGTAGATGAGCGCGCCCATCAGCGGCTTGGCGGGCGGCATCTCCGGTGCCAGCGGCATCAGCGAGATCATGGCCCTGCGCCAGCAGATCATCGACAAGTCGCAGCTGCTCCAGCAGGTCCATGCGCCGCAAACCGGCGCGCCGGCCAGCAATGCCACCGGCGCTAGCGGCACGGGCGGGTTCGCCGGGGCGCTGCAATCGGCCCTGAGCGCGGTTAACGATAGTCAGCAGAATGCCGACACGCTGAGCGACGCTTACGAAAAGGGTCAGACGACCGATGTCGCCAAGGTGATGATGGCCCGGCAGGAAGCCTCGGTCGGCTTCGAGAGTACGCTGCAGGTCCGTAACAAGCTGCTGTCCGCCTATCAGGACATTATGAAACTCGGGGTATGATAGATGAGCGATCTGGCTACCACCGCAAGCAATCCGTCACCGGCGGTCCGCTTGACTGACCTTGGCGGCGGCTCGCCGCTGACCCGGCTCAGCGCCTTCGCCGCCCAGCCGGCGGTGCGCAAAGCGCTGCCGTATTTTGTCGGCGTGGCCGCGCTCGGTGGGGCTGCGCTGACGTGGCAGACGCTGGCCCCGGTGCCGCAGCGGGTGCTTTATACCCAGATCGATGATTCCGAACGGGCCAATATCGTCGCCGCGCTCGACAAGGGCTCGGTCCATTATCACATCGACAACAACACCGGCGCGATGACGGTGGATGAAAGCGATCTTTACAAAGCGCGGATGCTGGTGGCGGAGAATGGCTCGCTGGCGGTGCCCGATACCAACAGCGACGGGCTCGACAAGCTGCCGATGGGGGCCAGCCGTTCGCTCGAGGATGAACGCCTGCGGGCCGCCAAAGAACATGAGCTGATGCTGACGGTCAAGGAGATCGACGGCGTCCAGGATGTCCGCATTCACTTGGCCGAGAGCGAGAAATCGGTCTTCGTGCGCGACAATATCCCCCCCTCCGCCTCAGTCATGCTGCGCTTGGCCGATGGCCGCCAGCTGTCCGACAGCCAGGTGACGGCGATCGTCAATCTGGTCGCCGGCTCAGTGCCGGGGCTCACCCCCGACGCGGTCAAGGTGGTCGATCAGCATGGCCATCTGCTCTCGGACAAATCCCAAGGTGGCGGCAATGGCGATTCTGACCGGCTCGAACTGCAGTCGCGGATGGAAGACAAGCTCCAGAGCCAGGTTTCGCAGCTGCTGACCCCCATCCTGGGCGACGGCAATTTCACCACCGAAACCCAGGTCGATCTCGACATGGACCAGACCACTGCGGCGCGCGAAAGCTACGACAAGCAGGGCGCGTTGCGGACCGAAACGCAGGAGCAGTCGCAAACTTCTCCCACGGCTACGGCCTCGGGTGTGCCCGGCATGACCTCGAACAGCCCGCCGCCGGCCGCGACCGCCTCGCCGGGCGCGCCGAAGGGCACGCCGACCCCGGCTGCAACGCCATCGCCATCGGCGTCACCATCCCCCGCTGCTGCGCCAGGTGGTGAATCCACCAGCAGCCGCACCTATGAATTGGGCCGCGAAGTCTCGGTGTCCAACGAGAATCCCGGTAAGATCAAACGCTTGTCGGTAGCCGTGGCGCTGTCGGCCAAGGCTATGGCCAAATTCCACCAGACCGATATCGACCAGATCAAACAGCTCGTCTCTGCGGCCGTCGGCGCCGATCCCGCTCGCGGCGATCAGGTCGCCGTGGTGGTTCGCGGCTTCGACATTGTGGCCCCGCCGGTCAACACACCCTTTTACGAAGCCTCGTGGTTTGCCACGGTTCTGCATAATAGCGTCGCCTTGATCGGGCTGCTGCTGGTGCTGCTGCTCGGGGTGCGGCCACTGATCAAGGTGTTGAAGCAGGATCGCACCGTCAACGACGATGAGAACTATGATCAGGATAGCGGCCCGCAGCCTCGGCTACGGGCGGGCCTATCCGGCCAGGGGACATCGGCGGCGCCGGCAATGACGGCCGAGCTGTTGGGCCAACACGTCGGGCTGGCGCAGCAAATCGTCAAGGATAAGCCAGACAGTGCGGTCATTGCGCTTCGCGCGATGCTGCAACCGCCCAGCGGGGAGGCAGCATAATGTCCGACATGAGCGAATTTTCAGGCGACGAGCCTTCGCCGGTACCGGCCCCGCCGGCACTCAGCGATGCCGAGGCAGCCGCGGTGATGGTCATGCTGTTGGGCGAAGACCAGGCCGGCAGCATTCTTGGCCAGTTCGAGCCGGCGGAACTGACCCTGCTCGGCGAGAAAATGTGCGGACTGGGTGACATCGGCCCCGACGCCATCGTTCACGCCATCGCCAGCTTCGCCCAAAGGACCGAAGAACTCGGCATCAAGGCGCATGGCCGGGTGGATACCGTGCGTTCGCTGATGACCCGCGCGGTGGGTGAAGTGAAGGCCAACAATCTGATGCAACGCATCCTGCCGGAGGGGCAGCCGGCATCGACGCTGGAAATAGCGCGTTGGCTCAATCCGCAGGCCATCGTGCCATTGATCCAGGGCGAACACCCGCAGGCGATCGCGGTGCTGCTGGTCCAGCTCGACCCCGATATCGCCGCGCAAGTGCTCCATTCGCTGCCGAACCAGGCGCAGACGCAGGTGGTGCATCGCATCGCCACGCTCGGCCCGGTCGCGCCGGAGGCGCTGGCGATGCTCGAAGAATTGCTCGCCCGCCGGATCGGCGAACAGCACGGCCAGACCGCGCTCACCATGGGCGGGGCGCGTTTCGCCGCCGACCTCATCAACAGCTCGGGCAAACTCGTCGAAAAGCGGGTCATGCCGGAAATTGCCAAGATGGACAAACAGCTCGCCCGCCAGATCGAAAACGAGATGTTCAAGTTCGAGCATCTCTTCGCGCTCGATGCGCTATCGATGGGTACGTTGCTCCGCGATGTGGAGAGCGAAGTCCTGATCAACGCCCTCAAGGGCACCGAACCGGAGCATCGCGACATCTTCTTCCGCGCCATGTCGAGCCGCGCCGCCGACGGCGTCAAAGACGAAATCGCCGCGCGCGGCAGGCTCAAGATGGCCGATGTGCTCGACGCGCAAAAGGCGATCGTCGCCGTGGCGCGCAAGCTTGCAGCGCAGGGGACGATCGAATTCGGTTCCTCGGGCGATGACGATTATGTGTGACCATGAGTAATCTGCTCGATTTACTGGGACGGAGCAGCAGCGGCTTCACGCAAGATCCGCGCTTTGCCGCGATCACCGGGGAATTACCCGAAGTCTATACGTCGCCCCCGGCGGCTGCGCCCCCGCCGCCGCCGCCCGACCCGGTGGCTCTCGCCCATGCCGAAGGCTACGCTGCGGGGCTCGCCGAGGCTCGCGCCGAGGCTGCGGCCCAGGTCGCAGCCGGCGAACAGGCGCGCACTCGTTTTGGTTTCTCCTTTGCCCGGCTCGATGCCGAATTGGCCGAGGCGCTCAGCCTGCGCTTGCTCGAAACCGTCGTCGTGCTCTGCGAAAAAACGCTGCAACCGCTGGCGCTGGACCGGGCTGCGCTGACCGAGCGGGTGCGTAGTGCTGCGGCGATGTTCGTCCGCGCCGATGACGAGCGGGTGATCCGGCTCAACCCTGAGGATCTCGAAGCGGTGCGTCCGGGCCTGCCCGAGGATTGGGTATTCCTGGCCGACCCGGCGCTCGAACCCGGCGCATTGCGCGTCGAAACCGCCAGCGGCGGGGTCGAGGACGGCCCCGCGCAATGGCGCCAGGCCATCGCCGAAGCGCTCGATCCGGTTCTGGGAAATAGCCCCCATGCTTAAGCTATTCGAATCGCTGCGCGAAGATCTGCCAACCGCCAGTCTCGACCTTTCGCCGCGTCGCTACGGTCTGGTCGTCGCTTGCGATGGCGGTTTGCTGGAAGTCAGCGGGCTCGCGGTGCCGGTGGGCGCGCAATGCCGGGTAGCCCATGGCCGGGCGCAAGTGCTGCTGGCCGAGGCGATTGGCTTTCGCAATGGGCGCACGCTGATGATGCTGCTCGGCGATACGGTGATGTTGCGCCCCGGTGCGCGGGTCTATGCCGAAGGTCATCCCGGAATGTTGCCGGTGGGTGATGCTTTTCTCGGCCGCGCCGTCGATGGCGAAGGCCATCCGATCGACGATGCCGGGCCGCTCCATCCCCGCGCGCTCTGGCCTTCGGGCGGCGTGCGCACCGGCGCGCTCGATCGCAGCCCGGTGCGGCAGGCCTTCGATGTCGGTGTGCGTTCGCTCAATGCCCTGACCACCTTCGGGGTGGGCCAGCGCATCGGCATCATGGCCGGCTCGGGGGTCGGCAAATCGGTGCTGATCGACATGATCGCGCATGGCACCGATGCCGATGTCGTCATCGTCGGCCTGATCGGCGAGCGCGCGCGCGAAGTCTCCGAATTCGTCGAACGCCATATGGCCGGGCCCAAGCGCGATCATACCGTGGTCGTCGCGGTCCCCGCCGACCATGCGCCCAATCTGCGGTTGCGCGGGGCGATGCTCGCCACCAGCCTGGCCGAGTATTTCCGCGCCGAGGGCAAGCGGGTGCTGCTGATCATGGACAGCCTGACCCGCGTCGCCCATGCCGGCCGCGAAATCGGCCTGCTGCTCGGCGAGCCGGGCGCCGCGCGCGGTTACCCGCCTTCGGCGCTGGCCACGATCACCAAACTGGTCGAGCGCGCCGGCAATTCGGCGGCCAGCGGCGGCTCGATTACCGGGATCTACACGGTGCTCGCCGATGGCGACAACCAGGACGATCCGGTGGTCGACACCGCGCGGGCGATTCTCGATGGCCATATCGTGCTCAGCCGCGACCTGGCCCAGCGTGGGCAATATCCGGCGGTAGACATCGCCGCCTCGCTCAGCCGGGTGATGAACGACATCGTCGCGCCAGCGCATCAGCGGCTGGCGCGCGAATTCCGGGCGCTGGTCGCAACTTATGAAGCCAATCGCGATCTCGTATTGATGGGCGCTTATCGCGCCGGCGCCGATCCGCAGCTGGACCGCGCCATCGCCATGCATGCCGCGCTCTCCGCCTTTCTCGGCCAGGACGCGGGCGAAGTGGTGCCCCTGGAGCGCGCCACTGCCGAGCTCAGCGCGCTGCTTGGCTCACCGTGAAGCCCGAACAAGCCAAATTGAAGCGGCTGCAACGGCTCGAACGCGTGCGCGCCATCGCCAAGCAGACCGCTGCGGGCGCCGCCGCGCGCGCTGAAGGCACGCTGGCCCAGCTTGAGGCGCTGGCAATCCGCACTAACGATCTCGCCGCCGACTACAGCGCGCGTCGCGATGCCGGCAATGGCGCCGAACTGCGGCAGGTCGGGGTTTTCGCGCGAGGGTTGCAAGGCATCCGCGTCGCGACCGAGGGCGATGTCGCCCGCGCCCGCCTGATCGCCGACCGCCGCCAGCTTGAACTCGCCGCCGCCGAGCGCCGCCGCGCCGCGGTCGAGGAACGCGTTGAAAAACAAGCGCGTGATGTCGCCGCCAAGGTCGAAAATCCAGCGCTTGGCAGTCGTGTGAAGGGATTTGGCACGGAACTTGAATAACAGATGGTAACCTTCGTTATGGATGCCATTGATGCGCAAGATTGCCAGCACCACTGCTACCACTTCCCTGCAAACTGGCCTGGCGTCGAGTGCTATCGCCAGCAATATCTCCGCGCCCCGCAAGCCCGCCAACGATCTCACAACCACGCGCGAAACCCCTGCTTCGCAGACGGGAATTAACCAAAAGCTAGGTTTTAAGGCCGTTCTGGCCGATCAGACCGCGCGTCAGACCGCTCCGGCCGCGCCAGCCGCCGCCACCCCAGCCTCTCCATCCCCGTCCGATGCCCCGGCGGCAAGCGACACTGCCAGTGCCGTTATCGCTGGAGCCGCCACCGCCATTGCCGCAATGATCGGCGGCAACGATGTGCCCCCCACCGGCAAGAATTTGCCGGCCTCCGACACGCCGCCTGTCGGCGATGACAGCGATGACAGCGATGACAGCGATGACAGCGATGATGATAGTGCCACGGTCAGCGCCGCCGATGATGTGGCCGCTTCGCCTCCGGTCGCCAACCCGGCTTTGCCCGCCGCGGTTCTGGCGTTAGCCGGGGCGATCGCCGCTGCCGGAACGACATCGGCCAATAGCCCGAGCGCCGCCGCCCCGGCCGCCGCATCCGCCGCCACCCCCCCCTCGACCCCCACCTCGACCCCCACCTCGACCCCCGCCTCGACCCCCACATCGACCCCCGCCTCGACCTCGACCGCACCCTCTCTCGGTAATACCGCCACCGGGCCGCAATTGGCGGCAGCGGCTCTTGCCGCGCTGTTTAAACCCGCCGGAGCCGCTGCAGGTACAGCGGGCACGAACGGCGCCGGCTCCAGTCAGGCCCCAGCGGAATCCTCATCCGACGAAACCGACCAAACCAGCGCGGATCAGCCCGTGCCGGCGCCGCCAGTGGCGACCGATGCCGCTCCGGCCACTGACCCGGCCAGCGCTGCGACGAAATTGGCGATTTCCGGACAAGCCGCGCCGCATGGCACCAGCAATGGCGCCCCCGCCACTCAGCATGGCGCCGCCGCTGTGGCCGTCACCGCGACGTCGCAGCTTGGCGCGGACGCCCCGACTCAGAGCACGGGCACTATCCCGATCCTGCCGTTGGCCGCCTTGAGCGCCGCTCCCGCCACGATCGGTACGAGCCCCGTCACCGGCGCGGCCAGCACCGCGCCTGCAGGCCCGGATGTCGCCTCGCTGGTCGATCGGCTGGTCGAGGCTCGGCTGGTTGCACGCAGCAGCTCCTCGATCGTCCAGACCGCCATCAACCACAGCGAATTCGGCCAGGTATCGATCAGCTTCAATCAAAGCGACACCGGTATGGCCGTGGCCATGACCAGCGCCGATCCCGATTTTTCGCGCGCGGCGCAAGCGGCCATGCACACGCTGCAATCGACCACGGCCGCGGCTTCGGCTGCCGGCACGACCGGCAGCGGCACCCATCCGGGGCAGGATGGCAACTCGCAGAGCACCGGCCAGAATGCGCCGGCGCCAGGGCAATCAGGCGCGCAATCCGGGGCGCAATCGAACGCCAGTCAGCATCAACAGCGTGGCAATGAAGCGGCGGCATGGCGCGCCGCGAGCGATCACGCCGTCGCCACCAACAACCCATCGAGCAGTGCCGAGACCAGCGCCAGCGCGCCGGGCGGCATTTTCGCCTGATCCAGATAGCAGAGCTTAGGACCGACCATGAGCAGTGAAAAAGCCGAAAAACCCGCCAAGTCCGGCAAAGGCAAGGGCGTCATGATGATGGCGGTGATGGCGCTGGTGATGCTGGGCATCGGCGGCGGCGGTGCTTTCGCCCTGTTCAAGATGGGCATCATCGGCGGTGCTGCGGCTCATCAGGATAATTCGCCCAAGCTGGTCCGCAAGGGCGATGTCGATCCCTATGCGCCCAAGGCGGAAGGCGCCAAGGACGGCGCGCCCGCCGATGTCGATGGTGACGGTGGGAGTCCTTTCCGCACCAGCTATTTCAGCTTCTCGGATGATTTCACCTCGAACCTGCGCGATTCGCAGTCGCTGATCCAGGTCAGTATCGCCTGTTCGACTCACCATGATGGCCGCGTGCTGATGTGGCTGAAGAAGCACGAGCTGGCGATCCGCTCGGAGATGCTGGCGGTGCTCGCCGATACGCCCGAGGAAGACATCAACAGCATGGCCGGCAAGGAGCGTCTGCAAAAACGCCTGACCGTGGCGATCAACAAGGTGCTGGTCGATGCCGAAGGCTTTGGCGGGGTCGATGCGGTCTACTTCAAGACCTTCCTCGTCCAGTGACGCCAGCCTCGCCCGCCTTCGTTTCCATTTCACTGAATGAACCACAGCCATGAAATCTGATTTCGCATTTGTTGCCGAGCGGGCACTCGCGGTGCACTGCCCCGAACTGCTGCGGCAGGGCCCAGGCGCTGCCGAGCTGCTGCCCTTGCTGACCCGCATGGGTGAGCGGTTGGCGCGGCGCATGGCCGGGGCTCTCGCTCCGCTGCTCGGTGGCGAAGCACCGCTGGTAAGCTGCCTGGCGGTGAGTGAGATCGACCGCCAACAGCTCCAGCAGAGCATCGCCAAACTTGCCGCCAACAGCCTGTTCGTGGTCGGCCAGAGCAAATTGCCGCTGCTGGTCTCGATCGGCGCCGATCCGGTGATGCGCATTGTCGATCATGCCTTTGGCGGCAAGGGTGAGGCCCCGGCGTCCATGCCCGACGCCTTTCCCATGGCCGCCGAGCTGATGATCGGTCGACTGGAAACGCTGATCGGCCCACATCTGGCCGCTGCCGTCGCCGTCACCGATGGCGGCGCCAAAGGCGCGGTTCTCCCGACGATCACCCCGCTGCGCCGCGATGGCAGCCTGGCCCAACTCGCGCCCTTCCCGGATGCCGAGCGGCTCGCCATGCTGCAACTCGAAGTGAATGATGGCGCGGGCAAGCCCTGGACCATCACCGTGGCCATGCCGATGGCGACGCTCGCCCGCCTGTTCGGCTATTCCGACTCTTCGGCGGGGGGCGATGCCGACGCACCCGCGCCGCGCCGCCGCAATGCCAGCGCCATCGAAGCCCCCTTCGGCGAGGTGCCGCTGTCGGTGAGCGCCATCATCGTCGATATGGTGTTGCCTTTTTCCGCCATCGCCGCTCTCGCCCCTGGCCAGGTATTGCCGGTGAATGTCGCGCGCAGCGTGCCGCTGCATGTGGGGGACCACTGTTTTGCCAATGGCGCCATCGGTGCGATCGATGAGCGCATCGCCATCAAAATCACTCGCGCATTCTGATTAATTTCGCCTCATCATACCTTAAAAGACAGGAACTTAGACATGACCATCCAGCCCAGCAGCTTTGATTTCCTCAAGGATGTCGATGTTCGCCTCTCGGTCGAACTCGGGCGTACCGAAATGAAATTGCGCGAGGTGATGGGGCTCGGCGAGGAAAGCATCGTCATGCTCGACCGGCTGACCGACGAACTGCTCGATGTCATGGTCAATGGCAAGATCGTCGCCAAGGGCGAGATCGTCGCGCGCGGCAACCGCTTTGGCCTGCGCATCGTCGAAATGGCCGGTGGCGCGCAAACCGGTGGTCTGGCCGGCGTGGAGACCCTGGGCTGATGCTTTGGTACGTTATCAAGCTGATCATTCTGCTGCCGATCATCGGCGGCATGATCTGGGGCAGCCTCAAGCTGTCGCAGAAACTGCAGAATCGCATGGCCAGCGGTACCGGTGTCCGCGGGCGTTCGGTGCGCGTGGTCGAAACCTGCATGCTCTCGCCGACGATGAAGCTGGCGGTGCTGGAATTCCATGGCCGCGAAATCCTGGTCTCGGTGTCGCGCACCGGCATGGTTCGCCTGGCCGAGGCCGACGCCGTATATCGCGGTGATGAGGCATGAAATTGCCTGTTATCAAAACCCTGGCTCGCCTGACCGCCATGGGCATCGCTTTGGCCGTCAACGCCGCCGCCTATGCGCAGGCCGCCGTGTCTCCCGCGCCGGCAGCCCCGCCTGCCGGTGCTGCCCTGGCCATCCCCGGCGCGCTCGACCGCGCCTTTGGAGCGATGCACGCCGGGCAGGGGTCGGGCATGACCATGTCGCTGCAGTTGCTGCTGATCATGGGGCTGCTGACGATCCTGCCTAGTCTCGTCCTGATGATGACCAGCTTCACCCGCATCCTCGTCGTGCTGTCGATCCTGCGGCAGGCGCTGGGACTGCAGCAGTCGCCGCCTAATCAGGTGCTGATCGGGCTGGCGCTGTTTCTGTCGCTGTTCGTCATGGGACCGACGCTCGACAAGGTGAACCAGAACGCCGTTGCTCCCTATTCCGCCGGCACGATCAACGCCAGCCAGGCGATCTCGGCGGGTGGGCAGGAATTTCACGCCTTCATGATCCGGCAGACGCGCACGCATGATCTGGCGATGTTCGCGGATATGGCCAAAGCGCCCCAGTTCCAGAATCCCGCCGATGTGCCCTTCTCGATCCTGCTGCCGGCCTTCGTCACCAGCGAGCTGAAGACCGCCTTCCAGATCGGCTTCATGCTCTATCTGCCGTTTCTGGTGATCGATCTTGTCGTCTCTTCGGTGCTGATGTCGCTGGGTATGATGATGATGAGCCCGACCATCGTGTCGCTGCCCTTCAAATTGCTGCTGTTCGTGCTGGTCGATGGCTGGGCGTTGCTGATGGGCAGCCTTGTCTCCAGTTTCGGTTAGGAATCGCGCATGGACGAAACTCCCGCCCTGCTTGGCCTGGCCGACCGCATGTTGTGGGTGGCGGCGCTGTGCGGCGCGCCGGTGCTGCTGTCGTGCCTTGCCGTCGGCCTGGTGGTCGGCGTGATCCAGGCGGCGACCTCGATCAACGAGCAGACGCTGACCTTTATTCCCAAGATCGTCGTCACTGCGGTCGTGCTGGTGATCTTCGGCGCCTCGATGATGACGCTGCTCAGCGATTTCACCCGCGATATCTTCACCGCGATCGCCCAAATCGGTCAGGGCGGCGGCACATGATGTCATTGGACTTCGGCTTCGGCCCGGTCGAGGCCGAATTCTGGCGCTGGGTCTTCGTAATGACGCGGATCGGCGCGGCAATGCTCGCCGCGCCTTTCTTCGGCGCGACCAATGTGCCGATGGAGATTCGCGTCGTGGTCACCGGCGCTGTGGCAGTGCTGGTCTGCGCCTGGACCAATGTCTCGGCACCGGCGATGATCTTCTCGATCCAGGGTATGATGGCGGTGGGCGGCGAGGTGGTGATCGGGCTGGCGCTGGGCTTCGTCCTGCAATTCGCGTTTGCTGCGCCGACCATCGCTGCCGAGATCATCGGCGGCGGCATGGGAATGGGGCTTGCTGCTGCGGCCGATCCCCAGAGCGGCGCGCAGTCACCGGCCCTGGGTCAGTATTTCGGCGTGGTTCTCACGCTGATTTTCCTGTCGATGGGTGGCCATCTGCAATGGCTCGGGCTGGTGGTGAAGAGCTATTCGGTGTTTCCGCCGGGGCACGCCTGGCTGGGGCCGGCGCGCTTCATGGAGATCATCGGCTTTGCCAACACCATGTTCCTGACCGCGGTCGCCATGGCGCTGCCGGTCACGCTGGTGCTGCTGCTCGTGCAATTGCTCAGCGGCGTGCTGGGTCGTTCCGCTCCGGCCTTGAACCTGTTTTCGCTGGGATTGCCCGCTGGGATCGTCGCCGGCTTTGCCGCGCTGATCATCTCGATGCCGCTGGTCGTCGATCGGCTGACCGATATCTCCGGCGACGCTGTCGCCGCCGCGGCGCAGTTACTCGGTCATGGCTGAGACCGCTGGCGAGAAAAATCTCGCCCCAACCGAAAAGCGGCTCAAGGAAGCCGCCAAGAACGGCGATGTTCTCCGCTCGAAAGACCTGGCGGTGGCGCTGAGCACGCTGATCGGCGCCGCTTTGCTGCACTATGCCGGGCCGTGGATATTCGACGATCTGAGTCAAGTGCTACGCCTCAGCCTGAGCTGGGACCGCGGCACCATCGACCATTTCGACCCGGGCCGGATACTCATGGCCCTCGGCGCGAAGATTCTGCCGCCGATCCTGGTGATGGGCGTGGGCACGGTGGGGCTGACCATGATCCTGCAGCTGATGCTGGCGGGGCCGGGCCGGTTCAATGCCGAAAACCTGCTGCCCAAGGCATCACGCCTCAATCCGATGTCGGGCATGACCCGCGTGTTCGGTGCGCAGGGCTGGATCGAGATGGCGAAGGGGCTGCTCAAGATCGGATTGCTCGGCAGCATCGTCTATCTCTGGGCGCGGGGCCGGCTGGCGATGCTGATGAGCTTGAGCGCCGTCGACCTTTCAGGGCAGCTCGCCTTCGGCTGGCAAGCCGTGACCTCGCTGTTCTTCTGGCTGGCGGCGGGGCTGGTCATCATCGCCCTGATCGATTTCCCGATCCAGTGGATCCGCCGCCGCCGCCGTCTGCGCATGTCGTTGCAGGAGGTGCGCGACGAGCACAAGGAACAGGATGGCTCGCCGCAAGCGAAGAACGCCCGCCGCCAGCGCCAGCGTCAACTGGCGATGAGCGGCATCGCGCGTTCGATGCGCCAGGCGCAATTCGTCGTGACCAACCCGACCCATTTCGCCGTTGCCATGACCTATGATCCCGACCTTGCCCCGGCGCCGGTGGTGATGGCGAAAGGCCGCGGCGAAAAGGCCTTGGCGATGCGGGAGCTGGCTGCCGAATACGGGCTGCCGGTGCTGGAGTTTCCGGCGCTGGCGCGCTCGGTCTATTACACCACGCGCGAGCGGCAGATGATCCGCGAGGAGCTTTATGCCGCGGTGGCCGGGGTGCTCGGCTTCGTCTTGTCGCTGAAACGCGGCGAGGTTCGTGCAGCGCCCGAAATCGAAGTGCCGGTGGAACTGCGCTTCGATCCCGACGGTCGGTTGCAGCCGGATGCAACGTCATAGATTTTAAGGCTTAAAGCTATGGGCCCGGCCGCCGTTCTTTAAGCTATGACCAGCACCTCATCCGTCTCGTCGACATCGACCGCATCGACCAGCACAACGCCCGCCTCCGATCCCGCCTCGATCGGCGCTGCACTCGTCACCTCGCTGGGGTTGGGTACCGGCATCGACATGACGACGATGGCGACCGAGATCGCTCAAGCCTCCTACGCTGGCCAGACTTCGGCGCTTGCCACTCAGCTCAGCCAGGTCCAGGTCAAGATATCCGAAGCCGGCCAGCTCAAGAGCGACATGCTGTCGCTGGCCAGCTCGCTGGGCACGCTGGTCGATTCCGGCGGCCTTGCCTCGACCCCCACGGTGTCGAACAGCGCGGTGGCTACCGCCAGCCTGCCGCTTGGCAGCAGTGGCGCGAACACCAGCTACAATTTGGAAGTCGATGCGCTGGCATCGCCGCAAGTGCTGAGTTCGCCCGCCTATTCATCGGCAAACGCCACCACTGGCTCGGGCACATTGACCTTCAACTTCGGGACAATCACCAACGGCAGCTTCGCCGCCGACCCGAGCCAAAGCTCGGTCAGCGTCACCATTCCCAGCGGCGCCACGCTCAGCCAGGTCGCGACCGCCATCAACGAGTCCGGCGCGGGCATCTCGGCCTATGTCGCCACGACCGCCAATGGCGCCCAGCTGGTGATGAAAGGCGCGACCGGGGCCGACAGCGCCTTTACCGTCTCCGCGACCGAAAATAGCGGCGATCCGGGCCTGTCATCGCTTGCCTGGGATCCATCGACCGCGAGTTCCAGCACGCTCGCTGAATCGGCAAGCGATGCCCAGTTCAAGTTGGATGGTATCAGCCAGAGCAGCTCCTCCAACACGATCACGAATGTCGCCCCTGGCTTGTCGCTGTCGCTCACCGGCACCAATGTCGGCAACCCCACCACCGTCACCTATAGCAACCCATCCTCGAACATCACCAGCGCGATGACGAACCTGACCAGCGCGCTCAACAGCCTGGTGACCGAACTCAACACCGATACCACCCCTTCGGCCAATGGCGATCTGTCCAATGATAGCGGCGCCCAGCAGATGTCCCGCCAGCTTTCGGAACTGGCCGGTATGACGATCATGCCCAATGCCGCCGCCGGGGCGCCATCGACGCTGGCCGACCTCGGTCTGGTGGTGAACAAGGACGGCAGCTTCACCCTTAACAGCACGACGCTGTCCAATGCGCTCGCGACTAACCCGAGCGCGGTAGCGGGGATGTTCACTAACGGGCTTTACGGCGTTTACGGCACGATCGAGGGCATGTCGGAGACTCTCACATCTTCCACTGATCCAGGATCGCTCGCCGGTTCGGTCACGCAATACACGGCCTTGCAGACCTCGATCACGGCGCAGCAGAGCACGGTTGCCACCGAGCAGAGTGATATGCGCACCCGGTTGATCAACCAATATGCCACTGCCAACGCGTCCGTCGCCGAATCGAAATCGACGCTGACCTATCTGCAAAACCAGATCGCCGCGTGGAACAGCTCCACCGGCGGCGCAGCCTGAGACGACCATGCTGGCCCAGCGCGATCCCCAACAAGCCTATCGCCGCGTCGATTTCGACGCCCGCGTCAGTTCCGCCGATCCGCGCGAACTGGTTGCGGTATGCTACGAACAACTCATCGCCGCGCTCGGCGGCGCGATGCTCGCGCATGAGCGCCGCGACCCCCGGATGAAAAGCCAGGCGCTGACCCGCGCGGTCGCGGCGCTGACCGCGCTGCAAATGGGGGTCAGCGGCGATAATCCGGTCGCCGATGCGCTCGATCACATTTATACGACGGCGCGGCGGACCGTACTCGACAGCGTGCTCCAGTTCGATAGCGCTACCATCGCCAAGATCCGGCAGGATTTCAGCGATATTGCCGTGGGAATGGCTGCCACGTCTTGAATGTCTGATCCGAAACTTCGTTTCGGATAGTCTGTGCCGTCCCGCTCC
>JAMFSI010000190.1 GCA_026225215.1 Sphingomonas palustris | reverse complement strand
TCCGCTACGCTACAGCCGCTTTTCCGCAGCCGATAATGCCCCGCCTCAACCCGAGGCTTTTTGTTCGAACCAACTGGCCCGTTTTTAAACCGGTGGTTGGCCCATTTTTATGCCGGCGTTGACATCGCCACTTTTCCTTCGAGCCGTCCGGCCATGGCATTCTCCCTGATTTGTTTTGACTCTCAGCGGTCACTTCACCTTGTAAGCAGCGTATTGCGGCGGCGAGGCGCCGGTGCTGTCACGCACCGAGGGCGGGAATTTACCCGCGTCGTCGGTGATGCCGTAGGCCTTGCCGACTTCGGCGCCGATCACGGTCTGACCATTGAAGCGCATCATTGCGGGATCGTTGAACATCGCCCAGGCAAGGTCTCCGGTATAGCCCGCCGGCTCCAGCGTGCCTTCCAGGTGCTGGAAGCGCTCGGGCATCGCCGCCATCATCTCCAGCAGCCGCTCGGTGGTGAGCGAGCCCATCCACACCGACACCGCCGCCACCTGGGCGCCGGCATCGGCAAAATCCACGCCCATATCGAAGGCCATCTTGTCGACCCCGGCCTTGTGGGCGCCATAGGCCGGGCCGAAACAATAATGCATCGCGCCGGGGGACGAGGTGAAGAGGATCAAGCCCTTGTCCTGCTTGACCATATGCGGGGCGGCATACCAGCTGGCGACAAAACCGCTGCGCACACCGACGTTGATCATATTGCCGATCTCGATCGGCTTTTCCCAGAACTGGCCGGGCGCGCTGAGCAGGTCGTGGACCGCGCAAGCGTTATTGATCAGCATATCGATCCGGCCTTGCTCGGCCATGACCTGATCGATCAGCGCCTTGACCTCCGCATCATTGCCACTGTCGCAGCGCACCGCGATACCCTTTCCACCCGCCGTGGTGACCTCTTCCGCGGTCTCGTAGATCGTGCCCGGCATCGAGGCATCGCCCGATTTCTGCGAGCGACCGGTGACGTAGACGGTGCAGCCATGCGCGCCGAGCGCCTGGGCAATGCCTTTGCCCGCCCCTCGGCTGGCCCCGGTGACGATAGCGATGGGTGCTTGAGCAGGCATATATCAACTCCCCGTAATTTTGTTGTCGCAGAAAGTGGCGGTTCGCGGCCGGGAATCAGCCCGATACCTGCGCCACCTAAATCAGCCGATCGATTGCATACAGAACAAGACCGACCGTTCCACCCACCAGGGTTCCGTTCAGCCGGATGAACTGCAGATCGCGCCCGACGGTGCCTTCGATCCGGGCGGTGATAGTGCGCCCATCCCAACGCTTTACGGTTTCGGATACCAGCGTGGCGATCGCCCCGCCATGCCTGGCAACGATCCCCACCAGCGTGCGCCGGGCAAAGCGATTGACCAGCCGTTGCAGGCCCACATCCTGTTGCAGCGATTGGCCGAATGTCGCCAGCCCCGCCCCGAACTGGCCGGACAACGCCTGCGTCGGATCGCTGGCGGCGCTCAGCAGCGCGGCGCGAATGCGGTGCCATAGCCCGTCGAGCCACGCCGCCATCGCCGGATTGGCGAGCAATTCGTCCCGCATCGTGCCGATTTTATCGCGCAGGACGGGGTCATGGATCAGATCATGCGCGAATGTGTCCAGCCGTTCCTCGATCTGCAGCCGCAGCGGATGCTCGGGCTCGACCAGGCTTTCGGCAATCAGACGATAGGCGCCGTCGAGCAGCGCATTGGCCAGGCGTTCATCCAGCCCGGTCCAGCGCAACAGGCTGCCCGCCTCCTTGTGGATGATCGCGCGCAGCAAGCTTTCGTTTTCGGCCAGCAATTTCCCGGCCCAACGCAACCCGGCGTCGATCAGCGGCAAGTGGCGCTTGTCTGCGATCGCCGCGGTCAGCAATTGGCCGAGCAGAGTCGCGATATCCAGCCGTTCGAGCTGACTGCGGGCTGCTGATTTGACCATGCCGCCAAGCTGTTCGCCATCGAGCGAATGCAGCATATCGTTGAGCAGCCCGGCGATGCCTTGCCGCACCCGGGCTTCGCCGAGTCGGAGCGGATCGCCGAGGAAGCCACCCGCCGCCGCCGCCAGGTTCAAGGCCCGCAAGCGCCGCGAAACCACCAGCGGCGTGAGAAAATGCACGCGCAGGAACGCCGCCATGACCTCGGCGATGCGATCCTTATTGGCTGGAATGATCGCGGTATGCGGGATCGGCAGGCCGAGCGGATGGCGAAACAGCGCGGTCACCGCAAACCAGTCGGCGAGACCGCCGACCAGCGCCGCCTCGCTGAACGCGCGCAGCCAGCCCCATAGGGGATGCACCGGCGCCAGATGGCGCGAGAGCCCATAGAGGCAGGCCATCGCCACCAGCAGCCCCG
>JAMFSI010000189.1 GCA_026225215.1 Sphingomonas palustris | reverse complement strand
CTCCCCCGGCCCAACCACCCGATAGGGTACTATCTTATGGGTGGTTGGGCCGGGGGAGCGGGACGGCACAGACTATCCGAAACGAAGTTTCGGATCAAAACAGCTCAACGCGACATTATTGCATTTCCGCGACGCTCGGCTAGAGCCGGGCCGGTTCGGGGCGGGCGATCCCCATGACGATACGGGGAAGGCATCTGCGATGAAACTCATGGCTGGCAACAGCAATCTGCCGCTTGCTCGGGCGATCGCCAATTATCTCGAAGTGCCGCTGACCGATGCCAGCGTGCGCCGCTTCGCCGATGAGGAAGTTTTCGTCGAAATCCACGAAAACGTCCGTGGCGAGGACATTTTCGTGCTGCAATCGACCAGCTATCCCACCAATGACAATCTGATGGAGCTGCTGATCTGCATCGATGCGCTGCGCCGCGCTTCAGCAAAGCGGATCACGGCGGTCATCCCCTATTTCGGCTACGCCCGGCAAGACCGCAAATCCGGCTCGCGCACGCCGATCTCGGCCAAGCTCGTCGCCAATCTGATCACCCAGGCGGGCGCCGACCGGGTGCTGTCGGTCGATCTTCATGCCGGGCAGATCCAGGGATTCTTCGATATTCCCACCGACAATCTCTATGCCGCGCCGGTCATGGCCGCCGATATCCAGGCGCGCTACAGCGGGCAGGAATTGATGGTGGTCTCGCCCGACGTCGGCGGCGTGGTGCGCGCGCGGGCGCTGGCCAAGCGGCTCGACAATGCTCCCCTGGCCATCGTCGACAAGCGGCGCGACCGGCCCGGCCAGTCCGAGGTGATGAACATCATCGGCGATGTTCGCGGGCGCTGCTGCATCCTGATCGATGACATCATCGATTCGGGCGGCACGCTGTGCAACGCCGCGCAGGCACTGATCGATGACGGTGCGGCCAGCGTCACCGCTTATATCACCCACGGCGTGCTGTCCGGTGGGGCCGTGGCGCGAGTCAATGCCTCGGCGCTGAAGGAACTGGTGATCACCGATTCGATCCTGCCGACCGAGGCGGCGCGCGAATCGAAGCAGATTCGTGTCCTGCCGATTGCTTCGCTGATCGGCGAGGCGATCCGACGGATTGCTGACGAAAGTTCGGTAAGCTCTCTGTTTGATTGATTTATATAAGGTTTTTAGGTGCGAGGGGTAACCCCCTCGCGCTCCCCGTAATGGTTTTCGTAGCGTGGCCTTGCTTTGTCGCGCCCCGCCGCCAAGTGGCTGTTACAGCCTGCGGCGCGGCGAATTTGCGGAACGGTGAGCAATCCACGACGATGACAGGATCGGGGTCTGGGGCCTTTGGCCCCAGAAAACCTTTTTCAGGCTCCAAAATCGCCTTGGCTCCATGCAGTAGCATATCGCTGTCAGGCTTGACCCATTAGGCTGAGCGCAGGCAAAGGCCCTATATGAACCTCGACCCTGATATCGCCCTCGCTATCCGCCTCGCAGACGCTGCGCGTGCAGCGATTCGCCCGCATTTCCGTTCCCAGGTCGCCACCGAGCGCAAGTCCGACGCGACCCCGGTAACGCTGGCCGATCGCGCCGCGGAAGAGGCGATGCGGCGCATTCTCAAGGCCGAGGCCGGGCGCGATACCGTGATTGGCGAGGAGTTCGGCACCGATTCGGGCAGCACCAGCCGGAGTTGGGTGCTCGATCCGATCGATGGCACCGTGGGGTTCCTGGCCGGGCGGCCCTTGTTCGGCACGCTGATCGCGCTGGTGGTAGATGGCTGGCCGGTATTGGGGCTGATCGACCAGCCGATATTGGGCGAACGCTGGATCGGGGCGACGGGGCGGCCAACGACGCTGAACGGTGCAGCCATCCATACCCGGCTGTGCCGCGAATTGGCCGACGCCGCCATCGCCACCACCGGGCCGCATTATTTCGACGATCATGATGGCCAGCATTTCATGGGGTTGGCCGCCAAGACCGATCATCGCCGCATGGTGATGGGCGGCGATTGCTATAATTATGCGATGCTCGCCTCGGGTCACCTCGATATCGTCTGCGAGGCGGGGCTGAAACTGCATGACTGGGCGGCGCTGGTGCCAGTGGTCGAAGGCGCCGGCGGGACCATGGCCGATTGGAACGGCGAGCCGCTGCACAGCGGTTCGGACGGCCATGTCATCGCCTTGGGTGATCCGGCGCGGCTGGAAGATGTCGTTGCGGCGCTCGCTTGCGCGCACTGAACGACGGGCGCTTGTCCGCGGACCTGCGCTTCTTCTTCTACGGTACCTTGGTCGCGGGAAGCGGAAACCCGGTCGCACAAGCGGCGCATGCCCGCTTGTGCCCCATCGGCCCGGCGAGCGTATTGGGCACACTTTGGGGGATTCCCGATCCGGCAGGCTGGTATCCGGCGCTGATTTCGGGGCGTGGGCAAGTGCACGGCATGCTCTATGCGGTCGGTGAGGGATTCGGGCCAGACGATCTCGCGCGCCTCGACGACTGGGAAGACTATCGGCCGGACCAACCCGCCGAATCGCTCTACCTGCGGGAGGAGATGCAGGTCACCATCGCCGGCGGGGCCGGCATGCCGGCGCAGGCCTATCGCTTTAACCAACCGCTGCCGGACGGCGCTTTGGCGATTTCCGACGGCGATTTCCGGGCATGGCTCTCTGCGAATGGCTATGCGGCTTACCATTAAACCGGTTCTCCTTGCTTTTCCCGGCGCGCCTCACTATTGGCGCGCCCTTCAATCGACACGGATTCGATGACCGGCCTGGCTGTAAGGGCTGCCACGGCGGGTTTGATGTGTCGCACAAAGGAGACCAAAATGCCCAAGCTCAAGACGAAGAGCGGCGTGAAAAAGCGCTTCAAGCTCACCGCCACTGGCAAGATCAAGCATGGTGCGGTCGGCAAGCGCCACCGCCTGATGAGTCATAATGCCAAGTACATCCGTCAACACCGTGGTGCCGACGTGATCTCCGATGCCGATGCAAAGGTGATCAAGAAGTGGGCGCCCTACGGGCTTAACTAAGCCCGCGCGGCATTTGAGCGTTTTCCAAGGCGTGATGCGTCAGCATCTCAGAGCCTTGGTAGATAGGAGTACTGAAGCATGACCCGTATCAAGAGGGGTGTTACCACCCGCGCCAAGCACAAGAATATTCTTGAGCAAGCGAAGGGCTATCGCGGCCGTCGCAAGAACACCATCCGCGTTGCTCGTCAGGCCGTTGAAAAGGCCGGACAATATGCTTATCGCGACCGCAAGGCCAAGAAGCGCAGCTTCCGCGCCTTGTGGATTCAGCGCATTAATGCCGCAGTTCGCGCCGAAGGGCTGACTTATTCGCAGTTCATCCACGGCACCAAGCTGGCGGGCATCGAACTCGATCGCAAGGCCATGGCCGATCTCGCCATGAACGAAGGCGGGATCTTTTCCACGGTGATCGCACAGGCGAAGCAAGCGCTGGCCTGAAACCAAGGTTCGATCGTCGAACTTTGATAAGTGTCTGATCCGAAACTTCGTTTCGGATAGTCGGTATCGGCCCGCTCCCCCGCCCAACCACCCGTTAAAGGTACCCTGTGGGTGGTTGGGCGGGGGAGCGGGCCGGTACCGACTTCCAAATTCGCTCTTTCGCGAATTTCGAATCAGTCTCTAAGTCCATGTGGTAATTGAACATTTTGAGGGGTGATGCGTGAGCATCGCCCCTCTTTTTCGTATGATCCGGTGGATTGATTTGAAGATGGGCACCCTTATACGCAAGTTTCAGGCGCGTGGATTACAGAACCAACCCATGACGCTATTTATTTTTTTCTACGGACAAACAAGTAGATAGAAGGCATTTCTACCGTTGCTTCCAGCCTGAAAATCGTAGACAAGGTTCCGTAAGCTCCCGAACAGGAGATATACGGTGTCGCAACCTTGCCAAGTAAAGGCGGAGTTTTGCCATCCTCCGGCAGACCTCGCTCGCTACTTCACTACTTTCTATGTCGTCGATATCACCGTGCCGGGGGATGCACGGGTCAGCGATCATCTCCATCCCGAATGGGGCAATTTGCGCTTCATGTCGGCCAAATCGGCGCAGACCGCCGATGAAGCTGGCAATGCGATCGTGAATACGAATTTCATCGCCACCGGGCCCAGCAGCAAGGCGGTGCCGTTCTCGATCGGTACGACGCGGTTATGGGGTGTCGGCCTGCTGCCCTTGGGCTGGGCCAAATTCGTCGGCGTGCCGGCCGAAGATCTCGCCGATGCGGTGATGGACGGGAATAGTCATCCCGCCATGGCCAGTTTTACTTCGCTCGCGACCGGGTTGTTCGGAACCGTACCGGACCGGGCCGGCGAACTTGCCCAGATCATCGCCTGGTTTCGCGCGCGTCTGGCCGCGCCCGTTGCCGATGAAGCCCGCATATTGGCGATCCACGGCGCGTTGGTCGATCGCGATGTCGTGACGGTTTCCGAATTGGTGGCGCGTTCGGGCGCCAGCCCACGAACGGTGGAGCGGGTGTGCGGTCGCGCTTTCGGCTTTTCGCCCAAGCTGCTGCTGCGCCGCCAGCGCTTCATGCGCAGTCTGTCGCAATTCATGCTCGACCCTTCGCTGAAATGGATCGGGGCGATGGACTGCCATTATCATGATCAGGCGCAATTCGTCCGTGATTTCCGTCAGTTCATGGGCATGAGCCCACGCGAGTATGGCCGGTTGGCGCATCCGGTGCTGGATGTGCTGGTCCATGAGCGGCAGCGGTACGCGGGATCGGCGGTGCAGGCGCTTGACCGTCCCGGCGGCAGGTTGGTCACGCGGCGGTTGGGCGTGTCAGCTTAGGGCAGGATGGTGGCGGGCATCCCCCAACCCTAGCCGAGCCCCCCCGATCCGAACCCATTGCCGTTCGCACCTTTGGACCCTAAGGAGCGCCCCTATTCAGTTAGTGGGCGGAAGCGGCAGTGGATTACGAGGCAACAGGCCAGGCAGCGCTGGCTGAGATCGCGGGGGCACAGGATCTCGATGCGCTGGAAGGCCTGCGCGTAGCGCTGCTGGGCAAGCGCGGCTCGATTTCCGGTCTGCTCAAGATGCTCGGCACGATGACGCCCGAGCAGCGCCAGAGCGAAGGTCCGCTGATCCACAGCTTGCGCGAGACGGTGACGGTGGCGCTGGCCGCGCGCAAGACGGAACTGGACGAAGCCGCGCTCGCGGCGCGCCTCGCCGGTGAGTGGCTCGACTTGAGTTTGCCGGCACCCGAGACGCCGCGCGGCACCATCCATCCGGTTTCGCAAGTGATGGACGAACTTGCCGAAATTTTCGCCGATCTGGGTTTCGCGGTCGCGTCGGGGCCGGAGATCGAGGACGACTGGCATAATTTCAGCGCCCTCAACATGCCCGAGAGCCACCCGGCGCGGGCGATGCACGACACCTTCTATTTCCCCGACCGCGATGCGCCCGATAGCCACGGAAACACTCGAGAGATGCTGCTGCGCACGCATACCTCGCCAGTGCAGATCCGCACCATGCTCGCTGAAGGCGCCCCGCTGCGGGTGATCGCCCCGGGCCGGGTCTATCGTTCGGACAGCGATGCCACGCATACGCCGATGTTTCATCAGGTCGAAGGGCTGGTGATCGATCGGGGCATTCATCTCGGTCATCTCAAATGGACGCTGGAAACGGTGCTGAAGGCATTTTTCGAGCGCGATGACATCGTCTTGCGGCTGCGGCCGAGCTATTTCCCCTTCACCGAGCCTTCGGTCGAGGTTGATACCGGCTATTCCTGGGTCGATGGCCGGCGTGTGGTCGGTGGCAGCGGCGATGCGCCGGGGCATGCCTGGATGGAATTGCTGGGCAGCGGCATGGTCAACGCTCATGTCCTGCGCGCGGGTGGACTCGATCCCGATGAATGGCAGGGCTTCGCCTTCGGCGTCGGCGTCGATCGGCTGGCGATGCTCAAATACGGGATGAACGATCTGCGCGCTTTCTTCGATGGCGATGCCCGCTGGCTGGCGCATTACGGCTTTTCCGCGCTCGACGTCCCGACCTTGTCGGGCGGCGTCGGCACACCGGTTTAAGGAGCGCGATATGAAATTTTCGCTATCCTGGCTCAAGGCCTGCCTGGATACTGACGCTTCTGCTGACCAGATTGCCGCGACGCTGAATGCGATCGGATTGGAAGTCGAAGGTGTCGATGATCCTTCGGTTAAACTTGCCGGTTTCCGCATCGCCCGCGTTATCAGCGCCGAGCGTCATCCCGACGCAGACAAGCTGCAAGTGCTGCGCGTCGATGTCGGGGATGGCACGCCGCTGCAAGTGGTCTGCGGCGCCCCCAATGCCCGGGCCGGGCTGATCGGGGTGCTTGGCCAGCCGGGCGCGGTGGTGCCGGCCAATGGCATGGTGCTAAAAAAGGCGGCTGTGCGCGGGGTCGAATCGCAGGGCATGATGTGCTCGACGCGCGAGCTGGAACTGGGTGACGATCACGAAGGCATCATCGAATTGCCTGGTGATGCCCCGCTGGGCGCGGCTTTCGCCGAATATCACGGCACCGATCCGGTGTTCGACGTTGCGATCACACCAAACCGTCCCGATTGCATGGGCGTTTATGGCATCGCTCGCGATCTTGCTGCGGCAGGGGTCGGTACGCTCAAGCCGATCGTTGTAGCGCATGTTGCGGGCAGCTTTGCTTGCCCGGTG
This sequence comes from Sphingomonas palustris, assembly GCA_026225215.1. Lineage (GTDB taxonomy): Bacteria > Pseudomonadota > Alphaproteobacteria > Sphingomonadales > Sphingomonadaceae > Novosphingobium > Novosphingobium palustris. The sequence goes on along the minus strand of JAMFSI010000189.1, from coordinate 5,742 downwards.
GAAATCCGCACCGAGGATGCCGAAGGCTGCCCGGCGTTTTATGGCCGAGTGATTCGCGGCGTGGCCAATGGCGAGAGCCCCGAATGGCTGAAAGCGCGCCTCAAAAGCGGTGGCCAGCGGCCGATCTCGGCGCTGGTCGATATCACCAATTATGTGATGCTGACTTATGGCCGCCCGACCCATGCCTATGATCTGGCGCGGCTGACCGGTGCGGTGGTGGCCCGCCGCGCGCGGGACGGCGAGAGTGTGACCGCGCTCAATGGCAAGAGCTACACGCTCGATCGCGAGATGACCGTGATCGCCGATGACGCCGGGGTGCATGATATCGCCGGGATCATGGGTGGCGAGCATTCGGGGTGCAGCGCGGATACGCGCGATGTGCTGCTGGAAGTCGCCTATTTCGATCCGCAGCGAATCGCCGCCACCGGGCGCAAGCTCAACCTGACCTCGGATGCGCGCAGCCGCTTCGAGCGCGGCATCGATCCGGGATTCCTCGATACCGGCCTCGACCTGCTCACCGGGTTGATCATTGAGGTTTGCGGCGGTGAAGCCTCGGAAGTGGTGCGGGCTGGCCAGCCTCCCGCTGCGTCGCGCGTCGTCGCTTATGATCCGGCCCGGGCCGGCAGGCTGGGCGGGGTAGCTGTCGCCGAGGACGAACAGCGCCGCATCCTGACTGCGCTGGGCTTTGCGGTAGCAGAGGGAGCGGTGGGCTGGGCGATCACACCGCCCGGCTGGCGCCCTGATATCGATGCTGGACCCGATATCGTCGAGGAAGTTGTGCGTATCCACGGGCTCGACAAAATCGCCAGCGTGCCACTGCCTCGGCAGGACGGCGTCGCGCTGGCCACCGCAACCCCAGCGCAGCGGCTGGAACGTCGGCTGCGCCGCGCGGCGGCGGCGCGTGGGCTGAACGAGGCGATCACCTGGTCGTTCCTGCCCGTGCCTGACGCCGATGCCTTTGCAGAGGGCAATGGCGGGCTGTGGGTGCTGGCGAATCCGATCAGCGAAGACATGAAGGCGATGCGTCCATCGCTGCTACCGGGTTTGCTGGCGGCGGCGCGGCGCAATCTCGATCGCGGCGCGACCGGGTTGCGGCTGTTCGAGATCGGCAGGCGCTATCTGCGCGGGGCCGAAGGGCGCAGCGATGAACGCGCCACGCTGGCGGTGCTGCTGGCCGGCGAAAAGACCGCGCGCGGCTGGGCGACGGGCAAAGCCACGGTTTTCGACGCCTTCGATGCCAAGGCTGAGGCGCTCGCGCTATTGGCCGAAGCCGGGGCGCCGGTCGCCAGCCTGCAAGTGATGGGCGAGGCCAATTCTGGGCCAAGCCCACAATTCCACCCTGGCCAGTCGGGCACACTGCGGCTTGGGCCCAAGACGGTGCTGGCACGCTTCGGCATGCTCCACCCCACCCTGCTGCGCCGCTTCGATATCGACGCGCCGGTTGCTGCGGTCGAGCTGTTTATCGATGCCATCCCGGCCCGGCGCGGCGCCGCCAGTTTCGCGCGCAGCAACTATGCGCCGCCTGCCCTGCAGGCGATCACCCGCGATTTCGCCTTTCTGGTGCCGGAAGACCTGCCGGCGGCGGAATTGGTGCGGGTGCTGCGTGGTGCCGACAAGACCAATATCGTTGCGGCCCGGGTGTTCGATGATTTTCGCGGAAATGGTGTGGCCGAAGGGCATAAGTCACTGGCGGTCGAGGTGACGTTGCAGCCCGGCGACAAAAGCTATGATGAAGTGGAAATCAAAGCTATTACTGACAGCATTACCGCCGCTGTGGTTAAGCTGGGTGCGGTGCTGCGCGGCTGACCCATTCCATCCGTCCGTGCTGAGCTTGTCGAAGCATTGCCCTTCTTCTTCCCAATCTGAAAAGAAAGGCAGTCCTTCGATAAACTCAGGACGGACGGCGAGGAGATGGACACGCAGGGCACTCTCGGAACAGAGACTATTTGAGAATTCCCATCCTTCAGGCTAACCGCCGCGCATGTCGACTTCCCCCGTTTCCCGCCGCCGCACCTTTGCCATCATTTCGCATCCCGACGCCGGCAAGACCACGCTGACGGAAAAGCTGCTGCTGCAGGGTGGCGCGATCCATCTTGCCGGGCAGGTCAAGGCGCGGGGCGCGGCGCGGCGGGCGCGGTCGGACTGGATGAAGATCGAGCAGCAGCGCGGGATTTCGGTAACGAGTTCGGTGATGACCTTCGAGCGCGAGGGGATCACCTTCAATCTGCTCGACACGCCGGGCCACGAGGATTTCTCCGAGGATACTTACCGCACGCTGACCGCTGTGGACTCGGCGATCATGGTGATCGATGCGGCCAAGGGCATCGAGCCGCAGACGCGCAAGCTGTTCGAGGTTTGCCGGATGCGGTCGGTGCCGATCATCACCTTCATCAACAAGGTCGATCGCGAGGGCCGCTCGCCGTTCGATCTGATGGATGAAGTTGCCGATGCGCTGGCGCTCGATGTCTGCCCGATGAGCTGGCCAGCGGGGATGGGCGGCGAGTTCGAAGGCGTGCTCGACCTTGCCACGCGCCAGATTGCCCGCCCGGAAGGCGCCTCGCGCGAATTCCTCGGCAAGCTGGAGGATGCGCCCGAACTGGCCCCGGCGTTGATGGATGAAATCGAGCTGGCCGAAGGCGGCTATCCGTCCTTTGATATCGCGGCCTATCGCCATGGTGACTTGACCCCGGTGTTTTTCGGCTCGGCACTCAAGAATTTCGGTGTCGCCACCTTGATCGACGCGATTGCCCGCTATGCTCCGCCGCCACGACCGCAGCCGAGCGATCAGGGGGTAATCGACCCCGACAATCCCGAGGTAACGGGCTTCGTGTTCAAGGTGCAGGCCAATATGGACCCGCAGCACCGCGACCGCATCGCTTTCATGCGGCTGGTTTCGGGTACGTTCCGGCGCGGGATGAAGCTGGTGCCGTCGGGCCTCGGCAAGCCGATCGCGGTGCATTCGCCGATCCTGTTCTTCGCGCAGGATCGCGAAATCGCCGATTCGGCGGAACCGGGCGACATCATCGGCATTCCCAACCATGGCACGCTGCGAGTCGGCGATACGCTGTCGGAGAAGAATGAAGTGCGCTTTACCGGCCTGCCCAATTTTGCGCCGGAAATCCTGCGCCGCGTCCAGTTGAAAGACCCGACCAAGACCAAGCAATTGCGCAAGGCGCTCGACGATCTCTCCGAAGAAGGGGTGATCCAGGTGTTCTATCCCGAGATCGGGGCGCAATGGATCGTTGGCGTGGTCGGGCAGCTGCAGCTCGAGGTGCTGGTGTCGCGGCTGGAGGCCGAATATAAGGTCGAGGCGGTGCTGGAACCCGCACCATTCGACACCGCGCGCTGGCTCAAGGGTAGCGAGATGGCGCTCAAGGGCTTTACCGATTTCAACAAGGCCAATCTGGCGAAGGACCGCGATGGCGATCCGGTGTTCATGGCGCGCTCGGCCTGGGATGTCGGCTATCAGCAGGAGCGCCATCCCGAACTGGCGTTCAGCGCCACCAAAGAGCGCTGATTTTGAGGAGCCTTGGCGCTTGGAGCTGACCGTCGCCAGCTATAATATTCACAAGGCCGTGGGTCTGGACGGTCGGCGTGACCCGGAACGGATTCTGGCGATCCTGCGCGAGATCGATGCCGATATCGTCGCCTTGCAGGAAACCGATCGCCGCTTTGGCCGCCGCGAGGCGGTGTTGCCGCATCAGCTGATCCTGTCGCATACGCCGTGGCAATTGGTGCCACTGGCGATGACGCCTGACGGTATGGGCTGGCACGGCAATACCATGCTGGTGCGCAAGGGGATCGAGGTGATCGCCGCCGAACCGGTCCACTTGCCGACGCTGGAGCCACGCGGCGCGATTTGCGCCGATCTGCGGGTGGCGGGCCGAAGGTTGCGGGTGGTGGGGATGCATCTCGATTTATCGGGTTTGCGCCGCCGCCGCCAATTGCGCACGGTGCTGGCGCATCTCGGGCGCGGTGAGGGCGACGATCCCGCGGTGCTGCTCGGCGATTTCAATGAGTGGTCGACGCGCGGCGGTTCGCTGCGTGAATTTGGCCGGGCCTGGCATGTGCTGGCGCCAGGGCGCAGCTATCCCGCGCGCCGGCCGATCGCCCAGCTCGACCGGATCGTGGTGTCACGCGGCTGGCAAGTGCTCGATTGCGGCGTGCATCACAGCCTGCTCGCGGCGCGCGGCTCGGATCATTTGCCGGTTTATGCCCGGCTGGGGTGGTAAGCCGGGGCATCTGTTCTAAATTAGCTGCGCTAATTTAGAAGTCTGTGCCGTCCCGCTCCCCCGGCCCAACCACCAATTGAAGGTACCTTGTGGGTGGTTGGGCCGGGGGAGCGGGACGGCACAGACTATCCGAAACGAAGTTTCGGATCAGGTCATGGCGCTGCACAAATTTTGTGCAGCTGCGTAAGATTCGAGCTTCCTCATCACAGCCACCCGGCACGCTGGCTCTGCGACTCGTAGAAATATGACCAAATCGTAAACTGGCACGCCCCTTGCTTTATTAGATCGAGCCGGCGCTGGGCCGGTTGGCTATTAGGGGGCACGGATGAAATTCATCATCGCCATAATCAAGCCGTTTAAACTGGACGAGGTTCGCGAAGCTCTCGGCGCCATTGGCGTTGCGGGTATGACCGTTACCGAAGTCAAAGGTTTTGGGCGGCAAAAAGGGCAAACCGAGATTTATCGCGGCGCCGAATATTCGACCAACATGCTGCCGAAGGTAAAGATCGAGATCGCTGCCAGCGATGATCTTGCTCCACGCGTCGTCGAAACCATCCAGCACACCGCCAGCACCGAAGCGATCGGCGACGGCAAGATTTTCGTGCTCGACCTGGCCTCCGCGACTCGCATTCGTACCGGAGAAACCGGGGATACCGCGCTGTGAGCGGCGCTTCCGATTGGAGGGACACCACCATGATCCGCAAATTGATTTGCGGCGCGGGCGCCTTGGGCACATCGCTCTTTGCCGCCACCGCCGCTTTTGCTCAGGATGCCGCCTCTGCGGCCTCCTCGGCGGCGACTGCCGCCGCCAGCGCGGCGAGCACCGCAGCGACTGCAGCGGCCACTGCTGCCGCTTCGCCGGCTGCTGCCGCCACCCCCGCTCTGGTCAATCTGGCCAAGCTTTCCGCCGCCGCTCAGACCACGGCCGAAGCCGGCATGGTCAACAAGGGTGACACCACCTGGATGCTCATTTCCTCGGCCCTGGTGCTGATGATGAGCGTTCCGGCCCTGGCGTTGTTCTACGGCGGTCTGGTGCGTACCAAGAATATGCTCAGCGTGCTGATGCAGGTGTTCATGATCATTTCGATCGGTTCGCTGGTCTGGTGTTTCTGGGGTTATTCGGAAGCTTTCACCGGCAACTCGATCCCGGCGCTGGCGCCTTATGTCGGTGGCCTATCGAAGATATTCCTCGAAGGCACCTCGTCGACCACGGTCGCCGCGACCTTCTCGAATAACGTCTACATCCCCGAATATGCCTACATCGTCTTCCAGATGACCTTCGCCATCATCACCCCGGCGCTGATCGTCGGTTCGCTTGCGGACCGCGTGAAGTTCTGGCCGCTGATGCTGTTCATGGTGCTGTGGATGACCGTGGTCTATTTCCCGATCGCACACATGGTATGGTACTGGGCCGGCCCCGATTTCTACTACACCTCGGCCAGCACGGCCACGCCGGATGGCGGCTTCCTGTACAACAAGGGCGCGCGGGACTTCGCCGGCGGCACCGTGG
>JAMFSI010000188.1 GCA_026225215.1 Sphingomonas palustris | reverse complement strand
GCCGTATTGGACATTGCTGTCCTGCTCCGCCAGCGTCGCGCCCTTGAGGCGATTGACTTCGCCGGTCAGTTGCTGCTCGCTGTTGCGTGCGGCATTGTAATCGGCCTTGATCGAGGCGCGGATATTGTTGGCCACCAGGTCGAGCTGGCGATTGATCGCCGCCAGTTCCTCCTGCTTGGCCTTGAGCGCCGGATATTGGTCGAGATGCCGCGCCTGTTCTTCCTGTAGCTGTGTCTCGATCGTCGCGCGCTGCGCCGATAGCGTGGAGATCGTGGCATTGCCGACGACTTCGGCCGAACTGAAGGGCGAGCCGTTCGAGATCGCCTGCCAGCGTCCTTCGGCGACAATGCGCTTGGCGGTGGCTTCGTTTGCGGCCTGGTTCAGCTCGACGAGGCTGTCGGTAGTCACCGATCCGCCGCTCTGGCTGGCCGTCTTGTCGCCGGAATTACTCGTGTCATGGGTGCGGATCAGCCCGGCCCGGCGCGCATAATCGTTCAGCGCACGCTCGGAGTCTTCCAGCTTCTGCTTGGTGTCGGCAAGTTGGTTCGAGACGAAATCGCGCGCGTAGGACGAGCTGTCGTAGCGGCGCTGGAGATTGGCCTGGATGAATTCACTGGCATAGGCATTGGCGATATCGGCGGACATCGCCGGATCGGTGCTGTCGTACTGGATCGTGACGATGCGCGAATCGCGCGGCAGATTGACGTGGAGATGATCGAGCAGCATCGCCACCACCTGGTTGCGCACCGTCAGGGCCGGCGCGCTGGGCGGGAGCAAATCGGCCTCCTGCGCGGCGAAGAAGCGGGCGTCCGAGGCGAGCTTCAGCTTCTGCCCGACCCGCACCGCCAATCCCCGGCTCTGCAGCACATCGACCTGGGTCTGGAGGAAGCGATCGGTGTCCGTGCCGAAATTGCCGCCATCGTCGCCTTGATCCATCGCCTTGTCGCCGAGCACATGGGTGCTGCTGTCGTTGATCTGGATGGTCGAGGTGGCGGTATAGCGCGGGGTTTCGAGCAGAGTGACGGCGACGGCGACACCCAGGCTCACGCCGATGATCGCGGCGATCAGCAACAGGTTGCGGCGCACCGCGGCAGCGACGTAGCGCAGATCGAAGCCCGGACGGTTAGCGGCAAAAAATCCCTCTTCGCCCGCATCGGTCAGCGGGCGCGGCTGTCCGGCCAGATCATCGAGAGGCAAGATGGTCGACAAATTCGTGATCTTTCCTGCGAGAGCGGCGCTGATCAATTATGAAAAAGATAGAACAGGTTGAGCAGGGGCGCTGCCTGCAGGAAATCATGCCAGGCGCCCTTGGCTGCCGAGAAGCCGACTACGATCTTGTCACCCGCGATGATCTGGGGATCGGGCACGCGGCCCATGCGCACCTGATCGATGTCGAAACGCGCGCCAAGGTGCTGGCCGTTCACTTCGCGCAGGACGATGACCTCGTTGATCCTGGCGTTGAGCCCGGTTCCCTTGGCGGTGGCGATGGCGCCCAATAGCGTCATGTCGGGGGCGATCTCGTAGCGGCCGGGTTCGCGCACTTGCCCTTCGACGGTGAACACTTCCTTGTGATGCTGGGCGATGCTGACCGCGACTTGCGGATCGCGGATGAAATGCTGGCCGAGGCGGCGAGCGATTTCGTCGCGGACGGCCTCGACGGTGCGGCCCTGGGCGCGGACATCGCCGATCAGCGGCATTTCGATAATCCCGGCGGCATCGACGAGATATTGGTCCGAGGTCAGTTCGGGCTCATCGAGCACTTTGATCGAAAGCCGGTCGCTGGCGGCGATCGTACCGATCTTCGGGTCGGTCACGGTCACGGGAATGGCGGTATAGGCCGCGGGGCCGACGGGTAGATTGCTGGGCGGTTCAGTGCCGCAGGCGCCGCAGAACAGGATCAGCAAAGCCGCCGCGGCCCGCGCGCTCAGTCGTCTCATCACGGTTCTTTCGCGATCCCGGTCTCAGCCGATGCCGGTATCGGCAGCAGCAACCCCACACTGACCGCAGCAATGCAGGCTATCGCCATCGTCCGCAACGGATAATCAATCAGCGAATGCAGCCCCAGGATCGCCAGATTGGCGGCGCCGCAGATCATCTGTGCGGAGGAGCCGGGGACGCGCGAGCGAGCCGTCCGCCATGCGCCGCTGGCGATGGCGTAGCCAACCCCCAGCAAGGTCAGGACTCCGGGCAGACCCGCCTCGATCAGAAATTCGAGGTAGTCATTATGCGCGCGGTTGACGAAGCGGCCGGTGACCACATCCAGCCGCTCGGCGGCGGCGAAAACCGGGATAAAGCTCCCCATGCCGCCCCCCCACGGCCAATATTGGCGAAGCGCGAAGACCGAATCGTGCCATATTTCCGGACGGAATTCGCTGGTGGCGTGGAACCGCGCCAAAACCCGGACCATCGCAGTATTATGCCCAAAACGCAGTGCCACGACCGCGACCAGCAGTGCCGCTGCGATGGCCATTGCCGGCACGGCGTTGCGCCTGCCCAGTCGCAGCCAGCGCCGCAAGATCAACGTCTGCGCGCCGATCGCGATGGGCAGCAGGGCAATGCCGGTGCGCGACGCGGTCAGGATCACGCCTAGTATCAGCAGCAACGACGCGCCAACGATCGCGCCCAATAGCGGTCTCACAGCGATCGGCCGCGGGCGCTGTGAGCCCCACTCCGATGCCGCGGCGGCCAACGCTACCATGGCAATCAGCAGGACATCGGCTTCGGCGTTATGATTGGTCTGGAAGCCATCCAGAAAGGCTTCGTCGGGATTGTAGAACCGAAAGGGATTGCCCCCACCGCCCGAGAGCTGCGCTGCCCCGACCAGCACCGACAGCAGTCCCGCTCCGGCGATGATCGCCAACAGGAGGCGGCGGCCCCGGCGATCCTGCGCAGCGGCCATCACCAGCATCGTCGCCGATGCCACCATTACCAGCAGCGATGCCAGCGTGCGGTTAGGGGTAAGCGACCAGGGCCGCCACGACGACGCTTCGCCTACCAGATCGAGCGCTTCGCGTTCCACTGCCCGGCCGGGCAGGCTGTGCCACAACGCGGGCGGCAGCGGCAGCAATTGGCACAGTGGTAGCGCCAGCAATAATGCGGCGATGATCCAGCCTTCGCGCGGCAGCTTGTGCAGAGCCGATGGCGTGCTCGACTGCGTCCAGACCCAGGCAGCGGCCAAGCCGGCCAACAGGCATTGCAGGATAATTTCGGCTCCGGGCTTCAGCGACCCACTGCCGCCCAGCAGCATGGCCGCAGCGAGCGCGACTGCCGCAAGCGCCGACGATAAGGAGATGCGGCGGGGAGGGGGCGGCGGGATCACCGAGCCAGATGAAAGACTAACCGGAGGTTTGTAAACGGTTTTCTGGAGGTGTCGCGCGCCGCCGAAGGCGCATGAAATTCGACTTTACTTGTTCGCTATATGTTCCGTAGAAGTCCGCTATGAACTCTGCTTCTCCCGATTCGCTAAGCGGCTCCCAACCCATCGAGAGCATGATGGATCAGGCCAGCTGTGCGGCGAGCGCCGCGACAGTCGCACGCGGCATCTGCCGCCTGTTTGCCCGCAACGACATCTGGTGCCTGAGCGAAATGCCATTGCGCTCGGGCCGCCGCGCCGACCTTATGGGGATCGATGCCAAGGGGCATATCATCATCGTCGAGATCAAGGTCAGCCGCGCCGATCTGCTCGGTGATGCCAAATGGCCCGACTATTTCGACCATTGTGACCGCTTCTTCTGGGGGCTGGCGGCACATCTCGATCGCGGCTGCATGGATACCGAAGCTTTCCTGCCCGATCGCTGCGGGTTGATCGTGGCGGATGGCTATGATGCGGAAATTCTGCGTCCTGCCCCGCTGATCCCGCTTGCCGCCGCCCGGCGCAAAGCCGAAACCGAACGGCTGGCCCGCACCTCGCTGCGCCGCCACGCCATTATTCGGGATCCGCGCATCGGCCAATGGGGCGAAGAGATAGGCTGAAGGCGAAGCAAGGCGCCGGTGGTGGTCACCATCGCCCCGGCGCTCTTGTGATCCGGGTTTCGCCGCCTTAACCGCCGGTCACATGGCAGACGTGAAACCCTTGTCCACTGCAATGGCAGTGCCGGCAGCGTCCCCGCTACCGGGCAGCGGCGGCACCTTCGCGCCGTTTCGCTATCCGGCCTTTCGCGCCATCTGGATCGCCAATCTGACCTCGAACATGGGCTCGATGGTCCAGTCTGTCGGCGCGGCGTGGCTGATGACCGAGTTGACGACCTCGCATCGACTGATCGCACTGGTGCAGGCTTCGGCAACGGTGCCGATCATGCTGCTGGGGGTATTTGCCGGCGCCATTGCCGATAATTTCGACCGGCGGCTGGTGATGCTGGCCGCGCAGATCGGCATGCTGGTGGCTTCGGCAGCGCTGGCCGCGATGACCTGGGCGAAGCTGATCAATCCACTTCTGCTGCTGGCTTTCACCCTATGTGTGGGCATCGGCACCGCGCTCAATTCGCCGGCCTGGCAGGCATCGGTGCGCCAGCAGGTGGGGCTGAGCGATCTGCCGCAAGCGATTGCGCTCAACACCATTTCCTTCAACCTCGCGCGCTGCGTCGGGCCGGGGCTAGGCGGCCTGCTGATCTCGCTGTGGAATGTGTCGCTGGGTTTTGCGGTCAATGCGCTGAGCTATGTCGCGCTGATTATCGTGCTGCTCTGCTGGCGGCCCAGCCATGATCCACCCGAGCGCAAGCCGATGCTACCCGCGATTGCCCTGGGCCTGCGATTTTGCGCGCGGGATCAGGCTATCCGTCGGGTACTGGCACGGGGTTTGACGATGGGCTTTGGCGTTGCCGGCTATCAGGCGCTGGTCCCGGCGGTGGTGCGCGG
>JAMFSI010000187.1 GCA_026225215.1 Sphingomonas palustris | reverse complement strand
CTTTCGTCGATCTCGGCGGCATCGACGGCCTGCTCCATGTCACCGACATGAGCTACAAGCGCGTCAATCACCCCAGCGAAGTCATCAACATCGGTGATGAAGTCAAGGTCCAGATCGTCCGCATCAACCAGGACACCCAGCGCATCAGCCTGGGCATGAAGCAGCTGGAAAGCGATCCCTGGGATGGCGTCGTCGCTAAGTATCCGGTCGGCGCGAAGCTGCATGGCGTGGTCACCAACATCACCGAATACGGCGCCTTCGTCGAGCTGGAAGCAGGCATCGAAGGCCTGGTCCATGTGTCGGAAATGTCCTGGACCAAGAAGAACGTCCATCCCGGCAAGATCGTTTCGACCAGCCAGGAAGTCGACGTGCTGGTGCTCGAGGTCGATTCGGACAAGCGCCGCATCAGCCTCGGCCTCAAGCAGGCAGTCCAGAACCCCTGGGAAGCCTTTGCCGACAAGCATCCGGTGGGCTCCACGGTCGAAGGCGAAGTCAAGAACGCCACCGAATTCGGCCTGTTCATCGGCCTCGATGGCGACGTCGATGGCATGGTTCACATGTCGGACATCGCCTGGGGCATCTCGGGCGAAGACGCGCTGGCGCTGCATCGCAAGGGTGAGCAGGTTTCGGCAGTCGTGCTCGATGTCGATGTCGAGAAGGAACGCATCAGCCTCGGCATGAAGCAGCTTGAAAAGGGCGCCCCGGCCGCTGCCGGCACCCCGGCCGCTACCGCCGCGGGCTCGCTGCGCCGCGGTGAAGTCGTCACCGTCACCGTGCTCGAAGTCCGCGATGGCGGCCTCGAAGTGCAGGCCGGCGAAGATGGCTCGACCGGCTTCATCAAGCGCAGCGACCTTGGCCGCGATCGCGACGAGCAGCGCCCCGACCGCTTCCAGGTCGGCCAGAAGCTCGACGCCATGATCACCGGCTTCGACCGCTCGAAGAAGCCGAACTTCTCGATCAAGGCGCGTCAGCTCCACGAGGAAAAGGAAGCCGTCGAGCAGTACGGTTCGTCGGATGCCGGCGCTTCGCTCGGCGACATCCTGGGCGCCGCGCTCAAAAACCGCAGCTAAATATAAAAAACCTCTAAATCAAAGCCCGTCCGCTCTTCGGAGCGGGCGGGCTTTGCCGTTTCATGGGACCAGCGCTATATGGTGGGGACTTATCCTGGAGACCCAGCGTGACCCTTGAAATCCACCAGTTCCCCTGCCTCTCCGACAATTACGGCTTCCTGCTGCACGATTCGGTGAGCGGCGAAACCGCCTGCATCGATACCCCCGACGCCGATGCCTACCTCGACGCTGCCGATGCCAAGGGCTGGCGGATCACCCAGATCTGGAACACCCATTGGCATCCTGATCACGCCGGCGGCAACACCGCGATCAAGCTGGCGACCGGCTGCAAAGTAATCGCTCCCGCCGTCGAGGCCAGCAAGATCGCCGATGTCGATCGTGCTGTAGCCGCGGGCGATATCCTCGCGCTGGGCGCTTACACCGCTGAAGTGATCGACGTCGGCGGCCATACCATGGGCCACATCGCCTATCATCTGCCCGAGGCCGGCATCGCCTTCGTCGGCGATTCGCTATTCGCGCTGGGCTGCGGCAAGATGTTCGAAGGCACCGCCCCGCAATTCTGGGCCAGCCTGTCGCGCCTCAAGGCCCTGCCCCCGCAGACCACGCTGTTCTGCGCGCATGAATACACCGCTGGGAACGCGAAGTTTGCCGTTCATGCCGACCCAGAGAATGCCGCGCTGGCCGAATATGTGCAGGATATCACTCAAAAGCGCGCGGCCCAGCAACCGACGGTGCCCTTCAAACTGGCGCGCGAATTGGCAACCAATCCGTTTCTGCGCGCCGACGATAAAGGCGTGCAGGCACGCTGGGGCGGCGGCGATGCGGTGGCGACTTTTGCGGCTTTGCGAGAGGCCAAAAACAATTTTTGAGGGGTAAAGTTTGAAGTGATTCTGGGGGCCAGCGGCCCCCAGACCCCCGGTCATGTCTTCGTTGCGTGCCATCTGAATGTAGCGCGAATTCGCCGCGCCGCAGGCCTTAAAGCCGCTTCGCGGCGAGGCAGAACTCTGCGGGGGAGCGCAACGAGGCCAATGACGGGGAGCGCGAGGGGCCAAAGCCCTTTGCCTGCAAAGGGCGTCAAAGACAAAGCGCCCCTCGCACCTACCTTAAGCCATTGAAAACTTAGCCCTTCACCAACTCATAATCCCCAGCATCATCGATCCGCGCAACCCAGCCCGGGTAGACGACAATGGTGGTAAAGCTCTCCTCGATGATCGCCGGCCCCGCGATGCTGTGGCCCGGCGCCAGCGTAGCCCCGACATAGATCGGCGTTTCGGCAAAACCCTGGCCGAGGTTGGCGCGGCGCTTTCCGCTTGGCGCAGCCTCGCCTGCTTTCGCGGTAAAGCCGCTGGCCACCACCGGCGACGGCGTGACGACATGGCTCGCCAGGCGCACACCGGTCACTTCGGGCAATTCGCCTTCGCGGATGTGATTATATTCGGCCATGTGGCGGGCATTGAACAGCGCCAGCGCGCGCTCGCCGATAGCATCGTCGATGAACGACAGATCGTTCAGCCGCGCATTGGGGGCGATATCGAAGGTCAGCGCGAAATTCTGGCCAGGGTAGCGCATGTTGATCTGGTAATGGGCCACCACCCGATCGTGCGCGAAGGCGCCATCGGTGAAGTATTTTTCCGCACGACTAACCAGTTCCAGCCATAGCTTGCGCAACCGTCCCAGATCGAGCGCATCGACACGGGCGATGTACGAGCGTTCCTCGTCGATCGCGGGATTGGCAACCAGCGTGCCCAACGCGGAAAAGGTCGGCGATGCCTTGGGCACCAGCACGCGGTTGATGCCCAGGTCTTCGGCCTGGACGCCGGCGAAAGCCGGGCCATTGCCGCCATAGGCTAACATCACCAGTTCCTTGGGGTCCAGCCCCTTGCCGGCGGTGGTGCGGCGCACGCCCTGGCTCATATTGGCATTGACCACGCGCCAGCAATCGAAGGCGGCGGCTTCGGCGCCGGCGGTCGAGGCGGCATTGCCCATTTCGGCGCTGATTTTGGCGAAAGCCTCCTCGACGCCGGCCTTTTGCAAGCGGAAGCTGCCGCCGGCGAAGCCTTCGCCAGTAGAGAGGATGCCCAGCATGACCAGCGCGTCAGTGACGGTCGGCTCGGTACCGCCGCGCCCATAGGTAATCGGGCCCGGCTCGGAACCGGCGGAACGCGGACCCACCTCCAATACGCCATTGTTGACGTGGCAGATCGAGCCGCCGCCTGCGCCCAGCGTCTCCACCTTTACCATCGGCACGCCGATCAGATTGCGATGATGCATGTTCCAGCCGGCTTCGACGGGGGCGCTGCCGCCGGTCACCAGCGACATATCGTAGGAGGTGCCGCCCATGTCGACGCAGAGCAGATTCGGGCAGCCCTTGGCCTTGCCAACATGCGCCGATCCGACCACGCCCCCTGCGGGGCCCGACGCCAGCACGCGGATCGGCGAGCCGTCGATATAATCGACCGTCATCACCCCGCCGCTGGCCTGCATCACCATCAACTGGTTGCGATAGCCACCATCCTTCAGCCGCGAGACGAGGCGGTCGAGATAAGCAATCACGCGCGGCGCGACATAGGCGTTGGCCACCGTCGTGCTGGTGCGATCGTATTCGGGCGCGCGCGGCAGCACTTCATGGCTGAGCGAGATGGTGACGCCCGGCAATTCCTCGCGCGCGATTTCGCGCACGCGCCGCTCATGGGCATTGTTGACGAAAGCGAACAGGAACGACACCGCCAGCGATTCGATGCCCTGTTTCTTGAGTTGGCGGCAAGCGTGGCGAACAGCCTCCTCATCCAACGCCACATGCACGCTGCCATCGGCCAGCACCCGCTCGGGCACGGTCAGGCGGCGGCGGCGCGGGGTGATCTGCGGCGGCGGCTCGAGCCGCACATCCCAGATATCCTCCTTGAAGCCGCGGCGATATTCGACCTCGTCGCGAAAACCCTCGGTGGTGATCAGCCCGGTCAGCGCGCCGTTCATCTCGATCAGCGTATTATCGGCGACGGTGGTGCCGTGGACGATCGCCTCACAGCTGCCGAGGAAGCTGCCCAGTTCCAGCCCTTCCTTCGCGGCCAGCGTCGCCAACCCCTGCATCACGCCCAGCGAACGATCCTGCGGTGTCGACAGATTCTTGTGCAGAATCACTTCGCCACCCTTCAACAGCGCAAAATCGGTAAATGTCCCACCAATATCGATGCCGACGCGGTAATTCATAGCCGCAGCGCTCATTCGGCGGCCTCAAGCGTAAATTCACCCACGCCCATATCCTTGCGTAACGTCGCGGTTGCCTCGACATCGACAGCCAGCGTGTAATCTTCCAGGCTCCCGGTCAGCACCACGCCATATTTGGCGCGCGCGGCGGTCAGGCTGACATATTCGTCGAGCACATCTTCCTTCACTTGTTCGGCATCGCGCAGCAGCGGCGGACCAAAGCCGGCGCCGCCGCCATGCTGATAGGCGATCACCGCCTGTGGCTGCAGCAGCGCCTGGGCAGTGCGCTCGACCTTGTATTCCTCGGGCGTGCCGACGTTGAAATGGTTCGAATAAGGGATGGCGTCATCGCCGCCGCCCATGCCGCGCAGCGGGTGGTCGGCCGAGACCATCCACGCCATCGCCGAGGTTGGCTTGAGCACCTGCTTGACGTTGAGGCTCCCCGGCGAGCCGCGCCACTGCCCGGCGCCGCCGCCATCGATGGTCATCTCGCGGCTGATATTGAGGATCGGGAAACGGCATTCGGCGTCCTCCGCCTGGCTGAGCAGCAGATTGCCCAGGCTGGACGGGCACGAGCCCCAGCCGTCGATGCCCTGGATCGCCGAAGTATCCATTGAGCGGCAATCGACGCCCTGGTCCATCCACATCATGCCATTGTCATCGAAGCCGATCACCGCATTGGGCATGCCGATCTTGTACAATTGCGGCTGCGCGCGTTCGGGCGCGATCGCCGACAAGGCCACGCATACCGCCTCGGTAATCTCGCAGGCCGGGTGAAACGATCCCAGCGCGGCGGGCTTGTTCGGCGGCGGCTGGGCAATGCAGCCCTCGGGGATGACGATTTCGACGGCATTGAACATGCCCTCGTTCTTGACGATGGTGGGATCGATCATCGCCCCCACCTGCGTCATCACATAGCTGCGGCTGTTGGCGAAAGTGTTCCACACCCCGACCAGCTCCTGGCGATCGTCAGTGCCGGTCAGATCGACGGTCAGGCTGTCACCGGCGACGGTGCAGGCGACGTGGACCTTAATGTCCTTGGTGCCCATGGTGTCGTGGTCGATAAACACCGTGCCTTCGTATGTGCCATCGGGCCAGCGCGTGAATTCTTCGCGGCAACGACGCTCGCTATGTTCGATCGACTGGTTGATCGCCGCCTTGATCGTATCTGCGCCCCATTTGCCGATCACTTCGCCCAGCAGCCGCGCGGCCAGCTGCACACCGCTGATCATCGCCGCGAGATCGCCGGCAAAGGTCGCAAAGCGATTGTTGCGCGCGACCATGTCGAAGACATCGCGGCGCAATTCACCGCGATGCACCAGCTTGAGGCAGGGGAATTGCAATCCCTCGGTGAAGATGTCGGTCGCCTCCAGGGTGAAGCCACCGGCATCCTTGCCACCGGTATCGCCCTGATGCGCCTGGAGCGCGACGAACACGATCAATTCGCCATCCGCCGAATAGACCGGGCTATAGACGCAATAATCGGGCAAATGGCCGCCACCGTGATCGGGGTCGTTCGACAGCAGCACATCACCCGCGCCGATATCGTAATTGTCCATGTTCATCAGCGCCCAGCGCACCATCATGGCATTCACGAAAGTGAGATGCGGCGTGCCGATCGCCCCCATCGCCAGTCGGCCATGGGCATCGATGATCGAGGCATTGCGCTCGTTCGACTGGTTGATGATCGGCGAGGAGGCGGCACGACCGAGATGCGTAGCGGCCTCGAAACAGGCGGTCTCGAAGGCGCCGCGAATGATCGAGGCGCTGACCGGATCGATATTGACCGCGGTGGCCAACGGCGCGCGCCGCTCGGCCAACTTGCGATTCAAGACGAAGGACATTTCGGGCTCTCCCAGAGACGGTACGGCACGCGTTTGCGGCATTATGGCGGTGATAGAATAGGCCGAGGGCCTCGCGCGCATCTCGACAAAGCACGCGCGGTCGCCGACAATTGGCGAAATGCAGTTGGCTGCCTGGCGGCCCCGAATCAGGAGCTTGCAAAGTGATGCGGGGCCATCCGGTCTATGCCCAGATGGGCACGACGATCTTTGAACATATGTCCGGACTTTCGCGCGAACTGGGTGCGATCAACCTCGGCCAGGGCTTTCCCGATGACGCCTATGCCGCCGACAATGCGTTGACCGTCGGCTTGCAGGATGCGGCAGCGCGGGCGCTGCGCGAACGATCAAGCCAATATCCGCCATCGACCGGTGTGCCGGCGTTGCGCGAGGCGGTCGCCGGGTTTTACAGCGGTCGAGGACTGGCGCTGACCCCGGCACAAGTGATCGTCACCTCCGGTGCGACCGAAGCGATCGCCGCCGCCGTACTGGCGCTGGTCCAGCCCGGCGACGAGGTGATCCTGTTCGCCCCCGCTTATGATGCTTATGCGCCGCTGGTGCTCCGTTGCGGCGGGGTGCCCGTGTTCGTGCCGCTACAGCCCCCGGCATGGCAGCTCGATGAGGCTGCAATCCGCGCCGCGATCACCCCGCGTACCCGCGCGATCATGCTCAATGATCCGCTCAACCCGCTCGGCACCGTCGCCTCGTCCAAAGATTTCGCCATGCTGGCCGCGATCTGCATTGAGCACGATCTCATAGCGATTTGCGACGAGGTGTGGGAAGGCGTGCGCTTCGACGGCATAACGCACGCTTCACTGATCAGCCAGCCTGGGATGGCGGGCCGCACCGTCAAGATCGGATCGGCAGGTAAGCTGTTCGGCCTCACCGGCTGGAAGATCGGCTGGATGGTAGCGGAAGCCAGCCTGGCGACGCTGCTGACCCGCGCGCATCAGTTCCTGACCTTTACCACTCCTCCGGCGTTGCAATGGGCAATCGCGGAAGGATTGCGCTATTCGGATGAGCTGTTTGCTGCGCAGCATCGGCAATGGGCGCAGTCGCGGGCGCGGCTTGGCGGCGGCCTGCGTGCGGCGGGTTATGTGGTGGAGGACAATCAGGCGACGTGGTTCCTCTGCATCGATCTCGCGGCTTCGGGTGTGACTCTGAGCGATGCGGAGTTTGCCGAACGCGCAGTCCGGGAGGCGGGGGTGGCCAGTATTCCGATTTCGGCATTGTATGAAGGTAGCGCGGCCCCGCGAAATTACCTGCGATTGTGTTTTACCAAACCCGATGCGCAGATCGATGAGGCGGTGGATCGGCTGGCCATGCTGCGCAACAAAGTGATTTAGCGAGACAACAAATCCTCCCCGGCACGGGGAGGTGGACGCGAAGCGGACGGAGGGGTCCCACTTCTCCGCGAGCGATAACCATGAGGCGAGGCGGGCCCCCTCCGTCAGTGCTGCGCACTGCCACCTCCCCGTTCCGGGGAGGATCAGGCCGCGTAGCTCTACCGCCGCAACAAAAACACCGCATGCTCAGCGCGCCAGTTCGCTGCCGCGCCGCGGACCAGGCCACTCCCCTTCAAAAACCACGCCTGCTCTACAGTAATCCCTCGCTGCGCCATCAGATCGCGGAAGTCGGCGACGCTCAGATGGTGGATATTGGGGGTTTCATACCAGGCCACGGGCAGTAGCCGGGTCACCGGCATCCGCCCATGCCACAGCAGTGAAACCCGCACCCGCCAATAGGCGAAATTGGGAAAGCTGACGAAGGCATGGCGCCCGATCCGCAGCAATTCCTCCAGCACCAGATCGGGCCGCTTGGTGGTTTGCAGCGTCTGGCTCAGCACCGCGTAATCGACACTGGCATCGGGATAAAAGGCCAGATCGATGTCGGCATCGCCCTGAATAACCGACAATCCTCGCCCGACGCATTCGGCGACATCATGCGGGTCCAGTTCCATGCCGCGTGCGTCGCAGCCGCGCTGGTCACGCAACGCCGCCAACAGTGTGCCGTCGCCGCAGCCGATGTCGAGCACGCGGCTGCCCTCGGCGATATGCTCCGCGATCAGCGCCAGATCGGGGCGAAGCTGACTGTGCGTGGTCGTCACTGATTGAGGAATCCCGCAATCACGCGGTCGAGCGCGGGCACGTCGAGCAGGAAACTGTCGTGACCAAAGGGCGCCGACAATTCGACAAAGCTGACCGCCGCACCAGCCGCGTTCAGCGCATGGGCGATCTTGCGCGATTCGGGCGTCGGATAAAGCCAGTCGCTATCGAAACTGACCAGGCAATAGCGCGCGGGCGTGCCGGCAAAGGCTTCGGCGAGCCGCCCGCCATGCTCCTCGGCGAGATCGAAATAGCTCATGGCGCGGGTGATATAGAGGTAGGAATTGGCATCGAAGCGCGAAATGAAGGTCACCCCCTGGTGGCGCAAATAGCTTTCCACCTGGAAATCAGCGTCGAACCCAAAGGTCTTGGTCTCGCGGTCCTGCAAGCGCCGGCCGAATTTGGCATGCATGCTCTCTTCGGAAAGGTAAGTGATATGCGCGGCCATCCGCGCTACCGCGAGCCCGGCGTCAGGCTGACCGCCGGTGCCATAATAGGCGCCTTCCCGCCAATCGGGATCGGCCATGATCGCTTGCCGGCCGACTTCCTGAAAGGCGATATTCTGCGCCGGCATCGCCGCAGTGGCGGCGATCGCCATCACCCGCTCGACCCGGTCGGGCCAATTCGCGGCGAGGCTCAACGCCTGCATCCCGCCCATCGACCCGCCGACCACGGCATGCAATCGGACAATCCCCAGCGCATCGAGCAGCGCCACATGCGCGCGCACCATGTCGCGAATGGTGATCACCGGAAAGCGCATGGCATAGGGTTCGCCATCGCTGGCCAGGCTGGCCGGGCCGGTCGAACCCATGCAGCCGCCCAGGACATTGGCGCAGATCACGAAGAAGCGATCCGTATCGATCGGCTTGCCCGTCCCCACCGAGCGGTTCCACCAGCCCGGCTTGCCGGTCAGCGGGTGCTGGCTGGCAAGAAATTGGTCGCCGGTGGTAGCATGGCAGACCATCACCGCATTGCTGGCATCGGCATTCAGCGTGCCGTAGGTTTCATAGGCGATGCGGACATCGGCCAATTGCTGCCCGCAATCGAGCGCGAGCGGCGCGGCCAGAGTCAATGTCCGGGTCAGATCGGTGCCGGGTGTCGAGGAAAGGCAAGTGGACATCGCAGCGGGAATTGGGAGGTCATGGCGGCAGTGTCAACCACTGACGCCGCGAGCATCCGCGCTTCGGGGCTGGCAAATGAGCACCGGACTGCTAATGCGCCGGCATTATGGCCAATAGCCCCACCCCCAAGCCGTGGATCAGCGGCATCCATACCTATATCGCCGGCAAAAGCGCGGGCGCTGATGGCCGCCCGCTGATCAAACTCTCCGCTAACGAAAATCCGCTGGGTTGCAGCCCGGCCGTACTCGCCGCGCGCGAACACATCGCTCATCCTTCGCTCTATCCCGATCCCGACAGCCACGCATTGCGCCGCGCGCTGGGCAGCCTGCATGGCATCGATCCCACGCGCATCGTCTGCGGCACCGGTTCGGGCGAATTGCTCGCCGTCGCCGCCAGCGCCTTTGCCGGCCCCGGCGACGAAGTGCTTTACGTCCGCTATGGCTTCTCGCTGTACGACATCGTCGCGCGGCGCTGTGGCGCGACGCCGGTGGTGGTGCCCGATCTCGACTATGGCACCGATGTCGATGCGGTGATCGCGCATCTCACCGAGCGCACTCGGCTAGTCTTCATCGCCAACCCCAACAACCCCACCGGCAGCTTCCTGCCCCGCGCCGAACTGGCGCGCTTGCATGCCGCCTTGCCCGGCGATGTGCTGCTGGTGCTCGACCAGGCCTATGGCGAATTCGTTGCGACAGAGGAGGACGATGGCAGCCTCGAACTCGCCGCAGTGCATGACAATGTGCTGGTCACGCGCACCTTTTCCAAAGCCTATGGCCTCGCTGGCGAGCGGGTCGGCTGGGCCACCGGTGCGCCGGAACTGGTCGAGATTCTCAACCGGTTGCGCGGCCCGTTCAATCTCAGCAACAGCGCCCAGGCGACCGCGCTCGCCGCGCTGGGCGACCAGAATTTCGTCGAGCATTCGCGGCGCGAAAATGCCAAAGAGCGCGCACGCTTCGTCAGCGCCGTCGAAGCGCTGGGTAATCACGGCTTGCGCGCCCTGCCCAGCGAAGCCAATTTCGTACTGGTGCTGTTCAACGGCAAACTGACCGCCGAAGCCGCTTACCAGGGACTGGCGGACGCCGGCTACATCACCCGCTGGTTGCCAGGGCAAGGCCTGCCACACGGGCTGCGCATCACCATCGGCACCGCGCCACAAATGGATGATATCGTCGCCGCACTGCACCGGCTGACGCAGGCAGCAGGCTGATGAGTTTCCAGCGCATCGCCATCATCGGATTAGGGTTGCTCGGCGGTTCGATCGGCCTTGCGGTGCGCGAATTTCTCCCCGGTGCCTCCACCACCGGCTATGATCAGAACCCCGAAACTCGCCGACGCGCCAGCGAACGCGGATTGGTAAACGAGGTCTACGATAGTGCTGCAGAGGCGGTGACCCAAGCCGATCTGGTGATCTTCTGCGTGCCCCCCGGCGCGATGGGTGACGCCGCCCGCGACATCGCCGACGCCGTGCCGCGCAGCGCCGTGATCAGCGATGTCGGCTCCTGCAAAGTCGCGGTCGCCAAGGCGCTGACGAGCGAATTGCCGAACAATCCGGTGATCCCCGCCCATCCCGTCGCCGGCACCGAAAACTCGGGCCCCGACGCCGGCTTTGCCACGCTGTTTCGCCAGCGCTGGTGCATCATCACCCCGCCGCAGGATGCCGACCCGACACTGGTCGCGCGGCTTAAGGATTTCTGGGAAGCGCTCGGCGCCCATGTCGAACTGATGGAAGCCGCGCATCACGACCGCGTGCTCGCCGTCACCAGCCACTTGCCCCACCTCATCGCCTACACCATCGTCGGCACCGCCTCCGATCTCGAAGAAGTCACTCAAAGCGAAGTCATCAAATATTCCGCCGGCGGCTTCCGCGACTTCACCCGCATTGCCGCCTCCGACCCGACAATGTGGCGCGACGTCTTCCTCGCCAACAAGGACGCAGTGCTGGAAATGCTCCAGCGCTTCACCGAAGACCTGACCGCGCTGCAACGCGCAATCCGCGTCGAGGACGGCGACACGCTACACGACCACTTCACCCGCACCCGCGCCGTGCGCCGCTCGATCATCGAGCAGGGGCAAGACGATGCCCGCCCGGATTTCGGGCGGGGCGATCATTAGGGTTTTTGCAGGGTGTGGAAAGGGTGAGATACGAGCGACTATCTGATTGATCAATCATCCCACAGCCAACTCCAACCTTTCATCCTTGCATTTCCGCCACCAGCCGCTAAGCGCCGCCGCTTGCGCGGATGGAATCGCCGCCGCGCATATTGCAGAAAGCCGGAGGGGCCCTGCGCGGAAGCGTGGATCAGCCTGCGATCGGTCGGAAATGAAAGGACAAAGCCGTGCCGCTTTACGAGCACGTGTTCCTGGCTCGCCAGGATCTCAGCCAAGCGCAAGTCGATGCGCTGGCCAGCACCGCCACCGAGATTGTCGAGACCAACCAGGGCAAGGTCACCAAGACCGAAGCCTGGGGCCTGAAGGGCCTGGCGTACAAGATCAAGCGCAACCGCAAGGCGCATTTCGTGATGCTCAACATCGAGGCCCCTGCGGGCGTCGTTGCCGAGCTGGAGCGCCAGACCGCCATTAACGAGGACGTGATCCGCTTCCTCACCGTGCGCGTGGACGAGCATGAAACCGCTCCCTCCGCCCAGATGCGCAAGCAAGACCGCGAACGGCCCCGCCGCCGCGACCGCGAGGAGATGTAATCATGGCCCGCGCCTTTTTCCGCCGCCGCAAAAGCTGCCCGTTTTCGGGCAAGAATGCCCCCAAGATCGACTATAAGGACGTGCGCCTGCTGCAGGGCTTCATGTCCGAGCGTGGCAAGATCGTGCCCAGCCGCATCACCGCCGTTTCCGCCAAGAAGCAGCGCGAACTCGGCCAGGCGATCAAGCGTGCCCGCCATCTGGGCCTGCTGCCCTACCTCGTGAAGTAAGGAGGAAAAATCCATGGAAATCATCCTCCTCGAGCGGATCGAGAAGCTCGGCGCAATCGGCGATGTCGTCACTGTCAAGGACGGCTACGCCCGCAACTTCCTGCTCCCCAACAAGAAGGCGCTGCGTTCCAACGCGGCCAACCGCAAGGTGTTCGAAGCCCAGCGCGCCGACATCGAAGCCCGCAACGCCAAGGCGCGCGACGCTGCCTCGGGCCGCGCCGGTGACGTCGACGGTCGTACCGCGATCCTGATCCGCGCCGCCTCGAACTCGGGCCAGCTTTATGGCTCGGTTTCGGTGCGCGACATCGTCGATACGCTGAACGAAGACGGCGCCAAGGTGACCAAGGCGATGATCGTGCTCGAACGCCCGATCAAGACCATCGGCGTCTTCGATGTGCGCGTCTCGCTGCACCCCGAAGTCGCGGTAACGGTCAAGGTCAACGTCGCCCGTTCGCCGGACGAAGCCGAATTGCAGGCCAAGGGCGTGGACGTGATGGCCGCATTGTTCGAACAGGACACCGCCGGCTTCACCGAAGCTTACGACCCCAATGCGGAACCGGGCGAAATTCCGGCTGATCTGCTGGAAGGCGACGCCGAGGGCGAAGCTGCCTGATTTCGAGCGCTTTGCTGAGAATACGAAAAGGGGCGCTACGGCGCCCCTTTTTTGTTGGTCCGCTTACTCGGTCGGCTCCGGATGGTCGCAGCGCGAATGGTCACCGGCTTCACAAGCCGCAACATCAGCGTGCCATTGGCGCATCGCGCGGTGATAGGCACGGACGTCATGGTGATGCTCATGCATCGCCGCGTCATAATTGCTTTGCTGGTTATCGATTGTCTGATTCCGCGCGGCTACTGCGGCGTCATGGTCCGCCTGATTGGCCGCATTCTGGTCGAGTTGCTGCTGGGCAGCGCCGGCCTGCTGGGCATTGAGCGCAGCGCGGGTATCTTGCGACTGGCTTTGATCCATCTGGGCATGCGCACTCGCTGCGAAGCAGAGGCTGAGGGCCGCGATGGCGGTGAAGCTTTTCATAATCTGTCTCCTTATCCTTCGCATGGCCTGCCTGATGATGTCGGACATATTCAGAGAATATGCGGCTTGCTGGATATGGGTGACAATGTCCGAGATGGTGTTTGGTTGCGGGGTCGGAGTCAATGCCCACCCCGCTGCGACTAAGCGGCATAGCCGCTAAGTCTCGCTGCCCCTCCCGCAAGCGGGCGGAGAGGAGGGTGCGCGCTACGCCAAAAACCCGGGAATCTGGGAACCACTGGCCCCCAGATTCCTTGATTTTTTTAGAACTTCAGCGTCCGCACCTGCCGCACATCGGGCAAAGCCCGGATAGCATCGAGGCAGTGCGCGGGCACCGGTGTGTCCACCGAGAGCAGCAGCACCGCTTCGCCGCCCGCTTCGCGGCGACCGAGGTGGAAGGTGCCGATATTCGTGCCGCGTTCGCCGAGCAGCGTGCCGATGCGGCCGATGAAGCCGGGCGCATCATTGTTGACGACATAGAGCATGTCGCCATCGAGATCAGCTTCGATGCCGATCCCGAAGATCTCGACGAGGCGCGGCTGAGCGTTGCCGAACAGCGTGCCGGCGACCGAGCGATCGCCCTGCGAGGTGCCAACGGTGACGCGGATCAGCGTATGGTAATTGCCTTCGCGGTCATGACGCACTTCGCGCACGTCGAGACCGCGTTCGCGCGCCAGGAACGGCGCGTTGACCATGTTCACCGCTTCCGAATAGCACTTCATCAGCCCGGCGAGCACCGCGCCGGTGATCGGCTTCATGTTGAGCTGCGCGGCGGCGCCTTCGACCTCGATCGAAATCTTGGTCAGATTATCGTGCGCGAGTTGTCCGACGAGGCTGCCGAGACGTTCGGCCAGCGCCATGTAAGGCTTGAGCTTGGGCGCTTCCTCGGCGGAGAGCGACGGCATGTTCAGCGCATTGGTGACACCGCCGGTGGTGAGATAATCGGCCATCTGCTCGGCGACTTGTAGCGCAACATTGACTTGCGCTTCATTGGTCGAGGCACCGAGGTGCGGGGTGCAGATGAAGTTCGGTGTGCCGAACAGCGGCGATTCCTTGGCCGGCTCGGTGGCGAAGACATCGAGCGCGGCGCCGGCAACCTGGCCCGAATCGAGCGCATCCTTCAACGCCGCCTCATCGACCAGCCCGCCACGCGCGCAATTGATGATGCGCACGCCCTTCTTGCACTTGGCGATGTTCTCACGGCTGAGGATATTTCGCGTCTCGTTGGTCAGCGGCGTATGCAGGGTGATGAAATCGGCCTTGGCCAACAGCGTATCGAGATCGGCCTTTTCCACGCCCATTTCCAGCGCGCGCTCCGGCGTGAGGAAGGGATCGAACGCCACCACTTTCATGCGCAGGCCCAGCGCGCGGCTGGCAACGATCGAGCCGATATTGCCCGCGCCGATCAGGCCGAGCGTCTTGCCGGTGACTTCGACGCCCATGAAGCGGTTCTTCTCCCACTTGCCGGCCTGAGTCGAAAGGTCGGCCTCGGGCAGTTGGCGCGCGAGTGCGAACATCAAGGCGATGGCGTGTTCGGCGGTGGTGATCGAATTGCCAAACGGAGTATTCATCACCACCACGCCCTTGGCCGATGCCGCAGGGATATCGACGTTATCAACGCCGATACCGGCGCGGCCGATCACCTTGAGATTGGTGGCGGCGTCGAGGATCGCCTTCGTCACCTTGGTCGAGCTGCGGATGGCGAGACCGTCATAATCGCCGATCATCGCAGCGAGTTCTTCGGGGGTCTTGCCGGTGATGACATCGACGTCGCAGCCACTCTCCTGGAAGATACGGGCGGCGTTGGGGTCCATTTTATCGGATATAAGCACGCGGGGCTTGGTCATGGCAGGATCCTATTCAGAAAATGAGAAATTCGGGAAAGAGGAAGGTGCGAGGGCCACTGCCCTCGCGCTCCCATTACTGTCGTCGTTGCGCGCCATCTCGATGTTTGCGCCATGCCGCGAAGCGGCTTTGAAGCCTGCGGCGCAGCAACCTCACTAAGGCCGAACGGCACGCCCACGATGACAGTAACGGGGTCTGGGGCCCCTGGCCCCAGAATCTTCCCCCTTAAGCCTTCAACGATTCCCAGGCATAATCGAGCCACGGCCCGAGCGCCTCGATATCGGCGGTATCAACAGTGGCGCCGCACCAGATGCGCAAGCCCGGCGGGGCATCGCGATAGCCGGCGATGTCGTAAGCCGCGCCTTCCTTCTCGAGCAGCCCGGCGAAGGCCTTGATGAAGGCTTCATCCGCGCCGGCAACGGTCAGGCAGACCGAGGTCTTCGAGCGGATGCCCTTGTCTACTGCGAGATGCCCGAGCCAGTCGCGCGCAGCGACGATCTTGTCGAGCGCTTCGGCATTGGCGGTGCAGCGGTGCTGCAGACCGGTGAGGCCACCCACCGACTTCGCCCATTCGAGCGCAAAGATCGCATCTTCCACCGCCAGCATCGAGGGGGTGTTGATGGTCTCGCCCTTGAAGATGCCTTCGGTCAGCTTGCCCTTGCCGACCAGGCGGAACACCTTGGGCAGCGGCCAGGACGGGGTATAGTTTTCGAGCCGTTCGACGGCGCGCGGGCCGAGGATCAGCACGCCATGACCGCCCTCACCGCCCAGCACTTTCTGCCAGGAGAAGGTGGCGACGTCGATCTTGTCCCACGGAATGTCGTAAGCGAACACCGCGCTGGTGGCATCGGCGAAGCTCAGCCCCTCGCGATCGGCCGGAATCCATTCGCCATCGGGGACGCGCACGCCGCTGGTGGTGCCGTTCCAGGTGAACAGCACGTCGCTCGCCCAATCGATCTTGTCGAGATCGGGCAGCTGGCCGTAGTCGGCGCGGATCACCGTCGGTTCGAGCTTGAGCTGCTTGACCGCGTCGGTAACCCAGCCCTCGCCGAAGCTTTCCCAGGCCAGCGTGGTGACATCGCGGGCGCCGAGCATGGTCCACATCGCCATTTCAAAGGCGCCGGTATCCGAGCCGGGGACAATGCCGATCCGATGGGTATCGGGCAGGCCGAGCAATTCGCGCATCAAGTCGATGGCATATTGCAGACGCGTCTTGCCAATCTTGGCGCGGTGCGAGCGGCCCAGCGATTCGGTGGCGAGTTTGTCGGGGGAATATCCGGGCGGCTTGGCGCAGGGACCGGAAGAGAAGAACGGGCGCGCAGGCTTGCGTGCCGGGATCGTGGCAGTCATTGTAGTCTCTCCTTGCAGAGAGCACGCGCGGCGTTGGGACCGCGTGGCCCGGCGCCGCGTTTAGGGACGTGGGTGAACAAGTCAAGGACAGGTTTGGCTGTTGGGGGATAATACGCTGGGTGCTGGCGCTTTTGGCAACGGAATATTAACCAAAAAAGCGCATCCCCATAGCACGCAACACGCTCCGGCACGGAGACCCGTTATGGCTCGAATCATCTCGTTGGTATCCCTCGCGGCGCTGGTTTTGAGCGGCTGTAGCGCCATTCCGCAAGCATCGCAGCGCACCGCCCAGCGCGCGCCGCTACGCTACTCTGCCACCTATCAACCGGCAGTGCCGATCCGCGCATGCCTCAGCGATCTGGGCGCGCGGCAAGCTGCCTTCACGCCGCTCCCCGATCAATATTATGGCGCCGGCTGCTCGACCATCAACACGGTGCGGCTAGTCAGCCTGCGCAGTGACAGCAATGATCTCGCGCTCACCAATCTCGGCCCGGTGACTTGTGCGCTGGCAGACCGTTTTGCCGGCTGGGCACGCTTTGGCGTGGATCGCGCCGCGCGCCAGGTGCTGGGCAGTCCGCTGGTGAAGATCGAGACTTTGGGCAGCTACAATTGCCGCAATGTCGCGGGCACCGATCGCCGCTCGGGTCATGCCACGGGCAACGCCATCGACGTCTCGGGATTTGTGCTCGCCGACGGCCAGCGCATCACCGTGCTGGGCGATTGGAGCGCTGGCTCACCTGAAGACCGCAGCTTTCTACGGACGATCGCAGCGAGCGCCTGCAAGCGCTTCGGCACCGTGCTGGGGCCGGATTACAATTCGGCCCACCGCAATCATTTCCATCTGGAATTGACCGGCAGCAGCTTCTGCCGGACCTGATTCCAAGCCGCTTAACCTCGCTAAAACCCTCCCCCTTTGGAGCAGGGCAACCGCATATGGCTCGTCATGCTGACGCAAGTCAGCATCCATTCTCGCTACGCTGTTTATATCCGCATTATCGGCAGGCTTGGGAAGCAAATGGCGTTTCTTCGTACCTCTGTGAACCAATGGTAACGGCTGGCCAAGGAACGCTGCGCTGAATGGATCCTGACTTTCGTCAGGATGACCAATCGGGCACGATTCCATATGCCATTGCCCTGCCACACTGGGGAGGACTTTCTGCTGGATCAACAGCGAGATGTAACCCGCTAGAGCGGGCAGCGTGATATGTGAATCGCGCCGCCCGTTCTAAGTTTTTGTTGTCGCATCCTTTATTGCGAAAAACCGGTACCCACTTTTTACCTGCGGTTGAACTACGTTTCGCACGATGCTCTATCCCGCCGAAAAGCGGATCGGCAAGCCCTTCAGCCCCCAGGTTCCCGGAAACGGCCGCCAGCCGTATTCACCATCGAGCTGTGGCTCGCGAATGCGCTGAGCGACGAGGTGCAGCGATTCCTGGAGCTGGGCGCGAGCGATATATTGGCCGAGGCACATGTGCTTGCCGAGGCCAAAGGCGATATGGCGAGCGTTAGGATCGATCGCGCGCTCGGGATCGAAACGTTCGCTATCGGGAAAGCTGTCAGGATCGCGGCCGGAAATGCTGAGCGGAAAGAACAGCATGGTATCCTTGGGCAGCACCACGTCGCGAAAAATGATCTCCTGGTCGGTGAAGCGGAAAGTGGTTCCGGGATTGAAATAGCGCAGCGCCTCCTCGATCGCCCTGCGGCAGTAATCGACGTCCTCGGCGCAGCGGCGATACGCCTCCGGGTTCTGCATCATCAGCAACATCGTGTAAGTCAGGACATTCTTCGAAGTGTCGTAGCCGGCGATGAAGAAAAACATGATGAGGTCGGCCAATTGCCGCTGGGAAATTCCACCCGAAGCGCCCGCCTCGATGACGATATCGAGCAAATCCTGCTGCGCTTCGTCATGCGGGTGACGATGGCGCTCGGCGATCAGGTCCTGCACCAGCGCATCGAGCCGCTGGATCGATTGCTGAAGCGCGGGCATCCGCGTCTTGTCCATGCTGAAGGCCAGGCCCAGCGTTTCGAGGTCAGTCTTGATCCCGGCGATCTTATCGACCGGCGCGCCGACCAGCCGGAACATCACCGAGATCGGAAACCAGCTGGCGAATTCCTCGAAATCGAAGCGTCCCTTGGGCACCCATTCGTCGAGCAGCCCGGTGATCGTCTCACGCATCATCGGCCGTAGCGCATTGGCGTAGCGCGGGGTAAAGCGCGCCGCGAAAGTCGTGCGGAGCAATTTATGCTCCGCCACGGGCAGCGCGATCATCTGTTCTTCGGTAAAGCGGCCCCATGGCGTGCCATGCGCACCCAGCTGCGCGACGATGCCATCGAACGATGGCCGCAGTTTGTCGTCCATCCAGAACAATTCGCGCATCGCGGTATATTCATGCACGAAATAGCCGATATCCGCGCGCGCCAGCCACGGATGCTGGCGCCGCGCCGCCGCAAAATGCGCCATCGGATCGGCACCGAAGGCGGGATCCTGGACGGGCAGATACGGCAAGTCGAGATCAGCGAGCGCCTGCATGGGATGATCCTCTCCAACACCCCGATCTGCGTCGGGATTTGATACATCACCACTCATTTTATCCGAATCGGCAGCCGAGTCGATGCCAGTCGCAGGCCAGCCTATTTGACCGAAGCGGTAGCCTTGCTGGGAGCGGCACGCGGATGCTCCGGTATTTCCGCGGCTGCCGCGGCTTTCAGCGCCATCCCGACCGGCGGATCGGCTTCATCGGGATCGAAAACGAAGGGCGGCAGCGCATCCATCGCCCGCTTCAGCGCTTCGCCCCAGCCCGAGGATATCTGGCGAAAATAGGGATCGGCCTCGGTGATGCGCTGGGCGTGCAGCGGCTCGAAGCGATCACGTTCGATCACCAGCAGATCGAGCGGCATGCCCACCGACAGATTGGCCTTGAGCGTCGAATCGAAGCTGACCATCAGCAGCTTCACCGCATTCTCGAAGCTGAGCTTGCGGTCGTAGCCGCGCAGGATGATCGGCCGGCCATATTTGGTCTCGCCGATCTGGAAGAACGGCGTATCGAAACTGGCTTCGATGAAATTTCCCTCGGGGTAGATCAGGAACATACGCGGCTGCATGCCCCGGATCTGGCCGGCCAGAATGATCGAAGCGGAAAACTGACCCGCGCCGGTTTGGCCGTTTTCGACCGCCCGCGCTTCGATCGTCTCATGCAGCAATTTGCCGACAAGCGTCGCCACCTCGAACATGGTGGGCGCTTCGAGCAGCGAATTATGCCGTTCTTCGGGCGCCTTGTTGCGCTCTTCCAACTGGCTGATCACCGATTGGGTGGTCGCCAGATTGCCCGAGGTCATCGCGGCGATGATCCGCTCGCCCGGCTTGCTCCAGTGGTGCATCTTGCGGAAGGTGGAGATATTATCCACGCCCGAATTGGTGCGGGTGTCGCTCATCAGCACCAATCCGGTGTCGAGCAGCATGCCCACGCAATACGTCACGGCTTTTGTCCTTTTTACGCCAATCCCGCGTGACAGCCGTCAGAGTCGACTCCATATCACGCACGCCCTGGCGACGAGTTGCGGAAAACTCCCGGCCAGGTCAAGCACCTGTCCCCGGCAATCCCCGTCATTGTGCCTGGAATTGTCCCGAATTCATCTGCTGTTGCCCGCCTGGCACATTCTCGGACTTTTGATCGACCGAGAGGCGCACCGACAAGGCGCTGTTGCCCGCGCCCAGCGAAATGCCGGTGACCGGGGCGGCATCGCGATAGTCCAGTCCGGTGGCGACACGGACATAGCGTGGATCCGGAGATACGCCATTGGCGACGTCGAAGCCGACCCAGCCCAGTCCATCGAGATGCGCTTCGGCCCAGCCATGCCCGGCTTGCTGCTCGACGTGTTCGTCCATCAGCAGATAGCCGCTGACATAGCGGGCCGGAATGTCGAGCAGCCGTGCCGCGCCGATGAAGATATGGGTGTGATCCTGGCAGACCCCCTGCCCGGCTTCGAGCGCCGCCTCGGCGGTGGTCTTGGCATCGGTATGGCCCACCGCGAAGCCGACCGCATCGCGCACTGCCTCTGACAGGCTGTGCAGCAAATCGAGCGGATCGGCTTCGATCCCGACAAACCGCCCTGCGAGCGCCTTCAACAGCGGCCCGGGCTGCGTCAGTGCCGTCTGGTCGAGAAACGCCCATAGCGGCATGAAACCGGTATGCGGGCCGATCACGCCGGCGTTGTCGGCGGTCTGCACCAGACCCTCGCAAGTCACCACAATGTCGCGCGTATCGGGGGTGAACGACACCAGCGCGGTCTGGTTGTGATTATGATCATCATATTGCGCCTGGATTTCCGCGCCTTCGACGATCATGTTCCAGTCGAGCACCGTCTGGCCATGGCTCGATTTTGGCTTGAGCCGCAGTCGTTGCAGGCCATGCGCGGGCGGGATGTCGAAACGATAGCGCGTGGTGTGGCTGACGGAAATCTGCACGGGCCAATCCTCTCAATAAAACGCCTATTCGACGAAGCGGTAATCCCCGGCGATGGCCTGAGACAATTGCTCGGTGCGGGCGATGAACTCGACCAGGAATTCATGCAGCCCGAAGTCGAAAATCGTGCCGATATCGACGCCGCGCAATCGCGTAATAGCATCGCTCAGCAAGCTGTGAGCGCCTGCTTCCTCGCCATATTCGTTAGCCAGGCCATTCATATTGCTGGCGATCTTGGCGTAGGAATAGGCCATGCTGCGCGGGAAGCGGCGATCCAGGATCAGGAATTCGGCAATCCCACGCCGATTGAGCGTACCCGCGTTCAGCCAGCGAAACGCGCGTTCGCCCGCCACTGACCGCAGCAGCATTTCCCACTGCGCGTGATCGAGCACCGACCCCACCCAGGCGACCGAGGGCAGCAGCACATGATATTTGACATCGAGAATCCGCGCGGTGTTGTCCGCCGATTCCAGATAAGTGCCGATGCGCGCGAAATTGAAGATTTCATTGCGCAGCATGGTGCCTTCCATCGCCCCGCGCACCAGCATCGCCTGGCGACGAATCTGGCTCAGCACATCGCCAAGGGTGCTATCGCGCACCGGCCGCGCCAACACATCGCGCAACACCATCCACGCCTCATTCGTCGCCTCCCACACTTCGCGGGTGATCGCGGTGCGGACCATCCGGGCATTGGTGCGGGCATTCTCGATCATCCACAGCACCGAGCCGGGATTATCGAGATCACGCAGGATGAAATTGGTCACCAGCGCGCAGGAAAACTCCTTGTAACGCTTGCTGAACTCGGCCTCCTGGCCCAGCGTTATCAGCACCGATTTCCATTCGTCGCTGGCCGAAGTGCTGGTGCGGGTCAACGCCATGCGAAATCCGGCCTCGAGCAACCGGGCGGTGTTTTCGGCCCGTTCCAGGTAACGGAACATCCAGAGCACGCCGCTGGCGCTGCGGCCTAGCATGAGGATGACTCCGCAATCAGAGCTTGTCCCGGGCTCACTCGGTAAAGGCAATCGGTCGAAATTGGCTCTTCTCCCCTCCCGCTTGCGGGAGGGGTCGGGGGTGGGCATGGCCGGACGCCATGTTTGAAATAGGAAATCAAAAAGA
The DNA here is from genome assembly GCA_026225215.1 of Sphingomonas palustris. Taxonomy (GTDB): domain Bacteria; phylum Pseudomonadota; class Alphaproteobacteria; order Sphingomonadales; family Sphingomonadaceae; genus Novosphingobium; species Novosphingobium palustris. Next base: position 5,023 of record JAMFSI010000187.1, on the reverse strand, counting down.
AGTGCCCACCCCTAGCCCCTCCCGCAAGCGGGAGGGGAAGGCCAGCTCCGATGGCGATTGCCGCGCTCATTCCGCCAACACCCAGCTGTCCTTGGTGCCACCGCCCTGCGAGGAATTGACCACCAGCGACCCCTTTTTCAACGCCACTCGCGTCAGCCCGCCAGGGGTGATTTCGATGCCATCGGGCGAAACCAGCACGAAGGGCCGCAAATCGACATGGCGCGGCGCCAGCCCCGCCTTCGTAAAGATCGGCACTGTCGACAGCGACAGCGTCGGCTGGGCAATGTAGTTTTCCGGACGCGCGCGCAGCTTCTTCTCGAATGTCGCCAATTCGCCGCGCGACGCGGTCGGCCCGATCAGCATGCCGTAGCCGCCCGACCCATGCACTTCCTTGACCACCAGCTCGGGCAAATGCGCCAGGACATATTTGAGCGAGTCGGCTTCGGCGCAGCGCCAGGTGGGGACGTTCTGCAGGATCGGCTTTTCGCCGGTATAGAATTCGACGATCTCCGGCATGAAGCTGTAGATCGCCTTGTCGTCGGAAATGCCGGTGCCCGGCGCATTGGCGATAGTGATGCCGCCTGACCGATAGACATCCATGATCCCGGCGACGCCGAGCATAGAGTCAGGATTGAACGACAGCGGATCGAGATATTCGTCGTCCACCCGGCGATAGAGCACATCGATCGCGCGCCAGCCGCGCGTCGTGCGCATGGCGATGCGGCCATTGACCACGCGCAGATCGCTGCCCTCGACCAGTTCGGCGCCCATCTGGTCGGCGAGGAAAGCGTGTTCGAAATAGGCTGAATTGTAGATGCCGGGCGTCAGCACCGCGACCACCGGGCGATCCGAGCCGCTTGTCGCGGGCGGCGCACAAGCGGCCAGGCTGCGCGCCAACGCGCGCGGATAATCCGACACCGGCTGCACCCGCACCTTGGAAAACAGTTCGGGGAACATCGACATCATCGTCTCGCGGTTCTCCAGCATATAGGAGACGCCGCTGGGGGTGCGGGCATTGTCTTCGAGCACCATGAAATCATCAGGCCCGGTACGCACGAGATCGACGCCGACAATATGGGTGTAAATTCCGCCCGGCGGGGTGAAACCGGCCATTTGCGGGAGGAACGCAGCGTTCTGGTGCAGCAGCCGCTCAGGCAGCTTTCCAGCGCGGACGATCTCGCGCTGATGATAGAGATCGAGCAGAAAGGCATTCAGCGCGCGCACCCGCTGCTCGATGCCGCGCGACAGCTTCTGCCATTCCTGGCTGGTGATGATTCGCGGGATCATGTCGAAGGGGATCAGCCGTTCCTGCCCGGCATCGTCGCCATAGACATTGAAGGTGATACCGGTGCGGCGAAAGAAGGTTTCCGCTTCCTTGCCCTGGCGCAGCATCCAGCCGCGATCCTGCTGATCAAACCATTCGCGGTAGGCCTGGTAGGCGGGACGAACCCCGCCGTCTTCATCCAGCATTTCATCGTAGCAGACACGGGTCGTGGGCGGCATCGACAAACCCCTCTTGTGACACGAACCTGCAACAGAATATGTCCTTTGCCAAGCGCTCATGCTGCATGTGCGAAGAAATTTATCGCCCATGCGGTGCCTTGGCCGTTTTCGACGCTGGCGGCGATCCGGTTCGCCATGGAAAAGAGCCCGCAATCTCCGTAGTCGACCAGCGATGAGCCAAGCATACACCCAAAGGACCGAGCATGACCGAAAAGACCCTGTGGCGCATTCCCAAGCTGCCGCGCGCCGAATGGACCGATGACTCGCGCGAAGTCTGCGCCTTCTGGGGCGAACCGAATGCCTGGGAAGAAGGCTCGCAGACCAACATTATCATGGTGATGGCCAATAACCCGGATCTGGGCAAAGCCTCGAACGCCTGGGGCAAGCATATGCTGGTGACGAACACCACGCCGCTGCGCTGCCGCGAATTGATCATCCTGCGCATCGGCTGGCTGCTCAAATCCGAATATGAATGGCACAACCACGTCGGCTATGCGCTGAACCTGGGCATGTCGCTGGAAGAGATCGCCGCGACCAAGGAAGGCGCCAGCGCGCCCAACTGGAACGAGGAAGATCGCGCCGTATTAGGCGCGGTCGACGAACTGCTCGAAACCAATGACCTGTCGGACGCGGCCTGGGCAGCGCTCACCAAGTTCTACGACCGCAAGCAGGTCATGGATGTCGTCTTTACCATCGGCCATTACGTGATGACCGCCTGGGCCATCGCCGCCTTCCGCATGCCGATCGAAGAACATGCCGACCAGATCGGCTGGGATCTGAAAACCAAATCGGGCAAAGTGCCGACCGCGACGCTCAAGCCCGGCGAGGCTGACGATTGGGCCGACAAGCGCGGTTACGACAACTGATGTAAGAAGCCTCATCCCCCTCCCGCCTGCGGGAGGGGTAAGGGGTGGGCGCTTTTTTCCTAAGTGGGGACGACCGGCGTTACGAGCAAGAATGCCCACCCCCGGCCCCTCCCGCAGGCGGGAGGGGAGCAGAAGGCTCGACCCCTCCGGGTAAAATCCCCAGCCCGACGATCACGAACCACTCGCGCCCAAGGTGACGAGAAGCTCATCCAGTTGCACGAATGTCTCGTGGAACCCGCCCGCCATCCCGGCGATGACATCGTCGAGAGCCTCCTTCGAGGAATAGAGTTCGTGCATCACCACCAAGGTTTTGCCGTCTTTTTCCTCGAAAGTGACTGTGGTGATGGCACCGCCGTCACTTTCGTCGTTAGTCCAGACGAGACGCGAGTCCGGTATGACTTCGATGTACCGACCGAAGAACGCCATGGAAATTGAGCCCTCGGTGCCGAACTCGAAACGGTAGTTTCCGCCGACACGAACATCCGTCTCGCAGGACAGCAAGGACAGGCCGCTCGACTTCGGCGCCCACCATCGCTTGAGCAGCGCGGGCTTGGTCCACGCCTCGGACACAATGCGTGCCGAGCCGTTGAAATTTCGCGTAACCACGAGTTCTCGCTCAGACTTTCGTTCCACCGCCGGGCCGTTCTGCATGGGGGTAGGCTCACTCTCTTCCCTCGCATCCATCGGACTCCTCCTTCCGGTTCGGTTCTTCAACGATTTTGACGGGCCCTATCCGCCCGACCGCAAGGCCGGGATGACTTCGCGCGCAAACAAATCCCGCGCCTCGCCCCATTCCTCCGGGTAAAATCCCGGCCCGACGATCACGAACCGCTCGATCCCGGCGCGGCGCAGCTCCAGCAGCCTCGCGGCGCAAGTCTCGGGCGTACCGGCGATCGCGAAGCGGCGCACGAAATCCTTGCTCAGCGCGCCATGCGTCAGCCGGTTTTTCTCCTGGATCGAGCTATGCTTGTTCATATCATAGCCGCTGCGCACCGCGCTCAGGCTGGCATCATCGCCGCCCGGACCAGCCGCCTGCCCTTCCATCACTTGAAAGCGCGCCAGCGGCGGGGCCATGATCATCGCCTGCGCCAGCGCGACCTCGGCATCCGGATGGCACACCACCACCAGCTGCGCGCCATAGGAAACCCCAGCCTCGGCCAAACCGGCGGCCTTCCGCGCGGCGCGCGCCAGTTCCAGCGCCCAGGCCAGCCGCTCGATCTCAGCACCGACACTAAACGTCACCCGCTCGGCAATCCGCGCCGCCATGGCAATCACCTTCGGCCCGGTGGCCGCCACGTCCAACGGCACTTTCAGCTGATCCGCGCTCAGCCACTTCAATTGCGCCACCTCCGGCCTCGCCCCCAGCGACAACGCCTCCAATCCGCGCGACTGGCCGCGCTCACCCGTCGCCGCAAAATCCACTTCCTCGCCCGACAGCAACGCCTGCAAAGTCACCAGCGCCCGCTCGAACCCCGCCAGCGGCGCCGGCGCCAAACCGAGATAAGCCAACGCCGAATCGCCGCGCCCGATCCCCAGCACCGCCCGCCCGCCCGAGATCGCCTGCACCGTCGCCGCCGAAGCTGCGGTCACCGCCAGATTGCGCGTCAGCGGATTGGTCACCCCGGTCGAAAGCATCAGCCGGCTGGTCGCCCGCGCCCAGGCGCCCATCAACACATAAGGGTCGGCGCTCAGCGACTGCGAATCCATGAACATCTGCCCATCCCAGCCCTGCGCCTCCACCGCGCCCGCCTGCGCCTCCGAAAAGCCAGTGTTCGATCCCCCCGCGCGCCAGATTTCGAGCATGTGCCGTCTCCCGTTTTGGCTTTGTGATTCTAGGGGGATGAAAGCAGATTAAGGTACGAGGGGTAACCCCCTCGTGCTCCCCGTCATTGGCTTCGTGGCGTGCCCTCTCTTGGTGGCGCTGGACGCGCGGTGGGATATCGCAAATGAGGTAGATATCCGCCACCGTTCGCGATCTGGGGAACGGCGGCAAAGGGGGCGGCGGCTGCCCTCCTCAACGCCGTATGATGTTTCTTATGACGCTCTTCTGTTCCACTCGACCGTGCGGCCCTCGGGGCCGCAGGTTCAGGGTTCGAGCCCGGCACGCAGCCAGTGGCCCGTGACCGGGGCCATGCCATTGGCCGCGGCGACGCCTTCGCTGAGGCCCGCAGCCCCGCGCAAAGCCGTCACACTCGCTGCGGTACAGCCGAGCTTGCCACGGACGAGCCCGGGAAACGGCTGGTGCGTCACCATCTGTGCCTCCATGTCCTGGATCGAACTGGCCGCGGAGGCTTTGTCTTGCGGCGGTGGTGGCCCGCAAAACACTGGCCACAGCCGTACACTACGCAAAGTGCCATCAGGGTCGCGCGCGACCGGGCCGAGCGCGATGTAGAAATAGGCCACGCCGAACATGCTGGTGATCGACGGCATCGCGCCATCGGACGGCGGCTGCGCATGACCCGCGCCGTCGGTGGTAACGACATCCGGATGTACCTGCCAGATCATGGGATCGCCGGCAGCGAGGACCGGCACCGTCGATTTCCATTTGCCGAGATCGGTGAGAACCCCAGGCGTGACCGGCGGTTCGCCGGGCTTTGAATCGGGTGGCGAGAGAATTTCATCACCGCGTACAAAGAGTGGCTTTGCACAGTCGG
>JAMFSI010000186.1 GCA_026225215.1 Sphingomonas palustris | reverse complement strand
TGGTGCTTTACGCGACGCTGCTGGCGCCGCTGATCCCGGATGCCGCGGCGCATTTTGTCATCGCCTCGGTACTGGGCGCGCCCGCGGCGATCCTGATCAGTCTGATCATGGTGCCGGAAACCGCCGACAAACGCACCGGCGGCGCATTGGTCGATCCCGACATGCACGCCTCTTCCACTATGGACGCGATCGTCAAGGGCACTACCGCCGGACTCGAACTCTTGCTCAATATTGTCGCGATGCTGATCGTGCTGGTGGCGCTGGTGTCGCTCGCCAACGCGATCCTCGGGCTATTGCCCGCGATCGGCGGCGTGGCAATCTCGCTGCAGCGGATGCTGGGTTACATCATGGCGCCGGTATGCTGGCTGATGGGCCTGCCATGGCCACAGGCGATCACCGCGGGCAGCCTGATGGGCACCAAGACCGTGCTCAATGAATTGATTGCCTATGTCGATCTGTCGAAATTAGGTCCCGACGCGCTCGATCCGCGCTCGCGGCTGATCATGCTCTACGCGATGTGCGGCTTCGCCAATTTCGGCAGCCTCGGCATCATGATCGGCGGCCTCGGCACCATGGCGCCGGAGCGCCGCGACGAGATCAATTCGCTCGGATTAAAATCGATCGTCTCGGGCACGCTGACCACCTGCCTGATGGGCGCGATCGTGGGGGTGATGAGCTGAGGCTATTTCATCCCCAGCAGCGGCATCACTTTGCCCATCACATACACCGATCCCTCCGCGGTGAGATGCGCATGATCCCACGCCAGCGGAATGCCGCCGTCGATCGTCAGCGGGCATTGCCGTGCCGGGCAGACGGTATCGACGACCGAGATGTACGAGAATTTCTGCAGCGGAGGGAGTGCAGCCTTCATCATCTGGTCGAGCGCAAAAATATCCGGCAAGACAAAATCATCCGGACGGGGATCGATGTTCCGCAGATGCGCGCGCATCAGCATCGATGGCAGTCTCGCGCGAAACTGCACGGCCGGGCCGAGCAGATCAACCACGATGCCGGAGGCATTGAGTTTCGCGATCGTCTGCTTGAGATCGGCGATCATGCCATCAAACCGCGGCGGGCGGGCATATTCGAGCCAGTCGGCGGAGAGGATCACACGATCAGGCTTGTGATCGCCGAAGAATGTTTCCATCTGGGTCGCAAAATCGCGGCAGGACGTATTGCCCTGGGCGGCCGCGTTGAAGGTCGGCATGCAGGCCGCCTGTGTCGCCTGCAGGATATTCACCGTTTGCGGATCGGTGACGTTGCGGAGCCCGTGGAAATAATGCGCGGCCAGGCTGTCGCCCCACAACATGATGTTGGTTTTTCCGGGCGCAAGCGTAAGGCAATCCGCACCGAACGCGCCGTTGTCGGGCGCAAAGCAAACGCCGTAGCGATACAGCGGGCGATAATTGTAATTGTTGTAGGACTCAAGCTGCAGCGCCGCGCGATCGGCATCCGAGGGTGCGCGACTCACGATGATTCCAGCGGCGCTGCCGGCCAGCAGCAGCGCCGTCACAAGGCCCGCGATGCGGAACGCGGCGCTACGCGTCGGCGCCAGCGCTTTACGGCGGAACGGCTGCTCGACAAACCGCCAGGACAGATGCGAGATCAGCACCGTCAGCGCGAACAGCATAACCTTGTCAGTAGCATCCAGCACCAGGCTGCTTTTGGAGAAGCGCGCGAACGTAAACAGCGGCCAGTGCCACAGATACAGCGAGTAGGAAATCTGCCCGAAGAATTTCACGATAGTGAGCGGCGAATAACGGCTTCGCGTCTGGGTCGGCACATCGATGCCGCCCCACAGGAACATGGCCGCGCCGATGCATGGCGCCAGCGCATTGAAACCGGGAAAGCCCGGCCCCTGCCGCAGCGAGAATATGGGTATCGCGATCACCACCAGCGCGACGCCGCGAACGACTTGCTGCGCCAGCGCATTGCGCAGCACTGGAAAGCCGGGGGTTGCGACCAATCCGCCGATCAGGAATTCCCACGCGCGTGGCGGGCTCATGAAGAAAGCATTGGCGGAACTGTCCGACTTCATCAGCCAGATGCTCAGCACGAACGACGCCAGCGCCAGCGCGCCCAGCAAAACCGGCAGCGCGATGCGCCCGCCTCGAGTTATGCGCGAAAACCCCCACAGCAACAGCGGAAGCGCCAGATAAAATTGTTCCTCGACCGCGAGCGACCATGTGTGCAGCAGCGGCTTTTCCACCGCGGCATGGTCGAAATAGCCGGTCTGGAACCAGAAGAAGAAGTTCGAGGTGAAGGTCACGACCGCGGCGATCGAGCGGAAAAATTCCTGACGCTCCGAGGTCAGGAGATAATGGAACGACGGGATCGCGGCCAGCGCCACCATCGCATAGAGCGCGGGCAGCAGACGGCGCACCCGCCGCTCGTAAAATCGCGCAAACGAGAAACTGCCGGTTTGCAGTTCCGACTGGATGATCCCCGTGATCAGGTAGCCCGAGATCACGAAGAAGATGTCAACGCCGACAAAGCCGCCGAACACCGCCGGCGTTTCGAAATGAAATGCGACCACCGCCAGTACGGCGATGGCGCGCAGCCAATCGATATCTTCGCGGTAGTCGCGCCTCACAATTGCTACGCCGCCCAAGCCTGACTACAGAAGGGGCGGCGCGCCGGGCACATGATGAGGCGCATGCGCATCATGTCGCGAGTTCGACCGTCTTGAACTCCGCGGGCAGAATCACTTCGAGCAATTCGACATCATCCGAGTAGTCCATGACCAGATGCTTGATGCGGGGCGGTTGGGTCCAGGCGCTGCCCGCTTTCATCAGGGTCTCGCCCTGCCCTTCCAGATAGGTTTTGATCCAACCCTTGAGCACATAGACCATCTGGAATTCGACGTCGTGGAAATGCAGTTTTGAAACTTCGGCCGGATTGCAGGGACCAATCAGCCGGATTACATGCGCTTGGGCGAGACCGTTGCTGGCCGCGGCCACCCCGAGGTCTCGGTAGTACGCGTAGGCGCGCAGGCCATCGGCTTTGAAATCCTCGTCGCGGTAATGACTGATCGCGATGCGCTGTTTCGGGCGCGCGCGTTTGGCGGCGGGCACGGCGCGCGCCTTTGTCTTCAGTTTTTTTCGTGCGGAGGATTTGGCGGCGGTTTTGCTGGCGGGCTTGCCGGCGGTCTTGTTGGTAACAGCTTTGCGCGCCGGTGACTTCTTCTGTGCGCTACTGCGGCTGGCGGCTCGTGAGGTCGGCTTCTGCTTGGCCATTGAGGTTCTCCCTTTCCGTTATCGGGAAAGAGTAGCACAGAATCGGGCCTTGGTGCGCGGGTGAGTATTTCGTAGGGTGGGCAAAGGTGCGCTTGCACCGTGCCCACCATTGTCAACTCAGCAAAGAATGGTGGGCACGCGCAGCCTGTCATCGGGCACGCATTCGCGCGACCCGTTGGCTTTGCCCACCCTACTGATCTCAGCTACTCAATGCAGCCGGAACACGCCGTCGATGGCGCGAAGCTCGGCGGGCTTGATCAGCTTGGAATGGGCGACGGTGACCGCGAACAGGGGCCCCTCGAGCTTTTGCTGCAAGAACGAGAGGAAATCCTTCAGCGCCGGAAAATTCGGAAACAGATCGTAATTTTGCCAGACGTAGGTTTGCAGCAGCGAGGGATGATCCGGCATGCGATAAAGAATTTGCGCCGTCGTCAGCCCATAACCCAGCACCTGTTTCCGGAAGTCATCCGAAACAACCCCAACCCGCGAGACCATGCCAACCTCCTTTGCAGGAGCGCATATTCAAGGGGTGGCTTCCGGTACGCCCTACGAGCCACCCGGTGGAGATGCGCTCACATGAGAGAAATGTGACGCAAACTGACAATCCATCTCAAGCCCAAAAGTTTAACAAGCTGTTGAAATTCAATGCGTTAGCAGCAGATGCGGCTCCGTGCTAATACGGTCCTCAAGACCGGTTAAGGATGGTAAAGAATTCTGGCAGCCAGCGCTTCTGAGTGCTTATTTTTCTGCTAGAAGCCCTTGCCCCCGCAAAAATCCTGGCCTATTTGAGCTACACCCGCATTGGCACTCGCGGGCACCGATTGCTAACACCCTGAAATCATCAATCTGAGCAAATGCTTAGGAGAACTGCATGAAATTCCGTCCGCTTCACGACCGCG
>JAMFSI010000185.1 GCA_026225215.1 Sphingomonas palustris | reverse complement strand
CCGACATCAGCCAGGGCCTGCGCAAGGATCTGGGCCAGCAATTATACAGCCAGTGGATTCGCCCGGTTCAGGTCGGCCGCTTCTGCAAGGACACCGGCACGCTCGATCTGTTCCTGCCCACCGAATTTTCTGCCAACTGGGTGGCCGATCGTTTTTCCGACCGGCTGTCGCTGGCCTGGAAGATCGCCCGCTCGGAAGTGCGCCATGTCCGCATCTCGGCCAGCCCAGGTCGCCGACAAATGCCCGATCTGCGCCTCGAGCGCGGCGGCCCGCGCCGCGCGGTCAACGACGGCGCTGACGAAGCGCGCACCATCGGCCTGACCACACCGGATTGCGCCAGCATGGTTAACGATACGCTGGGCATGGGTTCGATCGGGCTCGATCCGTCGCTGACCTTCGCCACTTTCGTCACCGGCACCGCCAATGTCCTCGCCTGCAATGCTGCGCAGCGCATGGCCGCGGTCGAAGCCCCGCAATTCTCGCCGCTCTACCTCAAGGCGGCGACGGGCCAGGGCAAGACGCATCTGCTCCACGCCATCGGCCACGCCTATCTCGCCGCGCATCCGCGCGCGCGCATCTTCTATTGCTCGGCCGAGCGCTTCATGGTCGAATTCGTCCAGGCGTTGCGCCAGAACCAGATGATCGAGTTCAAGTCGCGGCTGCGCGGCTTCGATCTGCTGCTGGTCGACGACATCCAGTTCATCATCGGCAAAGCCAGCGCCCAGGAAGAATTGCTCTACACGATCGACGCGCTGCTCGCCGAAGGCAAGCGCCTAGTCTTCGCCGCCGATCGCGCCCCGCAAGCGCTCGATGGCGTCGAACAGCGGCTGCTGTCGCGGCTGTCGATGGGTCTCGTCGCCGATATCATGCCCGCCGATATCGAATTGCGCCGGCTGATCCTCGAGCATCGCCTCGCCCGGCTGTCGTCCTCCACCGAAGTGCCCGGCGATGTGCTCGGCTTCCTCGCCCGCACCATCAATCGCAACGTGCGCGAACTGGTCGGCGGGCTCAATAAGCTGATCGCTTACGCCCAGCTCACCGGCCAGGCCGTGTCGCTGCAACTCGCCGAGGAACAGCTCACCGATATCCTCTCGGCCAACCGCAAACGTATCACCATCGACGAAATCCAGCGCACCGTCTGCCAGTTCTACCGCGTCGATCGCACCGAAATGGCCAGCAAACGCCGCGCCCGCGCGGTTGTCCGTCCACGCCAGGTGGCGATGTATCTGGCGAAAGTGCTGACCCCGCGCAGCTATCCCGAAATCGGGCGCAAATTCGGCGGCCGCGATCACTCGACGGTGATCCATGCGGTGCGGCTGATCGAAGATCTGCGCACGCGCGATGCCGATATGGATGGCGATGTGCGCAGCTTGCTGCGGCAGTTGGAAAGCTAATGTGGTTGGCTTTGCTCGTCGTCGGACGAGCATCTGTTGCCGCGCTTAATTTCGGTCATTCGGCTTGGATCATTGCCGTCCTGAAAGCGGACGGGTATCGCACGTCCCATGCTGATCTATCCGAAAATCAAGCTGTCGGTGCTTCGCGATATCGGCTGGGGACAGTGGGACCCTATCGGCCTTGCGTTACGCGACGGCGGTTGGCCAGCGGACTGCGCGGACGAATACGATAGCTATCTCAAGCATGCTGCTGGCATGTTCGTTCGCGGCAATTCACGAGAAGAAGTTGCCGCTTATCTGATGCAAATCGCATCCGAACACATGGGCCTGTCCGAAATCAGCGATACTGCCGCGAGGGCGACTGCCAACGCTATTGCCGAATATATGCGGGGTTTGCCCGACGGATCAGCGAACATTGGTTAGAGGCTGTTTCCGCCCTTAATGGAGGGCGTACAATCCATACCGTCTCCCCGGGCTTGACCCGGGGCCACGCTTTCATCTTCTCGACCAAGGTTTCGGCACAACAAAAGAAGCTCGGTCCCGGATCAAGTCCGGGCCGACGTCTGGAATGAATGTCAGCTTCCCACCGGCGGATTCCAGACATTCAAATGCGGATTCACCAGCAACGTGACGCCGATAACAGCTTGCGTCGCCGCATTGTAGCGCACGGCGAAAAAGTCACCCAACAGCGACGGAAACGAGCCCCTTGACCCCCGAACTAACCGCTTAATTCTATAAGCGATTCCAGCCGCTCAGCCCGTCACGTCCTTTACGGCGGCCAGGAAAGTATCGATATTCCCCAGCGTCAGCCCGGCGATGTTGATCCGGCCCGAACCGGCAAAATAGATACCGTGGCGATCGCGCATCGCCTGGACTTGTTCGGGGGTGAAAGGAATGATCGAGAACAGCCCGTTCTGCTCGGCGATGGCCGTCAGGTCCACACCTCCGACCTTGCCCGACCGGCCGAGTTCCTCGCGAATCTGGCGCATGCGGGCGCGCATGCAGTCGAGTTCGTCGAGCCAGCGGCGGGTCAGGCCGACATCTTCGAGCACCACGCGCACCGCAGCCGCACCGTGATCGGGTGGCTGCGACCAGCTGGCGCGCGCGAGGGCATGGCCATTCGACATGGCGGCGGGCAGTTGCGTCGCCTCGGCCATCATCACATAGACCGCGCCGACGCGGTCGCGATAAAGGCCAAAATTCTTGTCGCAGCTGTAAGCGATCAGCGCTTCGGGCACGGCATTGAGCACCTGGCGGACGCCGTAAGCATCCTCTTCCCAGCCCTGCCCTAGCCCCTGATAGGCCAGATCGAGGATCGGCAGCAGTCCGCGCGCGGGGATAAGCTGCGCGATCTCGTCCCATTCGGCGGGCGTATAATCGATACCGGTCGGGTTGTGGCAGCACCCATGGAGCAGGATCGCATCGCCCGGCTCGGCAGCGGCGATGGCAGCGCGCAAAGCGGGCATATCGGCCACGCCCTCGGCGGTGTTATGCGCAAAGGTCTTCAGCTCGCAGCCGAGGTCGGCGAAGATCTGGGCGTGGTTGGGCCAGCTTGGCGTACCCATCCAGAAGCGCTGGATGCCCGCGCGCTTGGCCATGGCAAAGGCCAGGCGCAGCGCGCCAGTGCCGCCGGGCGCCTGCATGCCATCGATACGACCGGCAGCGACGGGCGCCGAGTGCTGGCCGAAGATATAGGGCTTGAGCGCCTCGACGAAGCCCATGTCGCCTTCGGGGCCGAGATAGGCTTTGGATTCCTGCGTCTCCAGCAGGATTTTTTCGGCCGCCTTGATCGCGCTGAACACCGGAGTGTCGCCCTGCCCGGTGCGGTAGACACCGACCCCGAGGTCGATCTTGCTGGGGCGCGGATCGGCGTTGTGGAGCTTGATCAGCGCGAGCAGCGCATCGGCGGGCTGTTGTTGCAGGTTCGTAAGCATGACGGCGCGCGCTTAGCCCCGTGACGCGCGGGGGGCAAGGTGTTTGGATAGAATGCCTGGTTCGGACTTAGCTGCGCTAATTCCGGGCGCGGTGCCGGCCCGCTCCCCCGGCTCAACCACCCGTTAAAGGTACCCTGTGGGCGGTTGGGCGGGGGGAGCGGGCCGGCACCGCGCTTAGAAATTCCGGGAACCGGAATTTCTACTCAAAACGGCAACCAATTCTGGTGATGCGAGAATTTCATATAGCCGCCGTTGATTCCAAGCCGCAGCCCCACGCCCATCCGCACCGGGATCAGCACGACATTGTCGCGCCGCAGATAGCTGACATGGAAGCCGCCGACGAGATAGGCCTGCCCCTCGCCCGCGCCAAAGCGGCGGAACAGATCCTCGCGGTTATTGAGATTATAGACCAGCACAAAGGTTTTCGCGGCGCTGGCGCCGGCGTCAAAGCCGATCGACGGGCCGGTCCAATAGACCGGCAGCGGCCCATCGATCTTCTGGCACAATATTCCCGAGCCATAGCGCAGGCCAATGGCGATGGCGCCGCCGGCTTCGCGTCCGGCGATATAGCCATCGGGCGCGCCCTGCTTGCTCAGGATATCGCGGATGATCGCGGCCAGGCCGCGCGCACCGGTGCCGAACACGCCCTCGGCGGCGCCGATCAGATCGTCGGGCTGGTAGACCCCGCCCGACGCGGAATGACGGCCGCACTGCGAGGTGGCCGGGCCAGTGGCCATCGGCCCAGCCCCGGCATAAGGCGCCTGGGCCCCCGGATAAGGCGACTGCGTCCCAGCATAGGGCGGTGGGGGATAAGTCGAGGGGGCAGCAGAAGGATAGCTATTGTCTGCCGGCAGGTTCGCGGGCGGCGGCGCGACGACCGGCGCATTCCCGCCATCGGGCCGCGCGAGATCGCTATCGATGCCCCCCTGCGGCGGTGCCGGCTGCGCCGCGACCGGCCCGGCAATCGCGCCAAACAAGGCCAGCCCCGCGCTCAGCCGCCAGATGGATGTGCGCGTGAATGTGGCAATAGCTGCGACCCTGATCATCATATGTCCCTTTCCGCCACCGGCGCGCCGCGATACCGCGACGCTCCTGCGACCCCAAGCTCGCACAGACAGCGCTCGTCCCGCCAGCCGCAATCGACTGGCGACGAGGCGAGTCGCTTTTACGGTGAAGCGAATGGGTGCCAGCTTTGCCGCCGATAAACGGGCGGCGACTGAGCCACTAGGAGCCGATCCCAGCACACCAAGAAACGTGCTCCACGCCTCTTGGCGGGGGGGGGGGGGGGCGCGCCCGGCGGGGGCCGCGCGGGGGGGGCGGCCGCGGGGCGGGGGGGGGGGGGAGGGCGGGCGGGGGG
>JAMFSI010000032.1 GCA_026225215.1 Sphingomonas palustris | reverse complement strand
TGATACCAGCGCCGGATGACGCTCAATAATGCCATGTCCAACACTCCATGGTCCCCCGCTCAAAGCCAGGGACGTGTTCAAACATGGGTCACTTCTCAGTGGAAATTACCGGCTTCCCCGGGTCACTTCTCAGCAGCAATCAACACCATGTCACCCAACTTCTTCGGAGTTACAGAATTGGCGCTGTTCAACAGCCATTCCCATCCCGACGGGGGTCAACTTGTTCAACGTCATGAACATGCCCTCATCTTCGGTGCGGGTGTCTTAGCCAAAGCGCGAGCGGTCGCCGCAAGGCACATGTCGCACTTTGAGCCTAATGCCACCGGTGCGGCACAGATCGATGTCAGGAAGGTAGAGCCGGCTGAAATTAACCTTGCCCGGATGAGCGCCTACCTGTTCAAAGCGCCGCACAGGGCCATGACTTGGTGTCCGTCAAAGGACGGTAAGCCGGGCCATATGCATCAATCCGAAAAGGGAGATCGCCAGCTGCGATATCTGCGAATGGCTTTGCTACGTTCGATGATATCCCTCGAAGACGTTACCTTCGGTGGCGGGGAAGGGCAGCGCATTCGCAGCCAGATCATCAAGCTGGTTCGAGCAACATGCGCGGCCGATGCATCATTGAAGACAAGGTTGCTTCACCCGGATGAGATCGGATCATTTTGCGTCGAATTAGCTAAGCAGCTGGGCAAGGTAGATTGGACCCTGCCTGTCATCGCCAGGCAAAAGTGACACTGTTGGCCTAGGGGTTCTACTCACTCCTGGGCCAACCCACGTTAGCCAACCCTATTTTACATTTTCACAATAGTTGGCCCACTCGGCCATGAGGCCGCGTCTCTTATCGAGGGCGCGGCCTCTTCTGTAAGCGCGTTCCGTTGCCGATTCGATGGTGTGAGCCAGCGCCATCTCGACTTCTTCCCGCGCGAACTGCGTCATCTCGCCAGCCCAATCGCGGAAGGCGGAACGAAACCCGTGAACAGTGATCTCGCCATGATCCATCCGTTTCAGCAGCTGGGACAGCGCCATATCGGAGAACTGTAATCCGCGGGGGGATAGAAACACGAGGTCGGTGGCAGAAACATCCTTACTATGCAGGGCCTGCAAGACAGCTAGCGCGGCCTCACTCAGCGGAACTTGATGGGTTGCCCCAGCCTTCATCCGCTCACCCGGTATGGTCCATATTTTCTCGACAAGATCGACTTCGCCCCAAACCATACCGCGCGTTTCGCCAGACCGGGCTGCGGCTAAAATGGTAAACTCCAAGGCCCTGGCTGCCATCGCGGGGCGCGGACGCAGGTCACGCATGAATGAGGCGATCTGCTGGAAGGGTAACGCTGGGTGGTGCCTGACCTCGCCCTTGCCGCGTTTTGGCAGGAGCAGGTCAAGGTGACCGCGGCCGCGAGCCGGGTTTTCGCCGTGGCGCAGCCCGCTGACCTTGGCAGCATCAAGGACGCGTTCGATTCGCCCCCTGACCCTCGATGCGGTTTCCGGCTTCGTGAGCCAGATAGGCTGGAGGACGGCCAAGACCTGTTCCGTGGTGATGTCGGTAATCGGGAAGCCGAAGAGCGGGGCGGCGTAGGTCTTTAAGGTGTTGCGCCATTGCTGCCGGTGCTTGGGATTGCTGAAGCCATCTTCGATATCATCTAGCCATTTCATCGCAAAGTCGCCGAAGGTGACTATCGGGCGCTCCTCGACTTGGACTTTGGCCCGAGCGGCAACAATCGGATCGCGGCCTTCAAGGTAAATGGCGCGTGCAGCCGCCGCTTTTTCCCTGGCTTTGGCCAGCGGCACATCTAGCACCGATCCGAGTCCCATTTCCCGGCGCTTGCCCTTCAGGGTGCATATGAAAAGCCAGGATCGAGTTCCGGTGTCCCTGACGCGTAGATAGAGACCGCCGCCGTCGGAGTAGATGCCGGTGGTCGTCAGAGCGGCGACTTGCTTGACGTTCAGTTTGTTTCTGGTGTGCATCGCTACCTCCAATCGAGGCATAGTGAACCATGCTGGCCACCTCAAGTCATAAGTCTCGTCATAGTTTTGGTTGCGATCTGGCTCGATCTGCAGCGAACCGATGCGAGCCATGGTTCGGCAAAGTTTCCCGGGAATCCTTGGGTTTTATCGATCGCGACGGTTCGGAATGGGGCGCTGAAGACCCAGATGTGGCGGAGCGGGAGGAAAAAATACAGTCTCCTAAAATACTGAATTTTATGCTCAAAAATTTTTTCTGATCTTTAGCCCCACACTCAGCCCCACAGGGTTTTCCGAACTTCTGCGGTCGCCAATTTGACAGCTTGGTATCGCAGCGCATGTAGTTTTTCTGCGGCGAAAAAGTGCGCTTCATTGAGAAAAGCGCCGGGGGCTAGTCCAGGCCAATCGTAGCGAGTTTGTGAGCGGCACCGCCACGACCTAGCCGCCGCTTTGCGCCTCATGGTCGTCGTTCAAGAGGCCTGTCGCCAATCCTGAAACCAGTCATTGATTTGGTGGCTTGGCGGGTACGCACGCACCGCATGTCCGCAATTAGACAACAATCCGGTTAGTCCGCTTCTGGTGTTCGGCACAGCTAAGCCGCCGTTTGTTCAGCCATGCAACAAGTAGTTCCACTGGCTTGTCGTTTGTGTATCTGGGCGCCTGTCTGCCACACCTTCAAAAGGCTCGTTGCCGGATTTAAATTATCCTTTTGATTATTTTAGGCTGCGATCCGGATCATTGCTCCTTAAACCAAGTGTCGATCGAAAAAGGTGGCGATCACGCGATAGGCTTCGCGCGATTCAGGGAGGGCGGGATCAGTGAAAAATGCGTGCCACATCCCGTCCCAGACATGGAGTTCGGTATCTACCCCAGCTTGGGTCAACAGGCGATCGGATTGAATGACATTGCTCATCGCAAAGTCGCGGGTCCCGGTGATCAGCAGGGTCGGGGGGAACTCGGCCAGCACTGCGGGCGAAGCCGATGGGCGCACGAGCGGGTTGTCGGGCGACTGGCCATCGAGATAGCCGTTGCTGGCCCCGGTGATAGGCGGGATGCCACTTGGCACGGCCAAGCCGAGGAGCGCGGGAGCGATGAAATCTGAATCGCCACCCAGGTCTGCGATCGAGGCGCAAAATGTGCCGATCGCGCCGGGCCGTGGCAAGTGCTGCGCCTGAAGCCAGGCCACGGTTTCGCCGGTGATGATGCCGCCCGCGGAGCAACCATAGATGCCGATCGCGCCGGCCGGATGGGTCTTGAGTAGCCAGCGGTAAACTGCTGTCACGTCCTCGCTGGCAGCCGGGAAGCGGTGCTCAGGGGCAAGGCGATAATCGACCGCGACGACCCGGATACCACTAAGTGCCGCAATCGGAATCGCTTCGACTTCTCCGCCCGGACCACCCCCGCCGAAAATAAACGAGCCGCCGTGGACGGCGATCAACACCTTGTCGCGGTTGGCAGCGGCCATACCTGCGGCCGGTGTGATCGTCTCGACCGGGACGCCGTCGATGACGCTGCGCACGATGGTAACTGCGTAAAGCTTGCGCATGGCGGAGATGCGGGCGCGGCTGACGCTATCGTAATGCGCGCGTGTCGCGGCCAGGTCTTTGGGCTTGGGTCCGTGAAGGTTGGCGAGCTGCTCAATAAAACCGGCGCGCGCTTCGGCCGAGGCTTGGTGCGAGAACGGAACTTGTGCGGGCGGCAGCGTAACGGTCGCCGGGTCCGGGCCTGGTGGGTTCGCCGCGCCAATCGCCGCGCCGGCAAGCACCGCGGCGATCATTGCAGCGACAACAGCGAACGGGCGTATGGTCAGGGTCTCCATCTCAAAGTTCTAGAAATTATAGCGTACCCGGACGCCGAATGTCCGGGGATCGGGCAGATAGGCCACGGTGTCGAGCGGGCCGAAGCTTTCCGAAGGCACGTCGAGCAGCCACATGGCATTCTGGATGGTGCGATTGTCGAACACGTTGTTGACATAGGCGGTTACCGACCATTTTGGCGCCTGCAGCCCCAGCTTGACGTTGACGATGGTATAGGCCTTCAGCACCCAGTAATCGCCGGCATCGACATAGTTCTTGCCGTGGTACTGGGCCGAGACCTCGCCGAAGCCCTTCAAATCGCCGGAAATCGGCCTCAGGTAATCGGCCGTAGCAAGACCGGAATACCGCGGCGCCTCGGCGATGTCCTTGCCGGCGAAAGAAACCGCGCAGGTCGTCGAGCCTGAAACCGTGACCACCGTGCAATTGCCACCGCGGATGACATCAAAGGCGTAATTTGAATCGAGGATGTAGTTGCGGAAAACGGGGGTCAGGTGCGTGAAATTGACCGAAAGCGTCAGGGCTGGCGTCGCCCGGAAGGCGAGGTTGATTTCCTGGCCGTCGATCGTCGCCTTGCCCGCGTTGCCGGTGACGCTGAGCGAGCCTTGCGCCGAGACCGACAGCGGCACCGCGATCAGGGTCGTCGTCTGCATGTTGGTATAGTCCATATGGAATTCGGCGATATCCATGGTCAGGCGGTGATCGAGGAAAGTGCCCTTCAGGCCGAATTCATAGTTCGACAGATGCTCGGGCAGATAACGGCCGAGGTTCGCGTCGGCGGCGCCGACCTCGCTGATCCCGCCCGGCTTCACCCCGCGCGCGGCCGAAATATAGGTCATGAGGTTGGGCAGCGGCTTCCAGGTGAGGATGCCGCGCGGCGTGAAATATTTCGTCGTCGAGGACGTGCTGTAGGGCGAGCCGGTCAACACGAGCGGGATCGGTCCGGTCGCGGGGTCTCCGCTGCCCACGGTTACGGTGTCGCCAAACAGGTAGTTATAGCGCTCGTAAGCATACCGGCCCTCGGCAGAGGCGGTCAAATTGGGCAGGATGTCGAATTCGGCAAGGCCATAGCCGGAGTAATGGTCGGTGGTGCGGGTATCCACGCCCAGCACCGGGGAGCGGCCGCCGTTTTGTTCGGCGAGGTTGAGCGACGACGACACGCCGGGCCCGAAGCCGAAGAATTCCAGCACGCGCCCGTCGAGCTGGGTGACGTTCTCGTGCCAGTAGAGGCCACCCACTGCCCAGCGGAAGCGGCCCGAGTCGAGATGCGACAAGCGCAGTTCCTCGCTGAACTGCTTGGTCACGGTGTGGATGTCAAACTGCCAGAAGCCGTTGCCCGCCGCCGAGCCCGAATATTCGCCCAACCCGCCGGGGTAGGGCAGCGACACCTGGGTCAAGGGGCGGCCGAAGTAATCGACGTCCGCCTGGCTCCCGCCGGTCGAATGGGTATAGCCGGTGAGCGACATCAGCGTCGCAAAGCCGGCGTTCCATTCGGCGCGCAAGGACGAGAGCACGTTATAGGTATGCGCGCCGGGATAGTCGCTGTGACCGGACGGATCGGCAGGATCGGCGCTCAGCGCGATCGGCACGTTCTCGTTATTGACGTTGCCCGGGCGGTATTCCAGCAGCGTCGCCGGCAGCGTGCCGCCGCCGACCGCAATCCCGGCAAGCCCCGCCGGCAGCGCGACGGCAGTGGCCAGCCCGTCTTCCTGGCCGTAATATTTGGTCGGCGACTCGTCTTCGTGGTCGTTGGAATAGCTAACCCGGGCGAGGACCTTGATGTCCGAAGATGGCGTCCACTTCGCCGCGAAGGCGCCGCCATAGACCTCATAGCCGCCCAGCTTGTTGCCGGTGACGGTATTGGTGTAATAGCCGTTGTAGGTGGAATAGACGCCATTGAAGCGCACCGCCAGCGTGTCGCTGACCGGCAAGTTGATCGCGCCACGGACTTCGCCGCGACCGTAGAGCCCCACATCGGACGACAGGTAACCCCCCAGCCGCTGATCGGGTTCTTTCGAGATATAATTGATCGCGCCGCCGAAAGCCGAGCGGCCATACAGCGCCGATTGCGGGCCCTTGACGACCTCGACGCGTTCGAAATCGACCAGCCGCAGATCGACGAGGTTGCCGCCGCCCGATGTGGCGATCGACTGGGTCGAGGTATCGATGCCGTCGATCAGCACCGCGACGGGCGGGCGGCCCGAGCCACCGGGCAGGCCGCGGATCGACGGCTCGTTGTCCTGCGGCGAAAAGCCCTTGGTGAAATTGAGGCTGGGGCTGAGACGCGCCAGATCCTGGACATTTTCCACGCCGTCGCGCTCCAGTATCTGCGACGAAAACGCGTCGATCGCGATCGGCACGTTCTGCAGCGATTCGACGCGGTGCCGCGCGGTCACGGTGATCGCGCCGGGGTCGGATGCGCCGGCCTGGTCCGGTGCGACCGGCGCGTCGGACGCAGCCGGTGCATTGGCCGCCTGGGCGTTGGCCTGCCCCGTGACGGCAAGGATCGATACCAGCGCGCTGGCCAGCGACGTCGACAGAAGATAATTCCTAATCATCTGAATTCCCCCGAAAATTGACTATCCTCCGGCGAACGTCGCATTGTTGAGCGTTCGTTATTGACCTGAAGTTCGTCCAAAAGTTGGTTCAGCCGAACCATTTTGGCGATTGTATTCGGTCAGCGATCAGTCCGGTGCGGCGCAGACGATTTTTGAACTGCGTCATCGCTTTGTTGAGCAGAGCAATAGGCAGTAGACGGGGAGACCGCGTTGCCGGGAACTGTCCGCCTGGCGATCAGCGCGCTTTCCAGCGATGTCGATGCCGATTTCTGTGCGAAGTTACTGCGGCAGTCGCGGGCCCGCTCGAGGCCACCGGGGCAGCGCGCCCCCTCCGGCGCTTGGGTGCCTCACAGCAATGGCGCGCGCGCCCTGGTGGAGTATTTCGATGACCGCACGCACCGATACCGCCATGGCCGAAACCGCGATGGCCGATCCTGCCATCCTGTCCTCGCCGGCAGGCGCCTCCCCGCACTATCCGCCATTATCGGTGTGCCTTGGCTTCGGCGTCGGTACGGCGGGCGTATCGATCGTGCTCAACAGCATCTCGGTCTATTTTCCCGCGCTGATGGCCACCGTGCTCGGCGTATCGCCGGCAGTGTCCGGTACATTGATGATGCTGTCCAAGATCTACGATGGGTTTGCCGACCTGGCCATCGGGGGCGCCAGCGACCGCACGCACTCGCGCTGGGGCAGGCGGCGCCCGTGGTTGCTGGCTGGCGCCTTCGTGTCCTTTGCATCGCTGCTGATGATATTTGCCTTGCCCCGGCCGGGGGGCCCGCTGCTGATCCTCTACATGGCGATAGCGCTGGTCATCTATTCGACCGGCTATTCAATGTTCAACGTGCCTTACCTTGCTATGCCCGCGGACATCACCCGCACGACGCCGGAGCGGCTCCGGCTGATTTCGTTCCGTACTGCTTTCGTGGGGGTAGGCCAGATGACCGCGCTCGCGCTCAGCGCCTGGTTGATCGGTGCGGGCGGCGGCGGCGTGGCGGGCTACCGGCTGATGGGGATCGTCATGGCCCTGCTGGCGCTGGGCACGATGCTGGCCTCGTTCCTTGGCACGGCCGGCGCGCGCACTGTCGCCCGCGCGGCCACGATCCACCGCCTGCGCTGGGCCGATGTGCGCTCGCTGGCGGGAAACCGGCCGCTGGTGCTGCTGCTGGGTGCCAAGCTGACCCAGTACATCGCCTTCGGCATCTTCCAGCCGACCAACCTGTTGTTCCTGCTGAACGTCCTGCGGCTCGGCTATACCGGGATGATCAATTTGGCGGTGGCACAAAATCTTGCCATTTTCGTATCGATGCCGGTTTGGACGCGCGTTGGGCGCGTGATCGGCAAGCGCAATGCCTATCTGCTGGCGGTTTCGATCATGATCCCGACCGCGCTGAGCTGGTGGTGGACCGATGCCACGATCACGCTCGGCTCGGTGTGGTGGCGGGCGGCGGTGATGGGGACCGGATCGGGCGGAGCCTTGCTGATGAGCACGTCGATGCTGCAGGACACGATGGATCACGATCGCCTGCGCACCGGCCAGCGACGCGAGGGGGTGATCGCCAGCCTCTATTCGGTCAACGAAAAGCTGGGCTTTGCAGCCGGTGCGGCACTGCTGGGATACAGCCTCAGCCTCGGTGGCTACATTCCCACCACCGGCGGCCGGATCATTACCCAGGGGGCCTCGGCGATCCACGCGCTGTATGTGATCGAGACGATCGTGCCCACCGCCTTCCTGCTGCTGGGCATGCTGCTGATTTCCCAATATCGACTGGCCGACGAACTGGCGGCCCCGGCTGCGGCAGGGTATGACGAAGCATGAGTGTGCTGCAGCCATCGTTCGCCGACGTTTCGGTGCTGCCCCTGCGCCGCTATCCCCGGGCGCTTTGGGCCTGGGTAGCGGTGGGGCTGCTGACCCTGGCCTATACACTGTCGCTGCTCGATCGCTGGGTACTGACGCTGCTGGTCGTGCCGATCAAGGCCACACTGCGGGTCAGCGATACCAGCATGGGCCTGCTGATGGGGCCGCTGTTTGCGCTCGTTTACGTGTTTCTCGGGCTGCCGGCGGGCTGGGTGGCGGACCGGTCTAACCGGCGCAATCTGGCCGCGGTGGCGATCGCCTTCTGGTGCCTGATGACCGTGCTCAGCGGCTTTGCCGGCAGTTTCGCCACGCTCGCGGTGTGCCGCTTCGGCATCGGCTTCGGTGAAGCGGCGCTGACCCCCGCGGCAACCTCGATGATTGCCGACCTCTTCCCGCGCCAACGCGTCAACGCCGCGCTGGGCGTGTTCAATCTCGGCGTGTTCAGCGGCATGGGCTTGTCCTATGTGATCGGCGGGGCCCTGCTCGGTTGGGCGACGACGCAGGGGATCGGCGTGTTTCACGGGGCTCTCCATCCCTGGCAGATCGTCTTCGTGCTGGTCGGCGCGCCGGGGTTCGTGGTGGCGGTGCTGCTGCTGATCGCGGTGCGCGAACCGGCTCGGCCGCCAGCGCACACAGCAACGCAGGCCTCGTTACGCAATTGCCTGGCCTTTGTGCGGCAGCATCGGCGGGCGTTCGTGCCGCTGGCGGTGGGAATGGGGGCGGTATCGCTGTCGGGCTATGCCTTTTCGTGGCTGCCAACGCTGTTCCTGCGCGTCTGGGGCTGGCCGGCACCGCGATTCTCGGCGGTCTACGGCATCATCCTGCTGGTCTTCGGCCCCTCGGGTGCATTCATCGGCGGGATCATCGCCAATCGGCTCTACCGGGCCGGAAACCGCGATGCGCCGTACCGCGTCGCGCTGTTCAGCCTGATCCCGCTAGCGATCATCGGCGGTACGGCGGGTCTGTGGCCCTCGCCCTACGAGGCCTTTGCCGCGCTGGCCATCGCCGCGTTCTGCAGCGCCATGGCAACTTCGGCCGGGGTTTCGGCAGCGGTGTTCGGCACCCCGGCGCCGTATCGTGGGCGCGTGCTGGCGCTGTACACAATGACCAACAGCCTGATCGGCACCACGCTGGGCCCGGTCGGGGTTGGCTTTCTTAGCGACCATGTGTTCCTGGCCAAGGACGGCATCCGCTATGCAATGGCCACGGTGCTGCTGATCGTCGGCGGGGTGCTGACGGCCTATCTGGCCACTGGCCGCCGCGCCTATGCCGCGGCGGTGGCGGAACTGGAAGCGGCGGACTGAACAACCGCGTCAGAGCGAGGTCATCACCACCGTCTTGGCCTCAAGATAAAGCGAAAGCCCTTCAACGCCGTTCTCGCGCCCCCAGCCGGACTGGCGGAAGCCGCCCAGTGGCAAGTCACGATCGCCGGCCATCGGGGCATTGATGCTGACCGTGCCAAGGCGCAGCTCCTGGATGAAGCGCTGGGCGAGCGACAGATTTTGGGTCCACACTGCGCCGGACAAGCCATATTGGTGGCCATTGACCCGCTCTATCGCTTCGTCGGTGTCGGAAAAGGTCTGGATGGCCACCACCGGGCCGAAAATCTCCTCGCGCACCACGCGCATGTCGTCGGTGCAGCCGGCGAGCACGGTCGGCGCCATGAAGAACCCCGGCCGAGCCATGCGCTCACCGCCGGTGACCACCGCTGCCCCTTCCTCGCGCCCGATCCGGACATAGTCCATGACGCGGTCAAGCTGCCTTGCGGAGACCAGCGGCCCCATGTCGGCCTGCGCATCATCCCAGCCGCCGACCCGAAAATCCGCCGCTGCCGCAGCCAGACGCTCGACCATCTCGTCATGGCGGCTGGCGTGAACCAGCATGCGCGACACGGCGAGGCAGTTCTGCCCGCCATTGAAGAACTGGCCGTAAGTCGACGCTGGCACGACCTCGTCGAGGTCGGCATCGGCGCAAACGATATTGGGCGCCTTGCCGCCCAGTTCGAGGCTCATCCGCGTCAGGTTGGGGCCGGCCGCAGCAATGATCGCACGCCCGGTCGCGGTGGAGCCGGTGAAGGCGACCTTGTCGATCCCCGGATGGGCGACCAGCGCTGCGCCCGTCTCGCCCCCGCGGCCGGTGACGATGTTGACGACGCCGGCTGGCAAGCCGGCGCCCAGCATCAGCTCTCCCAGCCGCAATGCCGACAGCGAGGTTTCCTCCGCCGGTTTCAGCACGCTGACGCAGCCCGCGGCGAGCCCGGGCGCCAGCTTCATCGCCGCCATCCCCAGCGGGAAATTCCACGGCAGGATCTGGGCGACTACCCCGACTGGCTCGCGCAGCACGAAGGCCAGCTTGTCGCCGGGGGCAGAGGAGCGATGGGTGGTGCCGTGGATCTTGTCGCACCAGCCGGCGTAGTAGCGGAACATCGAGGAGGCGTTGGGGACCTCGACGGCGCGGACCTTCGCAAAGATTTTTCCGGCCTCGATCGCCTCGATATAGGCGAGTTCTTCGGCGTGAGCGTCGATCGCATCGGCGATCGACAGCAGGAGATCGCGCCGCAGGTTGGGCTTCGTGGCCCGCCAGCCCGCAAAGGCATTGCGCGCCGCCCCTACCGCCATATCGACGTCGGACGCATCGGCGCAGGCGATGCGTCCGATCGGCTCACCGCTCGAAGGATCGAAGGTCTCGAGCGATGCCCCGGCTTGGGCTACCTGCCAACTGCCGTCGATCAGCAGGGCATGCGGCCGGCGGATAAAGGCTAGCGCGCGGCAATAGGCGTCATTATCGGTATGCATCAGTCGACCGGTTCGCCGATCATCCGCGCGACGCTGCGTTGAAAGTCCTGGATGGCCACCTCGTTACGCCCATAGACCAGTTCGAAGTCTGGCGGGGCATACATCATGTTGCGCGTGCTCGCCTCGGCCACCGGATAATCCTCGCCGCCGATGACGCTGCAGGTAAAGTCGTGCAGGCCCTCGACTTCGCTGTCGGCGATGTGGTCGCCGGTGTCGGTCAGGCGATACGTAGTGATCCGCGTGCGCGCGCGGTCGGGGCGTTCCTGCGGAAACAGCTGATAGACCGTGACCGCGCGCCCGGTCGATTCGCGATAGACCGAAAAGACGAAGCTGTTGGGGAAAATGAAGTGCCCGCTGCGATAAGGCGTGACCGGCCAGGTGCTTTCGTCGGTGCCGATCCAGTCCTTATAGAATTTGTTGGCAAAGCTGATCCGGTAATGCGGCTCGTAATGGTCGTAGACGATCAGGTCGGGGACCGCCGTCACCGCGAAGGTCTGCGGGTGGACAGCGTGGAAGTGATAGGCCTCGCCGAAGGTGTCGATCTTGTATTTCCAGTTGGCCTCGATCTCGAACTGGTCGCTTTTGATCATCCGCGCACCCGCCATGTTGCAGTGAAGCAGTTCGGGGCCAAGCTCGCCCAGCCACGCGGCGACGTCGATGCGCTCGTCGCCGGGGTGCAGCTTCACGAAGACCATGCCGCCCCATTCGCCGACCGGCACGCGGATCAGGCGGCGCCCGGCGATGTCGATGCCGGCGAAGGCAGCGCGGGTCGGTACCCCGACGAGATTGCCCTCTAGGTCGAAGCTCCACGAATGGAAGCCACAGGTCATCAGCTTGCGCCGGCCGCAGCTATCGACCAGTCGCCCGGCGCGATGCGTGCACATGTTGAGGAAGGCGTTGACCTCGCCCGAGGGCGCGCGGGCAATGATGATCGAGGGCCCATAGGCTTCGAACAGCGTCACGTCGCCGGGGTTGGCGACGTCGCCTGACAGGCAGGCGAGGATCGGCAGCTTGCCGAACAGCTCGCTGTGCTCCTTGGCGAGCCACGCCGGATCGGTATAGGCGCGCACGCTGTTGCGCATCGGCGCGGCGGCAAAATCGGCGCCGATGTCGTCCGTCAGGTGACCGACAAGGCGGCGCTCGATCGCGCGCATCGACAGTTCGGCGGCGGTCGAGTCGGTGCTAGTCTGATCCATGGCGAGTCCCAACGCAGGTTTGTGTCCGGGCTTCACACTCCAGTCTGCGCCGGTCGGGCGCAAGCCATTTGCGGCTATTCGCATGGCGAACAGTCCGCGACGCGCCAGCCATGCGCTATGGGCATAACCGATAGGCCGACGCGGGTTCCGGCGTGCAGGCCGTGCCAGATCAAAAGGAGTGGTGAGCAGTGGAGGAAATCGAGGAAAGCTTTCCGGACATCCGTGAGGCCGTGCGCCGCTTGTGCGCCGGGTTCCCGGGTGCCTACTGGCAGGCGCTCGATCGCGAGCGCGCCTATCCCACCGCTTTCGTCGAGGCGCTGACCGAGGCCGGATTTCTGGCGGTGCTGATCCCTGAGGCCTACGGCGGCTCGGGGCTCGGCCTGCAGGCGGCCACCGCGGTGCTGGAAGAGATCCACCGATCGGGCTGCAATGGCGGCGCCTGCCACGCCCAGATGTACACGATGGGCACGCTGCTCAAACACGGCTCGGACGCCCAGAAGCAGATGTATCTGCCAAGGATCGCTTCCGGAGACCTTCGCTTGCAGGCCTTCGGCGTGACCGAGCCAGGCGCCGGCACGGATACGACACGCATCCGCACCTTTGCCCGGCGCGAGGGCGACCGCTACATCGTCAACGGCCAGAAGATCTGGATCAGCCGCGCCGAACATTCCGACCTCATGGTCCTGCTCTGCCGGACCACCGCGCGCGAGGCGTGCGCCAAGCCGTCCGACGGGATGAGCGTCCTGCTGGTCGATATGCGCAAGGCGGTGGGAAACGGGCTGACCATCCGGCCGATCCGCACCATGCTCAACCACGCAACGACCGAGCTGTTCTTCGACGACCTTGAAGTGCCGGCCGAAAACCTGATCGGCGAGGAGGGCAAAGGCTTTCGCTACATCCTGTCCGGCATGAATGCCGAGCGCATCCTGATCGCCAGCGAATGCATCGGCGATGGCCATTTCTTCATCGATCGCGCCAGCGCCTATGCCCGCGAGCGCAATGTCTTTGGCCGGCCCATCGGTGAAAACCAGGGCGTGCAATTCCCGATCGCGCGCGCCTATGTCCAGCTTGCGGCGGCCGCCGGCATGGTCGATCGCGCGGCGCGGATGTTTGATGCCGGCCAGGCCGGTGGCACCGAGGCCAACATGGCCAAGATGCTCGCCTCCGAGGCGAGCTGGTACGCCGCCGACATGTGCGTCCAGACCCACGGCGGCTTCGGATTTGCCGAGGAATACGACATCGAGCGCAAATTCCGCGAAACCCGCCTTTATCAGGTCGCGCCGATCTCGACGAACCTGATCCTCAGCCATGTCGCAACGCACGTCCTCGACTTGCCCAAGAGCTTTTGATCGGCTCTCGAATAGTGGCTACAAAGCACAAGGCACCTGCGCCCGCATGATGTTGAATGGCCACACACCGCTTTCAACGACCCGGGGGTACCATGGGATCTCGTACACTGTATCGAATAGAGCATCGTGCCAAAAAGTGGGTACCGGTTTTTGGCATTAAACGATGCGAAAACAAAAAGTTAGAGCGGGCAAATGATTCGCATCTTGCGCTGCCCGCTCTAAGCGTTTGCGCGTTGGCGCTGCTGCCGTCTGCCGTGTTTGCACAGACCGCAGCACCATCGACGGCCCCCGCGACGACCACGGCAGCGCCGGCAACGGCCGCGCCCCAGCCATCCGGAAATGACATCATTGTCACCGCGCAGCGCCGTGAGCAGCGGCTGCAGGACGTGCCGATCCCGATTACCGCCTTCAGTAATACCGACGTCGCGCGCCTCCAGATCGAAGATGCCTTCGACATCGCCAAATACGTGCCCTCGACGCATATTACCCAGTCGGCATTCAAGGGGACGGCAACCTACTTCATCCGCGGCGTCGGCAGCCTCGACATCACCACGACCAATGATCCGCCGATCACCACTTACGAGAACGACCTCATCAACCCCCGCTTCAACGCCAACAACATCGGCCTTTACGATGTCGATCGCATCGAGGTGCTGCGTGGCCCGCAAGGGACGCTGTTCGGCCGCAATACCTCGGGCGGCGCAATCGATATCGTGCTCAAGAAGCCTTCCGAAACCGCCGGCGGCTACGTCGAAGGCAGCTACGGCACGTACCAGAAGTTCAGCCTGCGCGGATCGGTCGACTTGCCCGTCAGCGACACCATCCTGACCAAGACCTCGGGCTTTTACGTCAACGATCCCGGCTACATCCACGACATCACCACCGGGGCCAGGCTGAACGGCGAAAAGAACTACGGTATCCGCGAGGACGTCCGCCTGAAGCTGGCCGGCGACTTCACCTGGGACTTGTCGGCCTCCTACGAACGCAACCAGGGTCTGGGCTTCGCCCTGCGCGAAGCCGGGACGCCGGCGCCCAACATCAGTTCACCACCGGCACCGGTCTATTACCAGACCGATGAAGCGGTAAAAGTCAGCAATTGCGGACCCAATCCGCTGGGCACGTGGCTTGCCGGCGGCGGCGGCAATTGCTCGGTCACGCGCACCCTCGGCCTCGGCTCGATCATGAACTACAAGACCGAGGCGGGAACCTTGGAATTCCTTTACGGCTTTCGGCAATATTGGGCGCGCTATTCGTTTGACGTGCCCACCAGCACCAATCCGACCTACGGCGGCGTTAATTTAATGTCGGACGGCTACGGCTATTCGCATAGCGCCGAACTCAAATGGTCGAGCCAGTTGTTCGACGATCGGGTGAAATACGTCGCTGGCCTGTACTATCTCAACATCATCGACAATAACCGGCTCGATACCGCCATCGCCGTCGGCGCGACCCCGATCGTGCTGCAGGATATCGACGTCCTGACCAAGACCAACAGTTTCGCCGGCTATCTCCAGGCCGATATCAAGATCACCGATCCGTTGATCCTCACCCTGGGCGGCCGCATGACGCATGACGTCAAGGAGCTGGGGTATAATCCCGAGACCGAATACGGTGCACCGACCTTGTCCACCGCCGATGTGCTGGCCGTCGGCCAGCCGATCAAGCTCACGTCGAACCGGTTTACCCCGCGGGCCGCGCTCCAGTATAATTTTTCGCATGACGTCAACGTCTACGTCTCGGCCACCAATGGTTTCAAGGCTGGCGGCTGGAACGCCCGCACCGCCGACCCGCAACTGGTGGTCGCAGTCGCGCCGGAACGGGTCTGGTCCTTCGAGGCAGGGCTGCGCTCGCAATTCCTGGACCAGCGCCTGACCCTGAACCTGACCGCCTTCCAGCAGACGCTCAAAGGCTACCAGAACACCGTCCAGGTGATCCTGCCGAGCACCGGAGTGCTGGAAACACTGCTTGAAAACATCGCCGACCTGCGCGTGCGCGGCGTCGAATTCGAAGGCAACTATGCCTTCACTCCCCGCTTCTCGATTGCCGGGAACGGCAGCTTCGAGAATGCCAAATACACCAAGCTCTATAATTTTCCGGGCGTTCCGGCAGCCGACCAGCTCCAGCCCAGCGAACAACCCACGCAGGTGCCCAAGTTCCAGTTCTCCGCCGGCCCCATCTACCATGTCCCGGTCTCGGCCAGCGAGGACCTGACGGCGAGCGTGCTGTGGCGCCATTCGTCCACCTACCAGATCTCGATCCTCAATCCGATCCGGACGCCCGTGGATAATTTCATCGATGCCAACATCCAGTTCAATGCCCATCCGTGGTATTTCAGCCTGGCTTGCACCAACTGCAACAACCACAAGAGCTACATGCTGATCCTCGCCAATGACGTCTACCCGATCGACCCGCGCCGAATCACTGCAACTCTCGGCGTCAGGTTCTAGCGCATCGCCAGGAAGTGTTTACCCCGAAGCCTTCTGATTGCAGGAGTGAGCGAATGATCAGAAGCGTGCTGGCCTTGGCTTTGGCAGCGGCGATGGCTGGACCGGCCGTCGCGGCCAGCACTGGCGAAACCGTCGCCGCGCAAGTCGCGGTGGATATACAAGCCGCACGCCACAACCCAACCTCGATGGATGGGGCAACGATTGCCCTGCCCGGCGGGGTCACCGGGCGCCCCGCGGTAGCCTATGCCGAATTGCGCGGGTTTCGCCCGCTGACACTCGACCTGTACCTGCCGCCCAGCAGCTTCGCGCAAAAGGGGCCGCGCCCGGTCATCGTGATTATCCACGGCGGCGGCTGGATCTACGGCAGCCCGCGCAAGACCGCCGCTTATGCCGACTGGCCGGCCGCCCTCGCGCTGATCGCGCAGCAGGGCTACGTCGTTGCCGCGGTCTCCTATCGCTTTGGCAGCGAGGCGCCGTTTCCGGCCGCGCTGCAGGATGTGAAAACAGCGATACGCTGGTTGCGCGCGCATGCGGCCACCTACGATATCGATCCCGCCCGGTTCGTGACCTGGGGCGACAGCGCTGGCGGGCAATTGTCGGCGATGGCTGCGGTCACTTGCGGCGTGGCGGCGCTTGAACCGCTGACCGGTGCCGCTTACGGCGCCGACCTGGCCCCGCCGCCAGCCTCGGTTTCCGACTGCGTGCAAGGCGCGGTGGCTTGGTATGGCGCCTATGACTTCAAGCAACCGATCGGCGGCCCGTTCCCGATCTGGCAACACCCCTATTTCGATTGCCACGACGGCGCATGCAGCGACGACAAGCTGAAGGCCCCCTCGGCGGTCAATTATGTCGATCCGAAGGACCCACCGATGCTGCTGCTCCACGGCACCGATGACAAATCCGCGCCCCCGGCGCAAAGCCGCGCGATGCTGGCGGCGCTGAAGGCGGCGGGCGTGCCGGCAACGCTGATCATGATCCCCGGCGTCGATCACGCCTGGATCGGCCCCACCCCCGAAGCGACGCGCGACGCGAGCCGCAAGGCGCTGGCGCTGTCGATCGATTTTACCGAGAGCGTGATCGGTGACAAGGCGCCCGGGGCGGGCGGGCATTGAGCGCATGATGGGGCGCAGGCTGGCCCGCATCCTGGCGGGGATCGCCGGCGGCCTAGCGCTGCTGGCTGCGGCGATGGCGATCGACGATGGGCGGTTCTGGGTTCGTTATGCCGCTCGCGTGCCCGGGATGCTTGGCCTCGCCCCGGCAGCGACCGCCAACGCGGTCCCGGATTTGCGCGCAGTGATTTATGGGGCGCCGGGCGTGCCGCTCGCGCATTGCGCGCCGCCGGCTGCAGCTGCACCAGCTCTCGCCGCGGCCGATCGCTGGGCTACGGCGCATAAGTCCAGCGCATTCCTGGTCTGGCACGACGGCTGCGTCGTGTATGAGCACTACGCCACGGGCAACGCCGCCAGCATCCGTCCAGCCGGGGCGATGGCCAAGTCGCTGATGGCGCTTGTCGCCGGGCGCGCGATCCGCGAGGGGCTGGTCACCGGGCTCGACGAGCCGGTCGCCGATCAGCTCACCGAATGGCGCGGTGATGGCCGCCGCGCGATCAGCTATCGCGACATGCTGGCGATGCATGCCGGGCTGGCATGGTATCATTTGACCTATTCGCCGTTCGGTGACTTCCAGCGGATCATCATCGGCAGCGACTATGCCCCGCGTATCCTGCGCCTGCCCAGGGTAGCCACGCCGGGGGTGCTGTATGATTACTCGGCGTGGACTTATGACCTGCTCGGCATTGCGTTGTCGCGTGCGGGCCATCGCCCCTATGAGCAACTGGCGTCGGACCTACTCGCAAAGCCGCTTGGCCTCGGCGATGAGCGCATCTACATCGACCGGCCCGGGGGCACGGTGCACGGCAATTGCTGCCTGTTTACCCGCGCCGACGACTGGGTTAGGATGGGTGCGTTTCTGGTCGGCGAAAGCCGGACGCCGCACCTGCTGCCCCCGGGCTTTGTCGCCCAGATGCAACAGGCCTTGCCCGACCAGCCGAACTACGGCCTGGGCGTCTGGCTCGGCGCGCCTTATGTGGCCAACCGCGTGATGGCCAGCGCGCACAATCCCTATCCCACCCCGGTCACTGCGGTCGTCCCGCAATCGGCGCCATTCCTCGCACCCGACGTGATGATCTTCGAGGGCGTGGCCCAGAACAAGGTGTGGGTGGTGCCGTCGCGCAGCCTGGTGATCGTGCGGCTGGGGGCCGAGCCGGCGAACTGGGACGATGCCGCGCTCCCCAACATGGTGATAAGGGGCCTGGAGTGACGAGAACCGGGTTGAGCGCATTAGTGGGCGCCACGCTGCTGGTTTTGGCGCCGCAGCTGGCGGCGCAGCCAGACACCGACGAGCAGGCATTGCTCGCGGCGCGGCGGGTCTGGTGGCACGATCCGAACAAGGTTTTCGACATCGCCCCGCTGTCTCCGCTTGAACGGGTGGCGGGTGGGAACAAGGCGCCGCTTCCTGTGGGGCCAAGCGATATCGAACCGACGGCGGTCACTGCGGCGATTGCCTATGCCGGCAAGGCGCGTTTGCAGAGCCTGCTGGTCTGGCACCGGGGTGCTCTGCGGCTCGAATATTACGGCCCGGGATCGGATCGCACCAGCCGGTCCTCGCCCGCCTCGATGCCCAAACCGGTGCTGGCTCTGGCCGTCGGCGCAGCGGTCGCGCGCGGGCTGATCGGGCTCGACGACCCGGCGAGCCGATGGTTGAGCGAATGGCGGGGCGACCCTCGCGGGGAAATCACCGTGCGCGACCTGCTGCAGATGCGTTCGGGCCTCGCCAAGGACGGCTTGGCGATCAACGGCGGCCGCGGCGAGGCGATGATGTATGGCACTAGGCTGGAGGCGACGCTACTCGATACGAAGCTGGCCGCGCCGCCGGGCAGTCGTTTCGATTACAACAATGTCGATAATGGTCTGCTGGCGCTGATCCTGCAGCGCGCTACCGGCAAACGCTACGCGCAGTGGCTGTCGAGAACCATCTGGCAGCCGATCGGAGCAAGCGACGCCATGGTCTGGCTCGACCGGCCTTCCGGTCTTGCCCGCACCTTCTGCTGTATCCTTGCGACGGGCCAGGACTGGGTGCGCGTCGGGCTGCTGATCAAGGATCGCGGGCGGGTCGGCAGGCGGCAAGTGCTTCCGGCAAGCTGGATCGACGCGATGACCGCGCCGTCGCCGACCAACCCCAATTACGGTTTCCAGATCTGGCGCACAAGCCCCTATGCCCGCCTGCGTGGCTATGGCAGCGGCAGCGCACCGCCCGTGCCCTCACGCGAACCGATCCTGGCCGACGACATGGTGATGTTCGACGGGGCGATCGGTGAGCGGGTCTATATCTCGGCGGCGCGCGACCTGGTGATCGTGCGGATCGGCAATCTGGTCCCCGATTGGAACGATTCGGTGCTGCCGAACCTCATTCTGCGCGGGCTGCAGCCGGGCTGATCTCTTCGAACGCGACCAATTGATAAATCCTGCCTGTTTCAGGTACGCGCACCTGCACCGGCAGCCAGTCGCCCGACTGGGTGTGCATCACCAGCGTGCGGCCGGTGTAGGTGTCCCAGCTATAGCGCAGGCAGGCAAAGCGACCCGCCGGCACCTCGATCGTCTCTTCGCCGTGGAAGACAACATCGTACGTCTTGGTGACCAGTATCGGCCCCGAAGCTCCGTTCGGCGCCAGCGAACTCGAAAAGCAATTGGTCAGCGGCTGCACCTCGCCCTGGCGTTCGGCAGGCGTATGAGCGCATTTCCAGATATCGACGCAGATCGGGTGCGAACCGAACAGCTTGACCCGCCCCGGCGTCGCGATCCGCTGCGACAGGCGCCCTTCGCGCGCCGTCAGGATTTCGCCCTCGGCGCTGTTGTCGTTGAAGCGAAACCAGCCCGAGCCCACAAACGCCCCCTCCGCCTGGACGCGGACAAAGGCTTCCACCGCCTCGAAGCGTTCGTTGACGGTGTAAGTGACGTCGCGAACCAGCGGGACCTTGTCCATCTCGCAGACACAGCGCAGCGTGCGCGTGCCGTCCGCATGGACAGTGACATGGAAAGTCTCGCGCCCGGTAAGGCCGTCGCTTTCGTGGCCGTAATGGATGATGCCCCGATAGCTGCGCGTCATGGCTGGTGGTCCTCATATTGTGTTGAGCCCGCCATGTCGGCTGCAGGCAATGTCGCGGCGAATTCGGCGGCAATGGCGGCCGTGGCGCTGCCGAGCGCGGGCACCGGGCGCAGATCAGGCGTTTGGCCATTGACCAGGACGGGCGGTGCGGGGACCAGGGCAGCCCCGGTCGGCGTGTCCACGGATACCCGGCGCAACTGTGGATGCGCGGAAAATTCGGCGACGCTGTTGAGGCGCCCACAGGCAATTCCCGCCGCTGTCAGCCGCGCGACCAGCGCGGCGGAATCGATCGCGGCGAATCCCGGCACCAACTTCGCGTCGAGTTCGCCGCGGTGGGCACAGCGCTGGCCGTTGCCGATAAAGCGCGGGTCTTCGGCCAGCGCCGCGTCCGCCAGCACTTGCCGGCACAATGCAGCCCATTCACGCTCGTTCTGGACGGCGATGACCACCTGCTTGCCGTCCCGCGCCGTGTAGGCGCCGTAAGGCACGATCGAAGGATGAGCGATGCCTACCCGGGCCGGCGCCTTGCCGCCATAATCGGCATGGAGCAGCGGCACCGTCATCCACTCTGCCAGTCCATCGAAAAGCGAAACCGATATCTCCGATCCGGCCCCGCTGCGCTCGCGGCGCAGCAGCGCCTCGAGGATCGCGGCATGCGCGTTCATGCCGCAGATGATGTCCGCGGCGGATACCCCGACCCGCCCGGGGGCCTCGGGCGTGCCGGTGATCGAGGCTAGCCCCGTCTCACACTGGATCAGCAAATCATATGCCTTCATGTCACGATAGGGGCCGCTCTCGCCGTAGCCCGAAATCGCACAAGTGATCAGCCGAGGATAGCGCCCGCGCAACTTCGTCGCACCGAGGCCAAGCCGGTCGGCCGCACCGGGAGCAAGGTTCTGCACCAGCACATCGGCACGCGCGACAATCCGCTCGATGAGGGCGCGGTCGGCAGCGTCCTTGAGGTCGGCAACCAGTGATTCCTTGCCGCGATTGAGCCATACGAAATAAGCGCTCTCGCCGTGGACGACGGCGTCGTATCCCCGCGCAAAATCGCCTTCCGCCCGTTCGATCTTGATAACGCGGGCACCGGCGTCGGCGAGCCTGGCGGTGCACATGGGCGCGGCCACCGCTTGTTCGAGCGAGACGACCAAGACCCCGGCCAAGGTCTTATCGGTCATCGGCCGGCGCTATCGCCGAGGCGCCGCAGGATGATCTCGGCGACCGACCCGGGCTGCTCCAGCGCGTAATAATGCCCGCAGCCGGCAACGACATCGATCGTCGCCTGGGGCACGAACTCGCGGATCACCGTGCAAGCCTCCGGCGGGCACACGCGGTCGTGATCGCCGACGACGAGGTGGACCGGACCGGACAGCATCGGCAACATTTGCGTGAGGTCCGCGCGGGTCGCATAGCCTTCGATAGTGCGCGCGAACTGGGCCGGCGGAGTCGCGGCGCGCTCGGCGAGAAGCCGGTCGATCAGCACGGGATCGCTGGCCGCCTCGGGCCCGAGAACACCGCGCAAATGCTCTGTCTCGCGTTCGCGCAGGGCGGCGGGCGACAGTGCGTCGGCCTCGCGCTGGCGATCACGCAGACGAGCAACATCGACGCTGCGTCGCGGGTCGGGCGCGCCAAGCAGGACAGTCTCCGCAACGCGCTCGGGCCATTGCCGCGCCGCGTTGATGGCCACCGAAGCGCCCATCGACCAGCCCAACAGCACGGCGCGGTCCACGCCCACGGCATCGAGCATCGCGGGTACGTCCGCTGCCCAATGGGCGTGGTCGATGGGCGTGCCGGGCAGCGCCCCGGTGCCGGCGAATCCCCGCTGGTCGTACGCGAGGCAGCGATGCCGACCGGCCAGCAGCAGCATCAGGTCGGTAAAATGATCGGCGCGCGAGCCGCCGCCGTGCAACATCAGGATCGGCAAGGCGCCGGCAATCGTGGGAGTGCCCGTATCGAGCACGACATAATTCAGCCCATCGTGAGCGGCGGCGCTCCGCGCAATGCCGCTGCCGGACAGCTGGACCAGTTCGATGCGATGGCCATCGGGATCGCGCAGAAAGGCGATTTGCGCACCCGAGGCCAGCCGGCGCGGCTCACGATCGGGCACGATGCCCGACGCACGCAGCCGGTCGCACAGGCCAACGACATCGGGCACCGCGATCGCGACATGCCCGAAACCGGGTGCGGACGCGTCGCACGGGCTGGCGACTTCGATCAGCGCGACCTCGTCCTCGCTGTCGAAGCCGAAGAACAGATTGCGCGATCCGGCAGCGGGATTGCTGCGGTCCACCTGCACCCGCATGCCCAGATTGGCATAGAACGCCAACGTCCGGTCGATATCGGCGACGTTGAGCATCACATGCATTAGGCGGCTGTTAGCGGGCAACGCGGCCTCCATCCTTGCGGGAAACCAGGCGCGCGGCCGCGCGACCGGCGATCTTGCCGAGCGTCGTTGCCGCGAGCAGCCCGTTTCCGGCAAGGTAGCCATCGGCGCCGCGCCCGGAAATACCACGCGCCGCGCCGCCGCCGGCAAAAAGATTGGGGAACACGCTCCCTGCGCTGCGCAGGACACGGGCATCGTCATCGACGATCAGCCCGCCCTGGGTATGAAACAGCGCGCCCGTAACCTTGGCGGCGTACCAGGGCGCGGCGAGTACAGGCTTTCCGGCAAAGTCGCGTCCAAACTCATCCTCAGCCTCGCCGCGAGTGCAAGCCGCGACCTGGGCCAAGGTGCCAGCCAAGGCTGCCTCGGGCAGTTTGCAAGCGGCGGCGAGGCTGGGAATGTCGGGGGCCTGGAGCACCGCGCCGGCGCGCAATGCATCCTGAAAATCATCAAAATCTAGCATCAGCTCGTGGCAGCGCCGGTCGAAGATCGACCAGGCGATCTGGCGAGGCTGCGCGTTAACGATCGCGGCCTGTTCCGAATACCCCGCAGATTCATCGGAAAAGCGCAAACCATGGACATTCACCTGGAAGCCGCCCTCCATGATCAGCGGCCACAGGATAGGTACTCCATAACCCGCGGCCAGCCCGCCGTGGCCCTGGTAGGCGCCGATATCGGCGACCGCCGCGCCCAGCGCTTCGCCCCAGGCGAGCGCGTCGCCGCGATTGCCGGGATGGCCGTGGTAGGTGGCGCCGGCCATCGCCGGGATGTGCTGCGCGACGAGTTTGGCATTGCCGCCGAAACCCGAGCAAGCCAGAATCAGCGCGCCGCAGCCGATATCCTCTGCAGAGCCGTCCGGACGCACGGCGCGGACCCCGGCGATTCGGGACCCGTCGAGGTAGAGCCGGTCGACCGTCGCGCGCGTCAGGATCGGCACGCCGGCCGCGACGACCGCTGACTCCAGCGCAGCCATCAGCTCGCCGCCGGTGCGATGCGGGGTTCCGTACATGCGCTTTGCGCTGTGGCCGGGGTATAGCCAGCCATCCATCAGCGCGAGCGGCGCACCATGGCTGTCGCGCAGCCAGGCGATGGTTTCGGCGGATTCGCGCGCCAGCAGTTCGGCCAGCACCCGGTCGGCCTCGCCATGGGTCTTGGCCATGATGTCAGCAACGAAGCGCGCAGGGCTGTCGTCGATCCCGCAATTGGCCTGCTCTGGGGTTCCGGCGGCAGGAATAAGCCCGGTCGACATCGCGGTCGAGCCGAGCGCCCCCCCATCGCGCTCGAGCACGAGCGCTTCGGCGCCGCCATCGCTGGCCGCGAGGGCAGCACAGAGCCCCGTGCCGCCGCCGCCAACGATCAGGACGGCAACCTCGAACAGGAATTTGTCGGGGGCACGGGCGATTTCAGGCAAGAATCTGTCCTCTGGGCAGCGACCATTGGCCGCGCATGGACGGTAACATGCATCGCCAGCGCGGAAGCGGCGCGTTGGCGATGCGGGCGTGTTCGCAGAGCGGATAGTCTGGCCCTGCACGCATCCCTCGCCCGCCGCTTTGCTGTTTCGTATGCGGACGGCATCGTGCCATCATCGGTCATCGGTGGCGCCCAGACGCCAGCAAGCACCAGCAGGAAGTTCGCGCAATGACACTTGTCGGAACGCAGATGATCTCGGACGGGAAGACGGCGCGACAGATCTTCGACGAGGTGATGGCGAACCCGGCGCGAGCAAAGTTCGGCTTTGGCGAGAAGGCGGCCGTCGTCAACGTCGACTTCCAAAACGCTTACACGCGGATCGACGAATTCAAGACCGCTTATGAAACCGACCCGCGCCAGATCGAACACGTCAACACGATTTCGCGGCTGGCGCGGGGACAGGGCATGCCGGTCGTCTGGACGCACGTCGCCTACAGCCCCGATGCGAGCGATGCCGTGGTCTGGGGCACGCGGACAAACACCCCCGATTCGTTGCAGAACATCAAACTCGACTCGCGGCGCCATGCCTTCGACGATCGTTGCGAAATCGATCGAGATCGAGACGCGATCTACACCAAGCGCATGCCGTCGGCATTTTTCGAGACCCCGCTGCAGAGCCTGCTGGTCTGGCATAAGGTCGATACTATGATCGTCACCGGTGGCTCGACCTCGGGCTGTGTCCGCGCGACCGCGGTCGACAGCCTCAGCCGGGGGTACCGCACGATCGTGCCGATCGAAACCTGCGCCGACAAGCACGAAAGCTATCACTTCGCCAACCTGACCGACCTGCAGCTCAAATACGCCGATGTCGAGCCGGTTCAGGTAGTCATCGATTGGCTGGAGTCGCGCCATGCGTGAGGGCGACGCCGATCCTGGTCTCTACGACTTTCGCCCGTGGCGCGACCGGGCGCCGCTGCGCTGGCCGGGCGGCAAGACGGTGGCGGTCTGGGTTTCGCCCAATCTCGAATTCTACGAGATCGACCCGCCCGCCAATCCCCACCGCAAAAGCTGGTCCAGGCCGCACCCCGATGTCGTCGGCTACGCGCACCGCGACCATGCCAACCGCGTCGGCCATTGGCGCATGGCCGATGTCATGACCAAGCACGGCTTTCCCGGCTCGGTCAGCCTGTCGGTGGCGCTGTGCGACCATATCCCCGAGGTGGTCGAGGATGCCAATGCCCGCGGCTGGGAGTTCTTCAGCCACGGCATCTATAATACCCGTTACAGCTACGGCCTGGACGAAGCGCAGGAACGCGCGATCATCGAAGATGCGATCCGCACCGTGCAGGCCGCGACCAGGCAGACCATCAAGGGCTGGCTCGCCCCGGCGCTGACTCACACGCCGCGCACGCTCGACCTGATCGCCGAATATGGCCTGACTTATACCTGCGACCTTTATCACGACGACCAGCCGGGACCGGTGCATGTTGCGAACGGTCGGCTGGTGTCGATGCCTTACAGCCTCGAGGTCAACGATCACTATGGCTTCTTCGTCTACAACATGAGCCCGCGCGA
>JAMFSI010000184.1 GCA_026225215.1 Sphingomonas palustris | reverse complement strand
GGGGCCGGGGGGTGGGCACTCCCGATCTCGCATCATGGCGCACTCTTCTGGAAAGCAAAACCGGCTTCAGCAGGACAAATCAGCCGCCAACCCACGGGAGCAGATGCCCACCCCCGGCCCCTCCCGCAAGCGGGAGGGGAGCACGAGGCTCCCTCAATCGATTAACACCGGCCCACCACGGCCCATGTACTGCGCCAACGCCCGGTGGAAATTGACCACCGCCACTTCCTCGACCGGATGCGGGCGCGCGCCCCTGAACGACAGCGATTTCATGCCGCGCTGCACTTCACCCATATTGCTGAAATCCTGAGTCAGCACTAACGGCCACGGCCCTTCCTCGATCACCGGGCAATGCTTGTTTTCGGGGCGCGGCTCCTCGCCCTCGGGGTAGCGCTCCAGCGTATAGACCTCGAAGATGCAGCTGTCGGGATCGCTGCCGTCAGGCCGCGCGCGATAGCAGAGCGCGAAGGTCGGGCCGTGAATGATCACGGTGTTGGGAAAAATGTGCCAGTCCGCGCCCGAGGCGGCCACCGCCGCCGGGTCGAGCTTGGGCCAGTTCACCCCGCGCTTGGCATCCTCCTCGATCACCCGGCTCATGAAATGCGCGAATACCGCCGGTGTCGCGGTGCCTTCGGGCAGTTCGTCGACCAGCCGGTTAGCGACATCGACCATGGTCTGGGTGGTGGTCGCCCAGACCTCTTCCCACACCTTGTTCAGCGACACTGCCAGGCCGATGCGCATATCCGACGCGCCCGCTGCTCCGCCCGTGCCACCGCCGACACCTTCGCCGCCCTCGGGGCCGAACTGCCCGTGGATGCCGCGCGCTTTCGACCAGGTCGGCTTGTCGGAGAACACTGCCAGCTGCGGATGCGTGCCGAGCACATGATAGCCCTCATTGAACGCCTCGACCGCCACCTTCCAATTGCAGGGGAAATGCAGCCATTGCCGCCAGCGGTAGCGCATCCTGTCCAGCTCGAACGGATCGAGCATGGTTTTCACATCGGCGAGGTAGGTTTCGAGCGGCTCGCAGTCCGGGTCCATATTGATGAACACCCAGCCGCCCCAAGTGCCGACCCGCACCGCGCCCAGCCGCAATTCCTCGGCGCTCAGCCGCCCGGCGTAACCCGCCTCCCGCACGACGCGGGTGTTATTGCCATCGATATCCCATTCCCAGCCGTGGAATTTGCACGCCAGCCGCTTGGCCGAGCCGCAGCCATCGACCAGCCGCCGCCCGCGATGGCGGCAGGCGTTGTGATGCGCCTTGAGCGAACCGTCGGCGGTGCGGATGACGATGATCGAATCGTCAAGGATCTCATACGTGACGTAATTGCCGACCTCGGGCAGCTCCTCCTCGCGGCAGGCCACTTGCCACACCTTGCGCCACAGCAAGTCGCGCTCGGCCTGGGCGTAATCGGCGGAGAGATAGGCCTCGGTGGGGATGATGTACTGCGGTGCCGTTTCGGCAGAAGCGGGCGTATGCGCGTTCATGGCTTCTCTCTCAATCGAGATGGATACGGGTGTAGCTGGAATCCTCGGGGTGGCGGCCCCCGAAATCGACGCGTTGGCCCAGCATCCCCGCCGACCAATCGGCGGAATCGGGATATTGGCGAAACCAGTCGGTCAGCACCAGCCGCTCGGCCACACGCCATTCGTCGTCGCGCTTTTCGAAACGGTCGATGTAGCGGCCCGCGCCGATCACATCGACTTTGCCGCCATCAAGAGTGATGCGGTGATAGCCGTAGAAGTAGGATTCGACGTCGGCGCTATCGCCGCGAATCGTCATCAGGATATTGCCGATCATATGCATGGTCTGATCCATGCTGCGCATGATCGGAAAGGCCCAGGCGATGAATTCCTCGGCATTGCCGGTGAATTCGAGGTGCTGGTCCACGGCATCGGGCCAATAAGCACTGCGCAGCATATCGGCATCGAGCCGGTCTACCCCGCGCGAATAGCGATAGAGACATTCGCGGATGGCTTCGCGATCGGCGAGCTGCGCGATGATCGTGCTGACCTTGGCCATGGCGGGCCATTCTCCCAGGATTCGTTATCCTGCCCTGTTGCGCCATCATGGCGCTGCTTGGCCATCCCGCCGCGAAGCCAGACAAGCGGCATGTCGGCATCAGGCAAGGCCTGACTACGGACCATAAGCGCGCATGAACATCGCCACCGCATGGGTGGCGTCAGCCTCGATCTTCTCAGAGTCGACCTGCTCGATCAGCCTCAGCATCAGCGATTGATGACAACCCGAGAGGCACAGTCCAACCAGCTGCTGCGCGGCCAATAGCGCATCGTCGCGGCGCAACTGGCCACGCGCCATCACCTGGGCAAGATAGCCCGCCAAAGTGGCACGGGTTCGTCCACTGACGCGCTCGTCAAACAGGCGCCCGGTTTCGGGAAAGCGGTTGGCCTCGCTCAATGCCAACCGGTAAAGCGCCAGCGCGTCGGGCAAAGTCACCCTTTGCAGAAACCCACGCGCGAACCGCAGCAATGTCGTCTCAACGCTGTCCTGCGGGTTCAGGATCAGCGTGAGCTGCTGCTGGAAGGCCTCGGTCGCCCGGTCGAGGACGGCGGCGAACAACACATCCTTGGCCGGGAAATAGCTCCACAATGTCCCTTTCGAGCCGCCCAGATCGGCAGCGATCCCCGACATGGTGGTCGCAGCATAGCCCTGATGAAGGAACGAGCGCTCGGCCACATCGAGCATCGCCTCGCGCCGCGATTGGCGGCGCGCTTCGCGGCGGGTCGGGCTGGGACAGAGACGGGGCAGTTTGGGTAGCTGCATTTCCGTACTATACAGTACGATTTATGATTGACAAGCAAGCGCTGGCGGCAGAAAAGCAATTGCATACTCAATGGTACGATTTTCATGACAAGTCATTCGCCCTACCCGCAGCGCTGGCCGCTGAGATCCGCCGTGGCCATTTGCGGGCCAGTGGCGCTGCTGTTGCTGGCAGGGTGTGCGGCAACGCCCGACGCTGGTCCCCGACCAGTGCCGCGCACCGCCGGCTCCGTTGCCGCCAGCCAGAGCCTCCCCGGCAGCAGCCAGGGTGAATGGCCAGCCGATGACTGGTGGCAAGCTTATGGCGATCCGCAGCTTGACGCATTGGTAACAGAGGGATTGGCAAATTCCCCGGATATCGCCGCCGCCGTGGCCCGGTTGCGCAAGGCCGAGGCGCTGGCGCAGCAGGCCGACGCGGCGCTGCTGCCGACGCTCGACGCGAAAGGCACCGCCGGATTCACCAAGCAGAGTTACAATATCGGCTATCCGCCCGAATTCGTC
Organism: Sphingomonas palustris; assembly: GCA_026225215.1. Taxonomy (GTDB): domain Bacteria; phylum Pseudomonadota; class Alphaproteobacteria; order Sphingomonadales; family Sphingomonadaceae; genus Novosphingobium; species Novosphingobium palustris. The sequence goes on along the minus strand of JAMFSI010000184.1, from coordinate 40,955 downwards.
GCGCTGCTGCCGCATGGCTGGAAAAGCGAGGCCGAGGCTGATGTAACGCTGGGTTTCGATCCCGATCTCTGGGGCAAGAACCGCGCGGCGCTGGCCGCCGCCACCTCCGAGCGGCAAGCGGCGGCGGTGGAAGCCCACGAAGCCACGCTGATGCTCGCCACCAGCATCACCCAGGCCTATGCCGATCTCGGCGCGGCGATCGCATTGCGCGATAACCGGCAGGCCGCGCTCAACACGCGCACCGCCTCGCAATCGCTGACCGGTGAACGGCTGCGCGAAGGGCTGGAAACGCGCGGCAGCCTGCGCACCTCACAAGCGCAGTCGGACAGCGCCCGCGCCGATCTCGCTGCCGCCGACCAGTCGGTGCTGCTGCGGCGGCATCAATTGGCGGTGTTGCTGGGCGCAGGCCCGGATCGCGGCCTCACCATCACCCCGCCCCGCCTCGCCCCGCTGGGCACGCATGATCTGCCCGCCGACGTGACGACCGAACTGCTCGGCCGCCGTGCCGATGTTGTCGCGGCGCGGATGCGGGTGGAAGCCGAAGCCAGCCGGATCAAGGTTGCCCGCGCCGATTTCTATCCCTCGTTCCGGCTCGATGCCTTGGCGGGTTTGCAATCGCTGCCGCTGGGGCAGCTGTTCAACAGCGGCTCGACTTATGGCACGGTGGGCCCGGCGGTCAGCTTGCCGCTGTTCCACGGCGGCGCCTTGCGCGCGGCTTATCGCGGCGCGCGCGCCGATTACGACCTTGCCGTCAGTGATTACGATCACACGGTTCTCACCGCTTACCAGCAAACCGCCGATGCGGTCGCCACGCGCAATGCGCAGGCCCGGCAATTGGACGAGGCGCGCGCCGCCGCCAGCACCAGCGAAGAGGCTTACAGCATTGCCATGGCCCGCTATCGCGGCGGCTTGTCGACTTATCTCGACGCGCTGATCGTCGAAGATCGGCTGGTTCAGGCCCGACAAGCGCTGGTCGTGACCGATGCCGCGTACCGGTCCGCCGATATTGCCCTGATCCGCGCGCTGGGCGGCGGCTTTACCAAAAACCCGCGAGTCGCCGCTTCAACGCCAAATACAATACAGAACGCCAAGGACGCTCCGCATGAATGACACCCCCGCCCAGACCGCCTTCACCGCGGATGATGCGGCGGCCTCCGCTACTGCTGCCCGCAGTAACACCCGCCGCACCTGGCTCATTCGCCTGGGCGCCGTGGTGCTCGTCGCAGCGGTGGTGTGGGGCCTGTGGTATGTGCTGTTCGGGCGCGATCACGTCAGCACCGACGATGCCTATGTCTCGGCCGATGTCGCCGAAGTCACGCCACTGGTCGCAGCGGCGGTGACGGCGGTGAACGTCGTCGACACCCAATTCGTCAAAGCGGGCGCGGTACTGGTCGAACTCGACCCCGCCGATACCCGCGTGGCCTTGGCGCAGGCCGAGGCGGATCTGTCGGCAGCGCGGCGTAAATACCGGCAATCGGTGGCGACGGGCAGCTCGCTTGACGCCCAGCTTGCGGCGCGCGGGGCCAGCATCGCTCAGGCGCGCGCGCAACTGGCCTCCGCCAGCGCCGATGCCGCCAAAGCGAAGATCGACTTGTCGCGGCGCGAGGCGCTGGCCAACAGCGGCGCCGTCTCGGGCGAGGAATTGACCTCGGCCAGGCAGGCGGCATTATCGGCGCAAGCCTCGGTCGCCACCGCGCAGGCCGCCGTGGCCCAGGCCCAGGCGCAACAACAAGCAGCCCAAGGCGATCTTGCCGCCAATCGGGCACTGACCAACGGGGTCAACGAGGATTCCGATCCGGGCGTGCTGGTCGCCAAGGCCAAACTCGCGGCGGCCCAGCTGGATTACTCGCGCCTGACCATCCGCGCGCCGATCGACGGTGTCGTCACCCGGCGCCAGGTGCAACTGGGCCAGCGCGTGACTTTGGATTCGCCGATCATGACCATCGTGCCGATCAACCAGGCCTATGTCGATGCCAATTTCAAGGAAGGCCAATTGAGCGGCGTGCGCATCGGCATGCCGGCCAAGGTCAAAGTCGATCTTTATGGCGGCAGCGTGGTTTATGATGGCAAGGTGGCCGGCATCGGCGGTGGCACCGGCTCCTCGATGGCGATCATCCCGGCGCAGAACGCCACCGGCAACTGGATCAAGGTGGTGCAGCGCGTACCGGTGCGTATCGCCCTCAAGCCGGACGAACTGATCCAGCATCCTTTGCGGATGGGCCTCTCAACCGAGGTTACCATCGATCTGTCGGGAGACTGAACCGTGGCCGAAGCCGACGTTGCCCGCGTGGGTCCGGCTGCCTCGGGGCCCGCTACCCCAGCCGCAGCTGGCAGCCCCGCCGAAACCGTCGGCTCCTGGACCACGCTGACCCCCAACTTGCGGATCATCGCCGGCTTCATCCTGGCGCTCAGCAATTTCATGGTGGTGCTCGACCTCACCATCGCCAATGTCTCGGTGCCGCATATCGCGGGGAACCTGGGCATTTCGCTCGACCAAGGCACCTGGATCATCACCTCCTATGCCGTGGCCGAGGCGATCTGCGTACCCTTGACCGGATGGCTGGCCCAGCGCTTCGGCGCGGTGAAGATGTTTCTGCTGGCGATGCTGGGCTTCAGCCTGTTTTCGCTGCTCTGCGGATTGTCGGTCAGTCTCGGCATGATTGTCGTCTGCCGAATCGGCCAGGGGCTGTGCGGCGGCCCGATCATGCCGATGTCGCAGACGCTGCTGGTGCGGGTGTTTCCGCCCGAGAAGCGCTCGATGGCGATGGCGCTATGGGCGATGACGACCACGCTGGGCCCAGCCTGCGGCCCGATCATCGGCGGCTTCATCAGCGACGATCTCAGCTGGCATTGGATATTCCTGATCAACGTGCCGATCGGCTTGATCTCGGCCATGCTCGGCTATCGCTATCTGCGGGCGGTGGAGACCGAGACCCGGATCCTGCCAATCGACAAAATCGGCCTCTGCCTGCTGATCTTCTGGATCGCTTGCCTGCAAATACTGCTCGATACCGGACGCGATGCCGACTGGTTCGGCAGCGCCCGCATCGTCGCGCTGGGGATCATGGCGGCGGTCGGCTTCTGCGCTTTCGTGATCTGGGAATTGACCGAGGAGCATCCGATCGTCGATCTGCGGGTGTTTCGCCATCGCGGTTTCAGCACCACCTGCGTCATCATGGCCTTGTCGTTCGGCTCGTTTTTCGCCGGCGTGGTCGCGGTGCCGCAATGGTTGCAAACGACGCTGGGCTATACCGCCACCAAGGCCGGGTTCGTCACGGCGCTCAATGCCGTCACCGCTATCTTCGTCTCCCAATTTGCCGCCCGACTGCTCCCCAAAGTGGATCCGCGGGCACTGATCTCGTTCGGCACCGGCTGGATGGGCTTGATGTCGCTGGTGCGCGCCGGCTGGACCAGCGGCGTCGATTTCTTTTCGCTGGCGTGGCCGATGGCGGCGCTGGGTATCGGCATTCCCTTCATGATGATCCCGCTCACCACGGTTTCACTGAGTTCGGTAAACCCCGAGGAAACCGCGTCAGCCGCAGGCCTCACTAATTTCGTGCGCTCGATGGCGATCGCCATTTCGACCTCGGCGGTGCTGACGATCTGGGGCGACGCGCAGAGCGCTTCTCGTGTCGATCTCGTCGGCAAGCTACAGCCGGCTGCGGCTCAGGCCAGCCTTGCCGCCCGCGGTTTCAGCGCCGATCAAACTCTTTGGATGATCTCGAACATGGTCGATACCGAAGCGGCAACGATTGCGCTCAATCATGCCTTCGTCGTCGCCGCGATGCTGCTGTTCGTTTCTTCGGCGCTGGTCTGGTTCAGTCCACGCGTGCCGCTGACCCGGCTATCGGGCGCAGGGGGGCACTGATACTACGCTTTTACTAAGCTTTGGTCGCGAGCCAGATCATATGGTGAGCGCCCTTGCCATTGCTACGCGCCCGCACCCGCACCTCTTCCACGGCAAAGCCGGCATTCTCCAACCGCCGGGTGAACGCCGGGTCCGGCCCGGCCGACCACACCGCCAGCACCCCACCCGGCCGCAGCGCCGCTAGCGCCGCGCGCAGGCCGGTTTTCGTATAAAGCCGGTTGTTGTCCTGCCGCACCAGCCCATCGGGGCCATTGTCGACATCGAGCAGGATCGCGTCATATTCGGCCTCGGCGCCGCCGATCAGCCAAGAGACATCGTCCTCCACCAGCACCACGCGGCGATCATCGAGGCAGCCTGCGGTCAGCGCCGCCATCGGCCCCCGCGCCCAGGCGATAATCTCCGGCACCAGTTCGGCCACGGTCACCCGCGCATCGGCGCCCAGCGCCGCCAGCGCCGTGCGCAGAGTAAAGCCCATGCCATAGCCGCCGATCAGCACATGCCGCGCGCCCCGCTCGGGCAGGCGGGCGATGCTCAGCGTCGCCAGAGCTTCTTCCGAACCGCTCATCCGCGTGTTCATCAATTCATTGCGATCGAGCACGATCATGAAATCGGCGCCGTGCCTGAACAGCCGCAATTCCTCGCCGCCAGGCACCTGCGCGGTGCCCAGCAACTCGCGCGCGATCATATATTGAGTGCCTGGCATGTATTGAATGCCCGGTTCGAAATTAGCTGCGCTAATTTCTGGCGCGGTGCCGGCCCGCTCGCCCCGCCCAACCCCCCGCCGGGTACCGTCAATGGGTGGCGGGGCCGGGGGAGCGGGCCGGCACCGCGCTCAAATTCGCCTCTCGGCGAATTTCGTGCCATAGGCATCAGCGCCCCTTGCGAGCCTTGCGCGCCGCATATTTGGCGTCGCGGATCGCCTTTTTCTCTTCAGCGCTCATTTCGGGGGCCTTAGGCTTCGGCGCCGCTGCCAAGGCAGCCTCTTCCTCGCGCAGCCGCTTGGCTTCGCGCTCCGCCTCGCGCTCTGCTTCACGCGCAGCCTTGATCTCGGCGCGCTTGGCCAGTTTTGCCGCTTCGCGCGCTTCATGTTCCGCCTTCAGCCGGGCCACTTCGGCCTCGTCGAGCTGCGGCTTGGATTTCAGCTTAGCCAGCGCGTTCTGGCGCGCCTGAGTAGCATTGGCCACCCGTTCCTGAAACCCGGGTTCCTTGTAACCAGCCATAAATGGGTACTCTGTCCTCTTCTCGTTTCGAATGGGTGGAAGCGGAACGCCGAGCCCGGCGTCCCGCTTCCTTTAAATCAGGCAGCCGCCAGATTAACAGCCGAAGTCTTACCGCGACGATCCGTTTCCAGTTCGTACGACACGCGCTGATCCTTGTTCAGCGTGCGCATGCCGGCGCGTTCCACGGCCGAGATGTGGACGAAAGCGTCAGAGCCGCCGTCCTTAGGGGCGATGAAGCCATAGCCCTTGTCGGCATTGAAAAACTTCACGGTTCCGATAGTCATTTTGCGATTCCTTAAGTCCGCAAGGGGGCGGGCATGCGCGAAGGTTTCACACATCCCGGCTTCGTGAGGCTATTTGGGGACAAAGGGAGAGCCGCGGCGGCCCAATATCCGTCGATTGCGACGTTCAGCGACGGCCCCATAGCACGAAAAGGCGGGAAAAACAGCCTCCATCGCGCGGTGTAGCATCGCATTGCGCGCCGAATCGAGGCAGGTTCCGGCGCTAGAGCATCGTGCGAAAAAGTGGGTACCGGTTTTTTGCATCAAACGATGCGATAACAAAAACTTAGAGCGGGCGCGTAATTCACATATTACGCTGCCCGCTCTGGCACGCTCAAAAGAATGATTCTGGCGCCCCGTTTAACTCTGCTAGCTAGGCGCGGGACGCATTGCATGGAGTGCGAATCATGAGTTTGGCTACCGAAGATCATCTCGATGAGTTGATCGTCATGCGGGCGGAAGGCTTGCGTTGCCTCGAAGTGGCGCTGGACAAGGACGATAAGCCAGCGCTGACGGCGTGGCAGAATTGCATCAGCCGAATCGAAGCGCTGATCACCCGGCGTGAGGCGGATTTTTCCTGAACTTTTCCAAGCCCCCGATTCCTTAAAAGCGCGAGCGGGCGATGGCCAGGGTCATCCTGTTTAACAAACCCTATGGCGTGCTCTGCCAGTTCACCGATGCCGGCAATGCCGGGTCGGAGCGAGTCACCTTGTCACGCTTCATCGACGTCCCCGGCATTTATCCGGCGGGGCGGCTCGATCTCGATAGCGAGGGGCTGTTGCTGCTGACCGATGACGGGCGCTTGCAGGCGCGCATCGCCGATCCGCGTTTCAAACTGCCGAAGATGTATCTGGTCCAGGTCGAAGGTGAGCCCGACGAGCCCAGCCTGGCGGCGCTGCGGCGCGGGGTTCAACTGAAGGACGGCCTGACCCGCCCAGCCGAGGTGGAACGCATCGACCCGCCCGAACTCTGGCCGCGCGATCCGCCGGTGCGCTTTCGCAAGAGCGTGCCCGACTGCTGGCTCAAGCTGACCATCAGCGAAGGCCGCAACCGGCAGGTACGGAGAATGACGGCAGCGGTGGGCCATCCGACGCTGCGACTGGTGCGCTGGCACATCGGTGAGTGGAACCTGGACGGAATCGCGCCGGGCCAATGGCGCGATTACTCCGAGTCGAAGCTGACGCTCCCCTGATTGTAGAGGCGCAAAATCACCGCAAGCGCGGCCGCGTCGGCCAGCACGATGGTGTCGACAACCAGCACGTCATGGGCACAGACCTGCTCGGCAAAAACACCGGCTGCACCCACGCAATCGAACTGCTCGCCGTCGACAAATAGCCAGAGGGTAGCATCAGTTCTCCGGATGAAGGAAAAGCGGCTGGCGGGATTGCGATAAAGCGGCGCGCCTTCCGCCAATCGTCGCCGCAACCCGGCCACGCCGATCGGCTCGGGGCGCCAGTCGATGTCCGGATATTTGGGCGTGGAGGCAAAGCTGCCGAACCAGCGCGCGAAACCGTCACGGTCGAGCAGCTTCTCGGTCACCAAAGCATGCAGCGCGGCAATGGCGGTGAGCGCGATTTCGCCGGGATTGGCCTGAAGCGCCAATCCGGGGTCGCGATAGCGATCGTCCTCGGTGATTGTCTCCAGCAGATGATCGCTCCAATCGCCGATCAATTCGGCCCGCGACGGTGCGCGAAAGCCGATCGAATAGGTCATGCAATCATCACCCACCGCGACGCCGTCATGGGCGATGCCAGGCGGCACATAGAGAATGTCGCCTGGCTCCAGTAAATATTCGGCAGTGGGCGCAAAATCGGCCAGCAAGCGCAGGTCATCATGCGGCAGCAACGCAGTAGCGTCATTGCAAGCCTGCCCGACCCGCCAGCGCCGCTTCCCCAACCCCTGGATCAGAAACACGTCGTAATGATCGAAATGCGCGCCGACCCCGCCGCCATCGACGGCATAGCTGACCATGACATCGTCGATCCGCCAGTTCGGCACGAACCGAAATGGCTCGATCAGCGCGGCAACGGCGGGGACGTGGTGATCTACGGCCTGCACCAGCAACGTCCATGCCTTTTGACCGAGTCTGCCGAAGCGGGTTTCGTCGAAAGGCCCGCTTTCACAGACAAGCGAATACTTGGCCCGGCCCTTACAGGCGACCAATCGCGATTCCACAGCTGCCTCGCAGGCCAGACCGGCGAGTTCGTCCGGAGCCAGGGGATTGTGCCATTCCGTCCAGGGATTCCTGATCAGCAGCGGCTGCTTTTGCCAGCTATCGCGGAGGAAGGCGATGGTGTCGAAGGCTGGAAGAAATTGGGGCATCGGCGAGGGTTAGCCGCCGACGCCCCAAAAGGGAAAGGTTTCGCTCAGGCCGCCTGCCATTGGAATGACAGCTCGCCCTCGCGATGAGCGAAGCGGTTCAAGTGCTCGGCGACGACTTGCTGGATACGCTCCAGATCGCCGCCCTCGGTCGTTTCGCAAGTGACAGTCAGCGCCATATCACCCGCCGCCAGGTCCACGGTGCCCAGCGGCAGCGGCACATGGCCGCTGTGTGCATCGAAGGTCACTGCGAATTTGTGGCTCCAATGTTTGCACAGCTGCTGAAGATAGCGACTGGCATGCGTGGTCGGGACGATAGCCATCGAACGCGACATGGGGCTCACTCCTCGATCTTGAGACGTTCGATGGTGCGCGCGGCCTCATCGAGCACTTCGGCGATGCGGAAGGCCAGCTCTTCGCCGCCTTCGCCGCTGGTGAGCCGCTGGATCGCGGCGGTCCGCAGGTTCAGCATCGCGCGGCGCACCGGTGCCGGATCGGCGCGGCGGGTTTCGCCGGCCATTTCCGTCAGTCGGGCGAATGCCGCCGCGACCTGCTCAGCGTTGGCCGCCAATTCAGCGCGGCCCGCGTCGGTGAGGGCAAAGCTGCGACGACTGCCACCCGCTTCGCCGGCAACTTCCTCGACCAGGCCCATATCCGCCAGCAAAGTCAGCAGCGGGTAAAGCACGCCGGGGCTGGGCGTATAGGCCTCGCCGCTTTTCTCGGAAAAGCCCCGGATCAGCTGATAGCCGTGCTGCGGCTCGCCATCGAGCAGACTAAGCACCATCAGCCGCAGTTCCTCACCGGAAAAACGCTTGCCGCGCCGGCTACCAAAGCCAGGGCGCTCGCCAAAACCATGATGGCCGTGGCCATGTTCACCGTGACGCCCGCGACCACCGAACAGCCCGTGCCGCTCGTCGCCTCCACCGAATCCGCCACGGCCGAAGCCGCCGCGATCACAGCCGGGTTGGCCGTCGAAAAGATTGCGGCCACCATGGCCGTGCCTGCCGCCATTGCGGCCTTTAAAAATATGCATGTGTTGTATCTCCTTGTGCATGGCACCGAGATAGGCTGTATCTGGAATGAGTCAAGATATATCTTGAATTATATTTCACTGCCCGATCGCGAGCGCCGAAAGCTCCGCACCGCAAACCGCCCAGGCGGTGGCATCGTTCCGGCGCGGCGGCTAAAACAGCCAGAATTGACGGAGGCCCGACATGATACCGGCGAATTTCCACCAGACTTATGGCCCCGGCGCGCTAGTCACGGGCGCCTCTTCCGGTATCGGCCAGGCCTTTGCCGAAGAATTGGCGGCACTCGGCTTCGACCTGGTGATCGCCGCTCGCCGCATCGACCGGCTGGAGACACTGGCAGCACGGCTGAACGCGCAGCACGGGGTCAAGGTGACGGCGCTGGAAGTCGATCTTGCCCGCGCCAACGCCGCGCAAAGCCTGCTCGATGCCACCGCTGCCCAGGACATCGGGCTGGTCGTCTCCAACGCCGGCTTCGGGCTCAAGGGGCCGCATGAAGCGAATGATGCCGCCACCATGACCGACATGCTGATGGTCAATTGCAACATCCCCCTGCAGCTCGCTCATGGCTTCATCCCCCGCCTGCGCGCGCGCCGTGGCGCCGGCAAAGGGGGTGGCATCATCTTCAATGCCTCGATCGAAGGGCTGATGGGCTGCCCCTATTCGGCGGCTTATTCCGCCAGCAAAGCCTTGGTCATCGCGCTGGGCGAAGCGTTGTGGGGCGAGGTTTCCAATGAAGGCATCGACATACTGACCCTCTGCCCCGGCGCCACCGAATCGGAAGCCGCCGCAAAGCAAGGCATCGACCCCGCCATGCTGCATAACCAATTGCCCGCCGCCGATGTCGCCCAGGCGACGCTGGCGCATATTGCCGAGGGCCCCACCTTCTTCAGCAGCGATTATTACAAGGCGAGTTTCGACCAGTTGCTGGCGATGCCCCGCCGCGAGGCTCTGGCGGCCATGGCGGCAGGGATGAAGCCCACGCGATGACCGCGCGGAGCCTGTAGCTCTATCGGATAAGCTCGACGCCGACCGGTAGCGGCTCGACCTCAACTGCGACCGGTCGATTCCAGATCAGCGGCCAAATGATCAGCTCGCCCAGATGTTCGGGCTTGCGCTCCAACCCAGTGGGCGGAAAGCCGTCGGGGCGGTGATAGCTGCCAAGAATCACATCGAAGATCGGCAGCACCGCCGCAAAATTGCTGTCGTAATGTTCGGGCAAACGCGAATGATGCCGGCGGTGATACCCCGGCGTATTGATCACCCATGACCAGCGCCCGAGATCGATCGGCAACCGGCTATGCGTCAGGAAATTCCACGAGCTGAGTAAACCATAGATGGCGAACATCGCCGGTGTCGGGCTGATGATCATCAGGCTCACTGACCAGATCGTCAGCTGCTTGACCAGCTGATCGCCCCAGAAATGACGGTTAGTGGTCAGCGCCGCCATATCGGGGTCGGAATGATGGAGCGAATGCATCGCCCAGAGGAAGGGGATGCGGTGCTGGGCACGGTGAAACAGATATTCGCCGAAATCGCGCACGCCAAAGAAGATCGCGAAACCCGCCCAGAACGGTAGCCTGGCGCCGTCGATCAGCGCAGCACCACGCCATGGTGGCAGCAGATTGAGCAGGGTGAAAGCCACCGCCAGCATCACCAGCCATGCCTGGATATTGCGCCAATCGTCGGTTTGCGCCCCGCCGCGCCGGCGCTCGGCCAGTGTCAGCAAGGCAACGACCAACAGGCCGGGCAGAAAGACCAGGAACAGCGCCATGCATCCAGGCTAACCGTTCCGAGTTAATATTGTGTGGAATGAAGGCCGTCAGACCCTTCTCAGGGCACTAACACCGTGTCCTTCGCCTCGGCCAGCGTATCAGGATAATCCAGGGTATAATGCAGCCCACGGCTTTCCTGCCGCTTCAGCGCCGAGCGCACGATCAGATCGGCGCTTTGCAGCAGGTTGCGCAATTCGATGAGATCGGTGGTGACGCGGAACTGGCCGTAATATTCGGTCACCTCCTCGGTCAGCATGCGGATGCGATGCTGCGCCCGCTCCAGCCGCTTGGTGCTGCGGACGATGCCGACATAGTTCCACATAAATCGGCGGATTTCGGTCCAGTTCTGCTTAATGATCACCTCTTCGTCGGACGAGGTCACCCGGCTCTCATCCCACGGCAATATCGGCGGCGGAGCGGCGTAGCTGTCCCAATAGTCGAGGATATCGGACGCCGCCGCCTCGCCGAAGACGAAGCATTCGAGCAGCGAATTCGATGCCAGCCGGTTGGCGCCGTGCAGCCCGCTCTCGGTGCATTCGCCGACGGCATAGAGCCCCGGCAGATCGGTGCGCCCGGCCAGATCGATGATAATCCCGCCACAAGTGTAATGCTGGGCCGGCACCACCGGAATCGGCTCACGGGTCATGTCGATACCCAGCGCCAGCAGCTTTTCGTAGATATTGGGAAAATGGCCGCGCACGAATTCGGGCGGCTTGTGGCTGATGTCGAGGTGGACGTAATCCAGCCCCAGCCGCTTGATCTCATGGTCGATCGCCCGGGCGACGATATCGCGCGGCGCCAGCTCCGCGCGGGCATCGAAATCGGGCATGAACCGATGCCCGGCGCCGGGATAGCCGGGCGGGATCTTAAGCTCGCCGCCTTCGCCGCGCACCGCTTCGGTGATGAGCAGGTTCTTGACGTCGAGATTATAGAGGCAGGTCGGATGGAACTGCATCATCTCCATGTTGCCGACACGCGCGCCCGCGCGCCACGCCATGGCAATGCCATCGCCGGTGGCGCCGCGCGGCGCGGTCGAGAACTGATAGACGCGCCCGGCCCCACCGCTCGCCAGCACCGTGACATGGGCGGTATGCGCCCAAACCTGGCCGCTGGCCTCGTCCAGCGCATAGACGCCCCACACCCGACCCGATCCCGAATAGCGCAGCTCATGCTGGCCGGTGATCAGATCGATGCAAGTCTGCCCCGCCAGCAGCGTGATATTCGGGTGGTTATGCGCCGCCTTGACCAGCGCCTGCTGCACCGACCAGCCGGTAGCATCGTCGACATGGGCAATGCGGCGGTGCGAATGGCCGCCCTCGCGCGTGAGATGGAGCGTATTGCCATGCGTGTTGAACGGCACGCCCAGCTCGATCAGCCGTTCGATCGCATGCGGCGCCCGCTCGACGACGAATTCCACCGTCTCGCGCCGATTGAGCCCGGCGCCGGCGACCATGGTATCGTCGATATGATTTTCGAAGGTGTCGCTCGAATCGAGCACCGCGGCGATCCCGCCCTGCGCCCAGGCGGTCGAGCCGCCGCTCAGCGCGCCCTTGGCCAGCACCAGCACTTTCAGCGTCTGCGCCAGTGCCAAGGCGGTCGTCAGCCCAGCGGCGCCCGACCCGACTATGATGACATCCGCTTTCATGCGGCAGTGCCCCGCAGCAGCCGCGAGCCTCTGCTTCCCTCCTCTTCAGAGGAGGGGCAGCGAGACTTAGTGGCTTTGCCACTTAGTCGCAGCGGGGTGGTGGCTGTCAGCGGTAATAAGAAAGGCACCACCCCCGCCCCCTCCTCTAAAGAGGAGGGGGGAAAGGGCGCGCCTATCAGCGAAATATTGCTCACGCCGCTTGATCGCTGGTCAGGCTGACGAACACGTCCTCGAGATCGGCTTCGCGCGTCGTCACATCGGCAATCGCATAGCCCTGGCCCTGCACCCGCGCCATCACTTCGCCGGCATTGGTGCGATCCTTGTCATAAGTGATCTCGACCAGCCGCTCGCCCTTCAATTCGCTTTTGACGAAGCTGGGGTCGGCCGGCGCGGCGCTGGCATCGCGGTCCAGGGTCAGCACCACGATCTTCTCGCGCGACATCTCCAGAAACTCATGCGTCGGCTTATTGGCGATCAATTTGCCGTGATTGATGATGGCAATGCGGTCGCACAATTGCTCGGCTTCCTCGAGGTAATGCGTGGTCAGCACCACCGTCACCCCCTCATCGTTGAGCCGCTTGACCAGCTCCCACAATTGCCGGCGCAATTCGACATCGACGCCCGCAGTGGGTTCATCGAGCACCAGCACCGGCGGCGAATGGACCATCGCCTTGGCCACCAGCAACCGCCGCTTCATCCCCCCCGACAAGGTGCGCGCATAGGCCTGGGCCTTGTCCGACAAATGCACCGCCGCCAGCAATTCCGCCGAACGCCGATCCGCCTTGGCCACGCCATAAAACCCGGCCTGGTTTTCCAGCACCTCAAACGGGGTGAAAAATGGATCGAACACAATCTCCTGCGGCACGATGCCAATCGCCCGCTTGGCGTTGCGGCTATCGGCATCGATATCGAAGCCCCAGATCGAGGCCGAGCCACTGGTCTTCATCACCAGCCCGGCGAGAATATTGATCAACGTCGATTTGCCCGCGCCATTCGGCCCCAGCAGCCCGAAGATCTCACCCTGCGGCACATCGAAGCTGATATCGTCGAGCGCCAGCTTACCCGGCACGCCTTTGAAACCGGCATAGCGCTTGACCAGATTGCGGATGGAGATCGCGGGAGGCATCGTCATGCGATCTCCCTTAAGACCAGCGAGGCCGGCGGGTAAAGGGAAGGTTGGTGAGGGGGATAGTGTGAAGTGAGGTTTTCTGGGGCCATTGCCCCAGACCCCGGCCCTGTCGCCGTTGCGTGCCGCTCGCCGTTGGGCAACGACGCTGCGCCCCAGGTTTTTGCTCGTCGTTAAGGTGTGGGACGGTTATGCGCGAAACTGACTAGAACGGTTTATCGTCGTTCCACTCGTCGGCTAAGCCGGTAACGCGCTATCTCCGACTATTGCACGGGCTCGATGAAGAAGTTCGTCAAAAGTCAGAATTTCCGGGCGGCGGATGTTTCGGCGATAGAGTTCAAACGCTCGGAGCTTCTTTGCATTAATTTTGCCGTCTTCGGTAACAAACTCGTCTAGGCTACCAACCACCAAGAATGCTTTCGGGTCAATAGCGAATAAGGGGTCACCAGCAGGCTCGCCATCGGCTTTTGTAAGCTCCATTTTGGGACTGTATCGCTCAATGGCCGATTGAACGGTGGTTTGTACTTGGGCGACACCGCCAACGACATCCTTGCCGGGCATCCATGTCTCCGACCGGTAGGCCGTCGGAGTGATGAGCGGCGTCTTGTGATGCTTGATCTCAACGAAGCAAAGCGAATTGACGCGTGCCTGCGTCTTGAGGACCCCATCGGCCTCTTTTCCAGCACCGGCAATGTCGTGCCCAACGACATACCGCTCCATCTTCCCGTCATCGATTTTGCTGAGGAACTGGTAGCCGAGCCCGTATCCAAAAATCCAGGTATTGGCCTCGAAGAAGGCTTGCCACACCGTCTCGTCGGTTTTGTTGAGTCGGATCTTTTCGCTAGCGAAAAATCGCTCATCGCTCATCATTCGCTCGAACGTCCTAAGGGTTTTGCGACGATAGCCGAGCGCAAGTAAGTCGCGCTTCACTTCCTCGCTATTCTGAGCAACATTCAAAAATAATTCTTCATTATCAATGAATAATCGCTTCGCTTGAGGGAGATCGAGAGCGATGTCCTTGATCTCATCAGTCGTGAGATGAATTTTGCCATCGCCCTCAAGTGGCGTGGTTTTGATAGCCTCAAAGAAATGGATCAGCCGTTGGATGGCTGCTTCGCCAAGTGTGAAGTGCTCGTGTTGCGACGGCCCGTTGGCCGTGTTCCACCGCTGGAGTAGGACACTACGGACGCGACGATCATCCTCGACCACGGTCGCCCTGATTTCGAACCTTCCGTGCGGCGTGCGGGTTAGAACGAGGTCGCCGTCCACATTAGCGAACGCTAATCCACCGTGATCGGTAACCTGGGAAATATAGCGGAGCTTGGGTACGCTTGGTTTCGCAGGAAAACTGCCCGAGATGTAAATCTTCCTGGGGTTCTTTTTATAGTGGAACTCCCGATCCGTCCCGTCTGCATCGACATCCATAATCAGCCCACCTTTACCGAACTGCTACATCAGCTTCCTGTTTGACCCAAGCAGCCAATTCCGAGATGACTGGCTTGAACAACCGCGTTCAAAATTGGTCGCAGTCGCGCCGAACGATGCAAATTCGGCTCGAAGCTGCCCAAAACGCGAATGACCAATTTAAGAGCGACAGGCGATATTAACGGGAGCGCGAGGGGCCCTGCCCCTCGCACCTCAAACCTTCGCATCTGCAACAGCATCCACTGGAAATCCCTACCAAGCCCTGTTATCGCCAATCACCATGAGCCAAACCCCCGAAACCGTCCCAGCGCACTCCCACCGCGTCCATTGTGACGGGGCCACCGGCATCCGCAGCACCGGCGGCTATGCGCCCTCGGCGCTCGGTCATCCGCGCGTCTATCTGGAGATCGACGATCGCGGCTATGTCGAGTGCCCCTATTGCGACAAGCGTTTCGTGCTGGAGGGCCATCATATTGATGAACCGACGAGTACGGGCGGGCAGCATCACTAAAATGTTCGTCACCCCGGCGTAGGCCGGGACCCAGATCGGCCTATCGTCCTGCGGTAGGTCGAATGGATTCCGGCCTACGCCGGAATGACGAAGGAAATTTTGATGCGGCGGATATGTAATTCGCAGGATCGCTAAGGCTGGCGCCAGCGCACACCGCGCTTATATACAGCGTCATGACCCAACTCCCCGATCCCCGCTCGCTGCTGTACCGCTCCGGCCAGTTGTCCCCCGACGAAGCGCGTGCGCTGGTGCAGACTGCGCTGAAAAGCTGCGACGATGGTGAGCTTTATCTGCAATTCGTTGCTTCCGAGGCCTTCGGTTTTGACGACGGAAGGCTGAAGACCGCCGATTATTCGCGCGATGCCGGGTTCGGCTTGCGCGGGGTGTCGGGCGAGATGACCGGCTTTGCTCATGCTAACGATATTTCCGCCGCCGCGATCGCGCGGGCCGGGGAGACGCTGAGCCTGCTCGATCCTTCGACTGCGCCGCGCTCGGCGCCGCCGCGCGCAAGCAACCGGCATCTTTATACCGATGCCTCGCCGCTCGACACTTTGGGCTTTGCCGAGAAGGTAGCGCTGCTGGAGACGATCGATGCCGCCGCACGGGCGCGCGATCCACGGGTAGCGCAGGTCTCGGCGAGTCTGGCGGCGAGTTGGTCGGTGGTCGAAATCGTGCGGGCCGATGCCGATCCGATCATGGATATCCGCCCGCTGGTGCGGCTCAACGTCTCGATCGTCGCCGAAAGCAATGGCCGGCGCGAGACCGGCAGCTTCGGCATGGGCGGACGCTGGATGTACGACGATCTGTTCGATCCGGCCAATTGGAACCGCGCCATCGATGAGGCGCTGGCGCAGGCGCTGACCAATCTCGAGAGCGTCGCCGCGCCGGCGGGAGAAATGACCGTGTTGCTGGCGCCAGGCTGGCCGGGCGTGCTGCTGCATGAAGCGGTGGGCCACGGCCTCGAAGGCGATTTCAACCGCAAGGGCACCAGCGCTTTTTCCGGGCGCCTGGGCCAGCGTGTCGCCGCGCCGGGGGTGACGGTGGTGGACGATGGTTCGATCGTCGGGCGGCGCGGCTCGCTGTCGATCGACGACGAGGGCACGCCGACGCAGGAAAACGTGCTGATCGAGGACGGCATTCTCAAGGGCTATATCCAGGACCGGCTCAACGCCCGGCTGATGGGCGTCGCCCCCACCGGCAATGGCCGCCGCGAATCCTATGCCCATGCGCCGATGCCGCGCATGACCAATACTTTCATGCGCGGCGGCAACGACGATCCCGCCGAACTGCTCGGGCGGGTGAAGAACGGCATCTTCGCCAAGAGCTTCGGCGGCGGCCAGGTCGACATCACCAGCGGCAAATTCGTGTTCTCCTGCACCGAGGCCTATCGCATCGAGAATGGCAAGCTCGGCGCGCCGATCAAGGGCGCGACGCTGATCGGCGATGGCCCCTCGGTGCTGACGCGGGTGATCGGGATCGGCAACGACATGGCGCTCGACGAAGGCATCGGCGTCTGCGGCAAGGGCGGGCAGAGCGTGCCGGCGGGTGTCGGCCAGCCGACCCTCCTGATCGACGGGCTGACGGTAGGCGGCACCGCCTGAAGCGATAATTTTCGCTTGAAACCCGGCAAGTCAGTTTGCGTTCAGACGGTATCGTTAAAAGACGAACGGGAGAATCGGAGAGATGACAATGGCTAAGCGCTTTTATCGCCCTGTCCTGCTGCCCACCCTGCTCAGCGTCGCGACCGGCGTCGTTCTGCTGGCTGGGGGCGCTGCACAGGCCAAAGACAATCAGACCGGCGAGCAGAAACTCGCCAAACTGCTCGAGGGCCGGGTCGCGGAAAAGCCCATCGATTGCATTCCGCTGAGCACCGGCGATGAGAATATGACGGTGATCGACAAGACTGCCATCGTTTATGGCTGGGGCTCGGTGATTTACGTCAACCGTCCGACGAACGCCGATTCGCTCAATTCCGACGATGTCCTGGTCTCGCATCCGACCACGGGTCAGAATTGCAGTCTGGATACTATCCAGCTCCACGATCGCAGCACGCATATGTATGACGGCTTCGTCGGGCTGCAGCAATTCGTGCCTTATCGTCGGGTCGCCAAGCCCTCTTAACCGGCCAGCAGCCCGATCGTGTCGTGATCGAGCATCGCCGCTGAAAAACGCGCGGTATAGGCGGTGTTGATCGCTTCGGGCTGGAAGCCCGAGGCATTGATCAAAAAGATGCAATAGCCGGCGGCCAGGAAGCAGCCGTATTGATGCATCGCTTCGTCCAGTGTCGGCGCGAGGATGCCGTGACGCGTCAGTTCGCGCAGGTAATGCGCGACCAGCTCGCGCTCATGCGCGCGGCGATCGGCGATATCGAGCGCGCAAGTCAGATGATAGGCCACTTCATGCAGCGCCGGGCCATGATGCGGCTGCGAATCGAACCAGCCCGGCTCGTCATCAATATCGACATAGAGATTGCCGAGATGGGTATCGCCATGGAGCAGCACTTTGGGCAATTGCCCGCTGAGCACCAGCAGCCGCACCAGCGCCGCCTTCATCCAGTCGAGCGAATGAAAGCGCACTGAAGCCGCCGCGCCGCGCGCGCTGTCGACATAGCTTTGCCAGACGGCGGGCGTCAGCAATTCCCGGCCATAGCGATCGAAGCCTGCGATCAGCCCGCTCGCCCAGCCAAAACGGCCCTCCGGCCCGAACACATCGGCTGTATCCAAGTTTTGGCTCCAGCTCACCGCATGATGCGCCGCCAGCGCCGTCAGCCGTCGCGCCACCGCATCGGGATCGAGCGGGCGCTGGGCATGGCAAAAGCTGACCCCACGCGCCACCAGATCATCCATGATGACGATGCCTTGCGCCACGCCATCATAGCCGGCGAACCAGCACGTCGGGCTGCGCAGCGGCGAAACCGGCGCGACATCGGCATAGGCATGCACTTCATGGCCATGCATGTAATGCATCGCGCGGCTGTGCGGCTCGAACCCGCCCTTCAGGATCACCTGCTCGGCAATCCCCGCCGCGCGCCCGGCCGCGTTCAGATCGAGCCGGATGCGGACTTTGGTGCAAGTGCCATGCATGACATCCAGCACCTCGCAGGCATGAACCACCGTGCCTGGCTGCCCGACCGCCAGCGCAGCAGTGAGCCACTGCGGGGTGATTTCATCGATCAGCAGCGGCAGGCGAAACGGCGCCTTGCCGCTGCCGGCAGTGTTCTCGCTAAACGCGGCCACGGCGGCAAACCTCTTCCCTGTCGCCTTGCCCCACCGGCAACGGCTTAGGCACAATGTGTCAGAACCGCCCACGATCGACAATGCCGCTGCCTGGCATATCCCGCAACACTCACTATCTTGCGTGACACGGTATAAATTATCGCAAGCTACCTTGCACTGCATGGTATCAAGTGATATTTACCTCAATCGAAGCAGGAGATGATTCGTGCCGGAAGCCATCGAGGTTCAATTAAAGAAGGGAGTGCTGGGCTTTTGCGTCCTGGCGCTGCTGTCCCAGAGGAACGGCTACGCTTACGAAATCGCCAGCAAACTCTCGCAGGCCGTGGATATGGGCGAAGGGACGATCTACCCGCTCATGCGCCGGATGCAGAGCGATGGACTGGTCGCGACGTATCTCGAGGAATCGCCTTCCGGGCCGCCCCGCAAATATTACCGGCTCACCGATGCCGGGCGCACCGCGCTGGTGCAGCAACTCGCCGAATGGCGCAGCTTTACCAAATCCGTCGAGGAGCTGATTGGCGGGGTCGAAATGGCAAGTGCGGCAGCAGCGGAGGATCATCATGACGTGTGAGGAATTTCTGAAAAGGCTGCGCCACGGCCTTTCCGGCATGACGCCGGCAGCGATCGACGACATCCTGTCGGACTACAGCGCCCATTTCGATGCCGCCCATGACGAAGGGCGCAGCGATGCCGAAGTGGCGACCGCACTGGGCGACCCGTCGCGGATCGCGCGCGAACTCAAGCTGGAGGCCGGGGTGCGCCGCTGGCAGGAAGGCCGCACCCCCTCCTCGGCTTTGACCGCGGTAATCGGCGTGCTGGGGCTCGGCGCGCTCGACATTCTGGTGCTGGCCCCGGTGCTGCTGCCGATGATCGGGGTGATCTTCGGTCTTTATGTCGCGCTTATCGGCGTGTTTGTCGCGGGCGGCGCCGTGTCGATCGCCGGGCCGTTCAGCGGATTTCCCGGCGGCATCCTGACAGCGGTGTTCGGCGGGCTCGGTCTGATGGCCGCAGCGATCGCCGGCAGCGCCTTGCTCACCATCGTCACCACCCTGCTGGTCAATGCGCTGATCTGGTTCGGGCGCCTGCATTATCAGGTGATCAAGCCTGCCATTTCCGCCTCCTGATCTCCATCGCTCAAGGAGAAATCCGATGACCAAGAAACTGCTCGTCGTCGCCGCCAGCGGCCTGCTGCTCGCGATCCTGCTGCTCAGCGCCGCCTGGGTAACCGGTGGCAACGCCTTGCTGGCCGCCGCCCACCACGGCGGCTGGCATTTCATCGGCGATGATGTCCAACGTCCACGCGCACCCTCCCCTTCGACAGCGCCACGCCGCTGACCGTGGACGCCGCAGTCGATCTCCATTTCGCGCGCGGCGACCATGCCGGGATGACGATCAGCGGCCCAGCCGGGCTGGTGTCTGCCGTGCGATGGGAAAATGGCCGTCTGTCGCTGGGTGACACCTCGCATTGGGGACCCCATGCTACGCTCACTGTCGAGATCGTTGCCCCGCGCCTGCCGCCACTCACCTTCAGCGGCGCCGGCGATGTCACGCTGGTCAACCTCGCCCAGGACGACCTCCATCTCGATCTCAGCGGGGCCGGAGATGTCGAGGCCAGCGGCAAGGTGCGCAATGTCGCGGTAACCGTCTCCGGCGTCGGCAATGCCGACCTCGCCAAGCTGGACGCCACCGACGCCACGGTCACCGCCTCGGGCGTCGGCAATATCGATCTGAACGCCAGCGGCAAGGTGGATGCGTCGGTACTGGGCGTCGGCAACGTCTCGCTGCACCGCAAACCGGCCGAGCTGACCTCGCGGATCAACGGCGTCGGCTCGGTCGATGAGGACTACGATTAAAGCGTCATGGGGCCATCGGTGGGGCGATCACGCAGCTGGGCTGCTTGACCCATGCATCGGATTTCGCATCAAGGCAGTGTAAACGGCCCGTGCGGACCCGACCGAGGAAACGACCATGAAGATCAACATTCCCTTGCCCTTCGACCTGATCGACCCGCCGGGCGAATTTACGACGATGGACGCCGTGCGCGAAGTGGGCGCCGCAGTCGAACGCGCCGGGTTTTATTCCGGGCTGGTGACCGATCATCCTTGCCCGACCGGGCGCTGGCTGGATACCGGGGGCCATTATGCCCAAGGGCCGTTCGTCATGCTGTCGTTGCTGGCGGCCTGCACCACCAAGCTGCGCCTGCAGACCGGGATTCTGGTGCTGCCTTATCGCAATCCCTTCGGCGTCGCGCGCGACATCGCCACGCTCGATCTGTTTTCGAACGGCCGCGTGACGCTGAGCGTCGGCGCCGGCTATCTCAAGGGCGAATATCGCGCGATGGGTGTCGATTTCGACAAGCGCAACGAGCTGATGGACGAATATATCCGGGCGCTGCGCATTTCCCTGACCGGCGAGGAATTCACCTTCGAAGGCGACGGCTACATCGCCTATGGCAACCGCATTCAGCCCGGCCCGGTGCAAAAGCGCGTGCCGATCTATTGCGGCGGCAATGCCAAGCGCGCGATCCGCCGCGTGGTCGATCTCTGCGACGGCTGGAACCCGTTCTTCACCGGCACCGTCAATACCACCACCACCCGCACTCTACCGCTGGCCGGGCCGGAAGACCTGAAACTCGCGATCGACTATATGCACGAATACGCCGCACAGGTGGGTCGCACCGATCTGCCCGAAGTGGTGCTCGGCGGGTTGAACACACCGGGTGAAGAGCTGTCCACGCAGGAAATCCTCGATCGCGCCGCCACCTTCAAGGAGATGGGAATCACCATCAGCGCGATCAGCGCCAAGGGCCGTACCCGCGCCGAATGGTGCGATGATGCGGAGCGCATCGGCGTGGAGGTGATCGCCAAGTTGGATACGTAAGGGGCGAAGGCTGAGGGTAAGGTGCGAGGGGTAACCCCCTCGCGCTCCCCGTCATCGGCTTCGTGGCACGCCATCTCGCTACTTGGAAGGCGGCTGTGGCGCTTCAAACTCAGCACCGCGAATTTCAGCTCCCCACCACATTCTTGCAATCCAAGGCGCCGGACGGTGAACTCGAAAGCGGTCTTACGAATCGACACCCCGGTTATTCGGGATGATAATGCGCCATTATGAAAAATGAGCACGGGCAGCGCGGCAAGAGCGGGACGACCGGAATCCGGAAAGTCACCTTTTAACAAGAGTATTGTGATAGATGCCGTTTCGCGTAAGCAAGTTTGCTGAACGGGGTGCTATCTGACGGAAACTTTCAAGCATTATTTATGAAAGCGCTAGTACGTTATCGATAGATGTCATTTTCTAAACCAAGTCGGAATAGTTATGAGTTTTGAGCTTCGATCCGGTAGAGTTAATGAGCTGACGGCGAGTACTAGCTTCAGCGGTAAAGTGTTTGTCACGCGTGCATATTTTGGCTTAGCGGGTAAGCCAGCTGAATTTATTGTAGACTCGTCGACATCAAAGCCAAAAAATCCGGTATCTCTTCCCTTCAAGGAAAACGATGAATTGATAGCATCGGGCACGGTCGATGCATTTAGTAAGAAATTTATGATCGAAGTGGCATATCTGCCTGAATATGATCGCACCTTAGTTCGTTTAAGTTGGATTATTCCAATAATTATTGCACTGATACCAATTGCATTTGGTGCCTGGTTTGCAATATCCGCATTTTCACTTCCTCAACATTCCCCCAAGAAATTTAATGGAATTATGATAAGCATCATGCTTCTAGGCTTTGGCTTGTTGTGTGTAATGATTGGACTGAATCTGCTTCGTGCAAAAAGAATGGTTCAGACCGCTGCTCGCAAATTCACGTTGAGCAGCGACTTTTGAGATCATTATTTCAGCTTAAAAACGTCTGCGATTGGCGTCGCAAGCCGGCCTTCCCCCAATCGGATTCCCCTCCCCTCCTACATATGATAATCTCCTTTATCATACGCTCCGATCGAAAATCAGGCGCACCGGAACTAATTTGCCGGCTGACGTGGTGTGTCAGTTTTAAGCAGCTAATCCCAGTCCGCCTTCGATACGAGCCTTTCCGGTCTTCCCCCCATGTTGGACATTCTAATCGCGCATTTACCAGCATCATAATCGCCACTTGAAGCCTGCGACGCGGCAATTCGCGCAACGCCTGAACATTACGCAGCGCTGACAATTCATGGGGTCTGGGGCCACAAGCCCCAGGAAACCTTCACTTAATCTAAAGCCCGAATACTTAACCTAACGCCCGAAAACCGTCTCCAGCAGCCCCAGCGTCCCTGCCCAGGACACGCGATGCGCGATCGCATCATAGGCAATGCCAGGATGGTCATGCTTGCTGGCCTCGATGTCGGTGAAGCTGTGCTTGGCTTGCGCGAAGGTGGTGATATGGTGGCTGGCGCCAGCAGCCGTCAGTTCGCGATGCAGCCCTTCGATCGTGTCCTCGGGCGCGTAGGGGTCCTGGCCGCCGCAATAGGCTGCAACCTCGCCCTTGATCACGCCGGGCGCCGCAGGATTTTCGGAGGTGAGGATGCCGTGATAACTCACCACCGCCTTTACATCGACGCCGCTGCGGGCGAGTTCGAGCACGCAGCAGCCGCCGAAACAATAGCCGATGGCGGCGATGCGGTCGGCATCGACATCGGGGTGCGCCGCGACCGTTTCGAACCATGCCACCACCCGCGCCCGCAGCAATTCCGGCGAGGTCATCAATAGGCTGTAGTCCTCGCCCGCCGTCATCGGGTCTTCGAAATAGGCTCCCGCGCCGAACATGTCCGTGGCCACGGCAAGATAGCCCTGCTCCGCCAGCAGGATCGCAGCCCCGCGCGAATGCGGCCCGAGGCCGAGCGCGCTGGCCATCACCAGCACCGCGGGGAAAGGACCGTCGCCGGCAGGCCGCGCCACTTCGCCAGCGAGGCGTTTACCGGCGTGTTCGAAAGTCAGCTTCGGCAAGTCGGCCATGTCGGTATCCCCCTGTATGTTATATTTTACTGGGCCGCGTCAGCCGGCGCCACGCGATACATCGTGTAAATCCGTGATGAAAACAGCCACTGCCCCTCCTCCAGACGAAAGGAATCGGCATATTCGCCGATCACTTCATACCCCGGGGGGATGCTCTGCCCGGCCATCAGGCTCGACGCCGTCGCGCGATCGCCATCGATATCCACGATCAGATTATGAATCATCGGCAGCATCCGCACTTGCGACGTCGAAGCGGCGAGATGCCGGCCCACCGCATCGCGCCCCTCGGCCAGCGACAGCCGCTGCACGCTGGCGGAATCGCGCGGATCGGCTTGGCGCACCTCGAAGCTGCCGTCCTGAGTGAACATGGCGGGGCATCGTATCGCCTCGCCGCGACGGATCGCCAGGGCATAGCCATGGACGAGATCGGCAATGGCACGATGTGCGGCGGAATCGGATAAGTCATTGTTCATAGCCGCAGCCTGTCACATCATCCCCGCGAAGGAGAACCAATTTCGTGCAGCAACTCAGCGCCAGCCCGACTGATCGCCTCACCGATTGACCGGTCTCGCCATGCCGGTAAACAGCGGCCCAGGCAGCGAGGGAGATCAGGCCATGTATAGTCACATCTTTGTGGGCAGCAACGATCTGGATAGATCCAAGAATTTTTACGATGCCGTGTTCGCGGCCCTGGACGGTAAGCCGGGCTTTCTGGATGCCAAGGGCCGGCTGATCTACATGCATAATGGGGCCATGTTCATGGTGACAAAGCCGATCAACGGCGAGCCGGCTACCCCGGCCAACGGCGGCACCATCGGTTTCGGCTTGTCCGGCCCGGAACAAATCGATGCCTGGCACGCTGCCGGGCTCAGCGCCGGGGGCAGCACCTGCGAAGACCCACCGGGAGTGCGCGAGAACGATCACGGCGATCTCTATCTGGCTTATTTGCGCGATCCCGACGGCAACAAGCTCTGCGGGCTTTATTCCATACCGAAATAAGGTTGCGATCTGGATATGCGTGCCGCGCCGAGCCGGAGGTCGGGCCCGGCACCGCGCCAGAACTGGTTTTCCACCTGATTCAACCAGGCGACATGCGCATCGCGGGTGGACGTTGCACCCCGGCATGATGCATGGGATGGGCCATGTGGCAATTGTACCAATTCCCCCTCTGCCCGTTTAGCCGCAAACTGCGCCTGCTGATGAGCGAGAAGGGCATCGCTTACGAGCTGTGGCGCGAAAATCCGTGGGACCATCGCGACGAATTTCTCGCCATGAACGCAGCGGGCTGCACGCCGGTGCTGCACAATCCGGAACGCAGCATCACCCTGTGCGATAGCCGCGCGATCTGCGAATATCTCGAGGAAACCCACGACAAAAACCCGATGATCAACGGTACCGCCGCCGGTCGCGCGGAGATCCGGCGGCTGGTCGCGCTGTTCGACGAGAATTTCTTCGACGACGTGACCGCGCCGCTGCTCAACGAGCGCATGAAAAAGCGCCTGATCCTGCGCCAAGCCCCCGATTCGCGCACGCTACGCGACGCGCTGCGGCTCGCGCATGATCACCTCTATTACATCGACTATCTCATCGACCATCGCCCCTGGCTGGGCGGTGCGACGATGAGCCTCGCCGATCTCGCCGCCGCCGCGCAGCTATCGGTGGCCGACTATCTCGGCGGACTGGACTGGAGCGGCCACGATCAGGCGCGCAGCTGGTATTCGGTATTCAAAAGCCGCCCCAGCTTTCGCCCGCTGCTCGCCGAACGCATGGAAGTGATCCAGCCGCCCAGCCATTATGCGGATGTGAATGCTTAAGTAGAGAAGGTGCGAGGGCTACCGCCCTCGCGCTCCCCGTCATTGGCTTTGTTGCATACCATCTCATCGTCACGCCTTGCCGCGAAGCGGCTATAAAGCCTGCGACGCTGCGCAAGCACGATCGACACGCAAGGCAGACAGAACCAGGGGTCTGGCGCCAAAAGTCCCAGGACTATCCTCTTCTTAGAAAAGCCGCCTTTTAAGCCGCGCTGCTGGCACCCGCACCAAAACGGCCATGCTGGCGGTAGCGCACCATCCAGCGGTCGAGGAACAGCCGCAAGGGTCGCGGGCTGATGCCCAGCTCGTTCAGACCGGGGAAGTTACCGGAGGCAGTATTGCCCGGCTGCAGGAGTTGCCACTTCGATTTCGTCAGCGGCGCGCCTGGCAACCAGCCCGTGAAGGCGGCAATCGCGCCGGATAGCGGGTCGGGCAACGGTACGAATAGCCGCTTGCGACTCTGGGCTGCGGCGATTGCCTCGTTCAATTCGAGCATGGTGAGCCGCTCGGGTCCGGCGATCTCGTATAATTTGCCGCCATGCGCCGCCGGATCGGCCAGCGCCTGCACTACGGCCTGCGCCGCGTCATCGACGAACAACGGCTGCAGCTTTGCCGAAGGCGCGAACACCGGCAGCACGGGCAGAGCCGCGATCAAACCCCCGAACATATTCACGAATGTATCGTCCTGCCCGAACAGGATCGACGGGCGCAGGATCGTCGCCTGCGGGAAAGCCGCGCGCACGGCCAGTTCGCCCTCACCCTTGCTGCGGGCATAAGCGACAGGCGACTGGACATCGGCCCCGATCGCCGAAACATGAACGAAAGCGCCCGCGCCGGCAGCGCGCGCGGCTGCGGCAATCACGCCCGCACCCTTACCCTGCACCGCGTCGAGATCGCCGGAAAAGGCGCCAACCAGATTGATCACGGCATCGGCCCCCGCCAGCACCCCCGTCAACGAGGCGGTGCGCGTAACATCGCAGCGCAGGAACTGAACCTGGCCGAGATTACCCAGGGTCTTCAGGAAATAGGCGTGCTCCGGATGGCGGCTGGCAATGCGCAGCCGGGCGCCATGCCTCAGCAACTCCTGGGCGAGGTGCCGGCCAAAAAATCCGCTCCCGCCGATCAGCACCACCAGCCGGTCACGCAGCCTGTCATCGATATGAGCGCCCGCCATCTGTCGAACCCTTTACTTGGCCAAATCCGCTATCACGCCCATTGCACCGCCGCGCCCGCCTGCGCAATGCTCGAAAGCCAAGATGGCCGACCTCGACCGCCATCAAGCGTTGACAAGCCACCGCCGCCTGCCTATCGGCGCCCTCCTACCCGGTGCAATGCGAAGCGGCGCTGCACCCCGTGCCCAGATGGCGGAATTGGTAGACGCACCAGCTTCAGGTGCTGGCGCTCGCAAGGGCGTGGAGGTTCGAGTCCTCTTCTGGGCACCATTTGTACTTCCGGGGGCGTCCGTGGACGTCCCGAAAACGGGAGAAATCAGCCGTTTCTTGTGCTATAACCGTCCGGTCAAATCCGGGCGGATACGGCACCAATCGGGAACAATGCGGGTATATCCGAGGGTATCGTTCTCCTCCCTTTCGCAGGGACGATACCCCCATGAGCACCCTATTTGCCACGACCGTCGCGAACGCCAAGCCGCAAGCCAAGGACTATAAGCTGTCCGATGGCGGCGGTCTCTATCTTCTGGTGCGGCCGAATGGCGCGAAGCTCTGGCGCCTGAACTACCGCTATCTCGAAAAAGGTCGGACGCTCGCCTTCGGCGCATGGCCGGAGGTCGGCCTGGCCGATGCACGATCGAGGCGCGACGATGCGCGTCGGTTGCTCGCGGCAGGCCTTGACCCGTCGCACGAACAGAAGGTCGCGGCCGCCAGGGCACGGGTCGAAGAGAACGATACGTTCAAGACCGTGGCCAAGGAATGGGTCGCCAAGAATGAACGCGAGGGCATGGCCGAGATCACGCTCAGCAAGATCCGCTGGCTGCTCGACAAGGCATATCCGAAGATCGGAACCCGGCCGATCGCCAAGATCACCGCCCAGGAAGTGCTCGCCGTGCTGCGAGCTGTCGAGGCGACCGGTCGCTATGAGAGCGCGCGCCGCATGCGCAGCGTGCTGAGCCGGGTCTTTCGCTACGCGATTGCCACGACCCGTGCCGAGCGCGATCCAGCGAGCGACCTGCGCGGCGCACTTACCGTTCCCAAGCCCAAGCACCTCGCTGCCATCATCACATCCAAGGGTGCAGGAGAGCTGATGCGCGCCATCCAAGGCTATACCGGCCATGCCATCACCCTCCATGCCCTGCGGCTTTCCGCCCACTTGTTCGTCCGCCCGGGCGAGCTGCGGCAGGCGGAATGGAGAGAATTCGACTTCGAGCAAGGCGTCTGGGACATCCCCGCCGAAAAGATGAAAATGCGGCGGCCGCACCGGGTGCCTCTCTCGCGACAGGTCACCGGCCAGTTCGAGGAGCTGTGGGAACTCACCGGCACCGGCACCTATTGCTTCCCGGGCTTCCGGTCGATGAAGCGGCCGATGTCAGAGAACACGGTCAATGCGGCGTTGAGGGCGCTGGGTTTCGCCCAGGAGCAGATGAGTGCTCATGGCTTTCGCGCGATGGCGGCGACTCTGCTCAACGAATCCGGCAGGTTCAATCCCGACGCGATCGAGCGCCAGCTGGCGCACATGGAGAACAATGGGGTTCGCCGCGCCTATACACGGGGCGAGTATTGGGACGAGCGCGTCACGCTGATGCAATACTGGTCGGACGAACTCGACCGGTTGCGCGACGGCGGCAAGGTGCTCAAGCCCAATTTCGGCGGCAAGCAAGCGCGGGGATAGGTCCGGACTCAGTCGAGCCGCTTCGCATCGTAGATGTAGACGTCGTCGTCCATCAGCTTGAGCGTCGCGATGCGCTCGGCGATCGCGGAGGGTGAGATTTTTGCCTCCAGCCACCGTCGGTAGAGCCGGGCGAAGTCGAGCAACTGGGCGAACCCGGGATCGACCTCGTCGATCATCTCCCAGTCGGCGATGAGGTCTGCAAGGCCATTGATCTCGCGTTTGCGCTCGACCTGTCGGCTCAGGAACGCGATCCGGTAGCCTTCGACGCGCGCCTGATTCTCGTTCGCGCGACGCCTGCGTTCCTGCTCCGCCCAGATCTCTTGCTGGCGTTCCCGCTGCACCCGGTGTGCCTTGACCGCCGCGACCCAGCGTTCCAGATTCTCGATCATCGCCGGGACCAGAGCTTCGAGACGCTGTCGCTTGCCGTCCGAGAATGTCCGCCTGATGCCACCAGCGGCATAGTCGTGATCGAACTTGAGCACGAGCTCGCCATTTGGTTCGAAATCGTGTTCTGGGATCTGCGGGGCGCGCCACGGCCGGTATCCGATGCCCCGATCGGCGAGTGTGCACTTGCGATCGTAGTCCGCTTTTTCCTTCAGCTCGTCGGCGGTGACGACATGCGGTACGCGATCCAGCTTCTCCTCGATCATGAAGCCGATTACCTCCAATTCGACCTTGACCGCATAGCCTTGGTCTGTCGCCGCAAGCGCCCAACCCTCGGCTTCGATCGCTTGGACGAATCCGTCGAGGAAGGTGCAGGCTCGCCCGGCCGACGCCGCGCCGATGAGCAGGCGGAACTTGCCGCGTCCCCCCGCAGCTGTCCGCCCGCTCCCTTGGAGCTTCTTCGCCGCCGCGCGGGTCGCAGAGACCTTCCTGTGCTCTCGGGAAGCGCTCGCGGGCGTCTCGTTCCTTCCGGTCTCCTTGTCGTCAGAAGCTACTTCCAGCACGACGGCCGGACCATCTTCGCCGGACCGTTCGATCGGCGCTTCTGCTGGTCGCTCGACTGCACCGGATCGCTTCGAACTCAGGGCCGGCCGGCTCTTCGCCGGCGCGATCGAATGCACGACGGCATCGAGCTCGGCATTTGCTGGATAGTCGGGTGCAGGTGGTGCTCGTCCGACCTCTAGCTTCATCCAGTGGCCAGCGCGCGGCAGCGGCAGGCCAAGACGCTTGGCAAGCGCGGAGAGCACGAACGTATTTGTGCCAAGCTCCGCGGCGTTGGTCGTCATGGGCTTCGACCAGATGCGATCGAAGAGATCACGCCTGCTCAGCTGCCGATGGTTTTCCTGAGAGTCCGCCACCGCCGATTGTAGGTACATCCCGCTTCAGACAAGCCGCGCGCAAAAATGTGTAACTTCAGAAGTGGTGCCGCGAGTTTCGCCCACGAACCACTCGGTAGGCCAACCGGAGCGCATGGGTGCGGCGGTTACCAAGCGTGTCTGGCACCGCTGTGGCGCCTCCTTAGCGAGGGCACAATGTCCGCGGCGCCGCAGTGTCATGGAAGATATCAGGCGGCGGCGGAAAATCTTCGATGGTCAAGCGCTAAGACTGCCCGCTCATGGGGAGATGGGTAGTCGATCGTATAGTACTCGGAGTTCCCTCCAACGTCGGTACTGCTCAGATTTTCGAGGATCAGGATCTTCGTGCTTGTTCAACCAAAAGTCGAACCAATCAACGGCGCCGCCTTCTGAAGCAAGTCTCTGAACAGGATTCTGCAGAGGATGGTTACCGTGCTCCACGTCCGGCACAATGTATAGTTCGATTGGGAGTTTGAGTTGTCGGCCCACTGAGAACATTTCCCAATGGCCGAGCGCACTGAGATAACCCCCTGAGTCGGCTTCAAGGCGCAGTGGTGTCCGTAATTTGCTGATCGAGAATGCCGGTGCCTGCTCGAGCCATGCCTTATAATCCGTGGGCGACGTTGCCCCAACGTCGAGTGCGTACTCCCCCGTATTTCCACCAAACAGTGTCGTTGTGACATAGTCAGTCGTCATGTTGTCGGCGGCTAAAGCAGCCGCATATCTGAAACTGCCGTGAGTTAGGGCATATTCCACGTGCCAACCGGTCCTGCTGAAACCCATCAAACCGACCTTGAGCGGATCGATGATATGCCTCGCTGCGAGTATCTTTATCGCTGCTTCGTAGCTTTGCGCATAGAGTTGAGGCTCCTTTGGCGACGCCCCCATTCCACGAATATCGGGTAGTTGAAGGACGGCGATGCCGCGAGCCGCCATCGGTTGCGCGGCGAATCCGGTGCCCATATTGTCCTTGTTGCCAAAGAGGGCAAAGACGTCTGCGCTAGGAGCGCCATGGGTTTGGATCAGGAGGGGAAACCCAGCCTTCGGTTTAAGCCCCCGTGGGAGATAGAGACGACCTTCCCATCGATGGTCTGCAGCTTCCCAAATAAAGGTTTCCACGCGAGCAAGGCGATATTTATCGAGTTCCGGAGCGATTTTCATGAGGACCGTGGTCTCCCCGCTCTTTAGCTCCGTCGCCACGAGAACCGGTGGATCGTTCATCGATTGCCGTATCGATATCTTCATATCCGCCCGTTGCATAAAGGGTTCCGTAACAGCCCCTTCACCACTTTGAGATCGGCTGTCGGTTGTCGACGGGACGGAAACGTCGAGCGACGCATCTACACATGTCAACCGGACGGTCTTTCCGTCGATCCAACGGATCGGCCGGCAATGCGTTGCCCCTTGCGGAAGCGGTATTTCCCGTACGGAACCGAGCGTGACATCGATTGCGGCCAGCGCCTCTCCGGTCGTCCCTCGCACGCTCTTAAGTCCAGCCGGAAGAAAGGTTGGTCCTATGATCAGGGGCCGGTCGTCAGCACCCCAAAGCACCTCCGGCCGCCGGTAGACGCTGATTGGTGCATCCAATATCGGACGAAGCCGAGCCTTTTCGGCGTCCAAATAGGCTAGCGCCTGAATGCTCCCGCTGCCCGGGTCGGCAGTGAATTCGGTGATTGTCGCGCGCAGCGCCGAATCTTCATAAGCTTTCCAGGTTTCCGGAACGCCGTCTGACAACGGAGCCATGAGGACGCCGCCCGACCCGACTGAATTGGGCTTGAAATCGACAAGCCAGTTTGCTCTCAAATGCCCGACATCAACCTGATGCACTTCACCCCGCGTTTGGACAAATAGTTGAGCTTCGTTGAGAGGAACTCCCGCCGTCCCCGTCGGATTGACCAGAAATTGATATGCGCTCGCAGTGTCGACGAAGACCCCGCTTGCAGAATCTTTACCGGGGCTTTGTGCAGGTACCGCAGTAAATGCATAAGTATCGCGACCAATGACTGAGAAGCTGTTGATCGATGTTGCATGGTTGATAAGGTCACTAATCGTTCCGCTTGGTAGATCGACGGCTATGACCCGCATAGGAGACTTCCCATCGCTCCATAGAAACGCGATCTTCCGATCGCTTAGCCAAGCCAGTTTATGGTATAGGGGGTAGGTGGCCGGCCAAGGACCCCACCTCGACGATAGGTCGAACGTGAACATTCGCGCAGCCCGCTTGGGACGAGCGGCCGCGATGGAGTTTGTCGCCCCCCAATAGAGTTCCAGCCAGTTTCCTCCGCGCGCGAGATCTGACCGAACAAGCGAGAAAGCATAATTCAAGCCGCTCGGCGAAGATGAGATTGCCTCTCCCCCTCCTTGCGGAATGACCCTCGCCACTTGCAGCGCCTCCTCGACAGAAAGCTCCGCCCCGCGAGGTGGTGGATTGTCCTCCACATGACTACGGCCATAAAACGACGCGAATGCTATGTGTTTGGCACTCAAGGATTGCGGCAAAATAGCCAACGCCATGATAGCACATACCAAAACGCGCCGCGAGCGAAGCGATAAAGTCGATCCCCTCACTTGCGATCCCGTACTCACCACGACTTAGTAATCTGGAAGGCAATAAGCCGCCCAACAGCGGAGGCATTGGTCGAGTCGAAAGGGATTGGATTTTGGCCCACCTTCGTAACGGGATAATTCACAAAAGGGGGCCGGGTGTTCGCGACGTTGATAATATTTAGAGAGAATCGAAGATTTCTTAGTATCTTTACCGCACCGCTCGATCCGGTGCGGTAACCAAAGGACAGATCGGCCGTCGTCCACGAGTCGATACGCTGCGTGGGCGTATACAATTGGTTCCTGTATCCATTCGCGTAGTTGACCGTTGCACCGGCGGAGAAGTTTCCGTCAGTCAGGGTAAGGCCGCCTTTTACCTTCCAACTTGTTGGCTCATCCAGAGTATCATCGATCTCAAAGGTCGGCGCGGTGGCCGTAGATTGCAGATCGAACTTCAGGAGATGCGTTCCCGAAAAAAATAGATTCAGCTTTCCCAGCGATGTGGGGATGCCATACTGGCCCGAGAAGCTCAAACCGGACTCTACTGTCGACGCAATGTTGGCCAATCGGTCATCGAATAAGACGTTGACGCCAGCAGCGCCAAGACCCGCAAAGTCGCCGCTGAAATTGGGACCCGCAAAATACGACTGCACCAGTGACAGCGGCGGATTGCGAGAGATAAACGGCGCGAGAATTGGTTGCGAAAAGATCGCCAGCGACGAAAATGTGGGGCTTTGAATCTGCCCTGTGAAGTCGACGTGAAAATATGTGAGACTGAGTTTCAGCCCTGACGCATTGGCCGGTGCGAACTCGATGCCAGCGGTCCAAGACTTCGACTTTTCCGGTCGCAGATTCCGATTGCCGCCGCTGAGGATAAGCGCATCCGAGAGACCCCCGGGTGCACTGCTGTCGTTCACCTTGTCGGTTTCAGCGCGTACTATCTGACCGAGCTGCGAGAGATAGGGTGCTTGGTAGGAAGTCCCATATGTTGCGCGGAGATTTAGCCCGGCAACGGGCTGCCAACGGACACCTGCCTTGGGATTCAACGTGGAACCAAAATCGCTGTAGTGATCATAGCGGGCGGCAACGGAGAGCTCTAATTTTCGTAACCCAGGACGCGCATTTGCATCGCTGAAGATTGGAACGAAGACCTCCCCAAAAATGCTTGCCACATCGCGGTCCATGCCCACCGAAGATGACGTTGTACCGTTTGATATGTTCAGATTCTTAAAATCTTCGCCCCGAAAACTTCCGCCAACCGCTGCTTTTACCTCTCCCCCAGGCAGGTTGAATAGTGTGCCGTTTGACAAAAGGTCGATACTCTTTTCCCTTGTCTCTCCGGACAACTGACTTTTTAATGCGAGGTTTATGTTGTACGCAGGAAGAGATATCTGTTGGTCCTGGTTTTCGAGTTGCGACACATTTGAGTAGTTTCCCGTAATGGCGAAACGCCAACTTGAAAATAATTTTCCTTCCAGACTCACGTTCGCATTTAGTTGATGGTTGTACCCAGTTTGAAGAGTGTCTATAGTCTGACCTGGGACATTAAGCGTATTTGTCACACGAAAATCTCTTGTACTATAAAGTACGTTTCCTGATATGGATATGCTGCTACTCAATTCCTGATTAGCTGACATTAGGACGCTGTGGCGCTCGTTTTGCGGAATCAGGGAGTAAGGACCACCCTGCGAGCCTATCCATTTGCGCTGGGAGGCATCGAGCCCCCCTTGATTGTCATACTCGTAGTTGAGCAGGACGTTGCCCGTACCCCATGAATGCCCAAAGACCTGAGATGCAGTTCGGTCTACAGCGCCACCGTCTGTTGCAGCCCCATATCGAAAGCTGGTCTCCACTCCGTCAAAATTCTTCCGCGTTTTGATGTTCACCACGCCTGCGATCGCATCGGAGCCGTAAATCGCTGAAGCGCCGTCTTCGAGTACCTCGATGCTGTCGATTGCGCTCAATGGGATTTGTGAGATATCGACCAAGGAACCGTCGAACCCACCGGGAGCCAAACGGCGACCGTTGAGAAGCGTAAGCGTGGAGCCGGGCCCCAAGCCGTGCAGGTTGAACGCTGCTCCGCCAAAGATGTTGTTCCCTGCCCCTTGTTGAAGAAGTCCTTTGGCGGCGTTGGTGTTTCCACCAAGCGCTCCTGCGTCAGCACCCGAGAAATTTTCGGGCATGCTCCTCGCGAACTGGTCGAGCGTGCCAGTTCCCGACCGATCGATCTCCGCTCGAGAATAGACCTTCAAAGCTGAGCCGACGGGTGCCGTATCTCGAATGTTCGTCCCAGTGACGATGATATCTTCGGAAGCGCCAAGCGGCTTTTCATTACCAGCGCTCTGTGGTTCCGCTTCTCGTCGGAATGGGTCCATCGCCCCTGGAGATCCCCTATTGTCTGCGGCGACGGCGTTTCCCGACTTGACGATCGCCACCGCACCCGAGCTATCCACCTGGGCGATGAACCCGGTCCCCGCAAGCAGCGCATCCAACGCCGCGGCTGGGGACATCTGGCCGCGCGCGCCCGGAGAACGCGCCGCGCGGACCTCGTCGGCCTTGCTGATCACTTGGCGCCCGGACTGCCGGGCATAAGCAACCAGCGCGGTTTTCAGCGAACCGGCGGGAATGTTGAATTCCCGCGTCTGCGCCATCGCCGGTGTGGCCAGCGCGACGATGCATACGCTGGTGGATAATGCCGCTGCGAGTGTCCGGATCATGCTGCCCCCTTTGTCCCGGGCCGATTATTCGCCCCACGAAAAAGCGCGACAATCCAGCGCCGCAAAGCGGTAACACGCTAACTCGAAATCTTTACGCTACTCGCGTTTTCCTCGATCTTGAGCCCATAGGCGTCGCGCAGCAGGCGGACGAAGGCGTCGACATTGGATGCCTGGAAATTGCCGTCGATCCGAATGGTCGCCGCCGCGGCATCCCCGATCACGATCGGCTTGCGGTTGTAGCGGTTGAATTCGGCGGCCGCCTCGGACAACGTCGTCTGATCGAAATTGAGCATGCCATCGCGCCAGGCGAGCGCGCTTTCTACCCGCTCCTCCGACTTCGGCGCGATCAGCGTCGATGCGCCACGGGCGATCGCCGTGTCGCCGGCGGTGATGATCGACGCGCGGCCATCCGTGATCCCGGCATCTTCGACCCGCACGCGGCCCTCGACGACGTTGACCGTCACCCGGTCCTTGTCGCGCCGCACCGAGAATTTCGTGCCGAGAACGGTGACGGTCTGCTTGCCGGCATGCACCACGAACGGCTCGCCGTCACGGTGCGCGATCTCGAAATAGGCTTCGCCGGAATCCAGCCAGACATCGCGGCTGCGACTACTGACCGCAGTCCGGACGACCGTCGCGGTATTGAGTTCGACCTTGCTGCCATCCGATAGCGGGATGGTCCGCTTGCCGCCGACGGGCGTGTCGAATCGAACCATTTGGGCGGTCGCCGGCCCGCTTGCATGCGGCACCAGCGCGACCGTGCCGATGCCGATCGCGCCGACAACGCTGGCCGCCGCCAGCGCCGGCCACCACCACCGTCTGTGCCCGGCATGACCGATGTCGTTATCGGCTCCGTCGCCGCTGCCAAGCGAGCGGATCCGGTCCGCTTCACGCCAGCCTTGCGCCGCACGCCAATAAGCTGCCTTGTGCGCCATCGACTCCTCGAGCCAGGCGTCGAGTTCTGTCTGTTCCGCGTCGGTCCAGTCGGGCTCGTCCTTCTGGATCAGCCAGTCGAGCGCACGATCCTCGATATCGCGTTGGCGGTTCATGGCCGCGCCTCGCTGTCGTCACGCCGGGCTAACTTCGGGCGCACGATCTTGCCCGGACCGCCCAGCATGTGATCGATCAACGCCTTCATGCCATATTTGAGTTGCTGGCGAATCGTCTCGGTGCTCACGCCGAGCGCATCGGCCGCCTCCTGCGTCGACAGGCCTTCGAGTTTACGCAGCTTGATCACTTCTCGACAGCGCGGCGGCAGCTTGTCGATCCCCGTCTTGGCGTGGCGTAGCTCGTCACGCGCCGTCAGCACACGCTCGCCTTCCAGCATATCGACCTCGCGATCGATCATGTCGAGGTCGGCGATCGTTTCGAACGACACGATCTGCGCGCGCTTCGCCTGATTGATCAGATGGTTTCGCGCCACCGTATAGACATAACCCCGGGCATGGGATGGCAAGCCCCGGCGCGCGCCGATCAGCGCATGTTCGTAAATATCCTGCCGGAGTTCAATCACGTCTTCAGCCACCCTCCAGTTGCGACGGATATAGGACGTGAGCGCCCGTTCGAGAGGGAGCACCTCCCGGCAAAACCAGGCGTTCAGTTCATCATCGTCGATCATCTAACCGGCTGGGCACTCCTCGCTTCCAGGTTCTGTCCAAGGCATCAAGACAAGCCTTGAGCCCCGATGGGTAACGCGAATTAATGCCTCCGGTCGATTTATTATCGAGCTGCCGCTCCTGCCAATCTTCGGGCCGCATCGGCGTCCCTGACATCGGGCAAGACCAACGACGATGGCGAACGGGTAACGGCACCGGGAATCGAAATAGCCACCGCATCGGAGCAAATATTTCGGGCCGGACCGTGTTACCGATTTCAGCTGCCCGTTTGTCACAATCGCGAGGTGGGGCAGTCAATTCAACCACTTACCGGTTGAGGGGGACCCGGTGTCGCGCGTGTCGCGACAGGAGGTCAGAATGCCGGCTGGAAAACGCCAGCTCTGGCGCGAATGCGCCTTTGGAATTGCCGACGATTTCCTGAGAACCGTTCAGGCCGTCGACAACTGGGACCGTCTGCGCACCGTGATGCGCGACGTCACCGACTATATGAGTTTTCGCCATTTCGCCGTGCTCACGCACGAGGATCATCGCGTGCCGCGCGCAGGCCAGGTCAATCTGCAGGAATATCCGGAAGGCGCGTCGAACCGCATCATCGGCGAAGGGCGCTATCGCCGCGATCCGGTCATGCGCGGTAGCATCTTCGCCGACGGCGCCTTTCTCTGGTCGCGTGTTGGCGAGATCATCCGCTGCGATCATCAGGATCGCATCTCGTTCGAGCTCGGCCGCCGCGAAGGTCTCAACGAGGGGATCACCGTGCCGTGCGTGAAGCTTGGGGCGTGCCTTGGCTCCTGTACCTTCGCGGGCCTCAAGGTGCCGCGCCTTGCTGAACTGCTGGTGGGACCGGCGCAGATGATCGGCATCTTCGCCTTCCAGCGTGCGCGCAAGCTCGCTGGTGGAACGCCGGCACCAGGGCCGTTGCCGCGTCTCGAACCGCGCCTGCGTGAGTGCATCGTCCTCGCCGGGCAAGGCGTCCCCGACAAGCTGATCGCGCACCGGCTCGGCCTGACGCCGCGCACCGTCGAAAGCTACATGCGCGATGCCCGCCGCCTGTTCGACGCGCGCGATCGAACCGAACTGGTCGCCGCCGCGCTGCTCGCTGGCGAGATCGGACTCGAGGAACTCCGGTGCCGTCAAGGACCGTGAATTCCGGGCGCCAGACCTGACGATCGAATGCTGCTTGCTTGCCCGGCGGAACACCAACGGGAGCAAGACCATGATCCTCACCATCGAGAACCACCCTCAATCCCCCTATGTCCGCGCGCTCGAAACCATGTTCGAGGACAGGAAGACGCAGTTCGTCGACTTCTTCGACTGGGACGTGCCGGTCGTCGACGGCCGCTTCGAGATCGACCAGTTCGATACCGCGGACGCCGTGTATATCGTCGCGGTCGACGAGGCCGGCGCGCACGAGGCGTCGCTCCGCATGTTGCCGAGCTGGCATCCTCATCTGCTCGATACGCTCTTCCCGCATCTTTGCCCCGGCGGCGTGCCGGTCAGCACCGCGACGTGGGAGAGCACGCGCCTTTGCCTGCCGTCGCGCCATGGCACCGTGCGACGCCGCGAACTCCGCAACGCGCTCATCACGGCGATGGTCGATTTCGCCCTCGCGCGCGGCATCGGACGCATCACCGGCGTCATTCCCGAGGGTTTCCGGCGCGAGGTCCTGGCGATGGGCTGGCGCGCCGAGCCGCTCGGACCGGCCGTGCGCATTCGCGGCGGGCTGATCGGCGCGTTCAAGGTCGACGTCGAGCCCGACACGCCGGCTCGGCTCGGCTGGACCGGCACTTATGTCGGCACGCTGGAGTTGGCGGCATGAGCCGGCAAGTCGACGTGCACGCCGGAGACCTGTCTCACGATGGCTATTGTGTCATCCGGCAGACGCTCGATCCCGCGGTCCTGGCGGAGCTCGAAGCCGATCTCGCGCCGGCGTTCGCGGCAACGCCGATGTGCGAGGGCGTCTTCTATGGTCATCGCACCCGCCGCTTCGGCGGGCTGCTGCGGCGATCGTCCCGAGCCGAGGCGCTGGTCCAGCACGAGACCGTGCTTGCCATCGTCGAGCAGATGCTTCTGCCATGCTGCGAGCGGATCGCGCTCAATCTCACACAGGCGGTGGAGATCCATCCCGGTGCGCCGCCACAATTGCCGCACCGCGATCAGGACATGTGGGCAGGCCCCAAGGGTAGCCTCGAATATCTGGTCAACGTGATGTGGCCCCTCACCCTGTTCACCGCCGACAATGGCGGCACCCGATTGTGGCCTGCTAGCCATGTCGATCAGGACGTGGCCGAGTTGGCGGAAGAAGAGGCGATCGTTCCAGATGTGGCGCCCGGCGACGCGCTGCTGTTCCTCGGCTCGACGCTGCACGGCGGTGGCGGCAATCGTGCCGGCGCACCGCGGCGCGGTGTGATCGTCAGCTATTGTCTCGGCTGGCTCAAGCCGTTCGAACTACAATGGCTGGTCTATCCGCCCGCGGTCGCGCGCGGGTTTTCGCCCGAACTGGCGGCGCTGGTCGGCTATGCGCAGCACCGGCCCAACCTCGGCAATGTCGAAGGCCAATGCCCGTCGGTACTGCTCGGCGACAATGTGCCGGAGTATCTCGGCGCGATCGACGCCTTGCGTCCCGACCAGGTCGAACTCGCCGCAGCGTTCGTCGCAGGACAGGTCGGGTGATCGCGGCGCCGGGCATGCCCTGCTGGCGTGATGGCGATGCCTACGCCCCGGTGCTCGCCGGCGGCCGGCCTTTGCTCGCCTGGGAACTGCTGCGCCGCGATCCGGCCTATCGACCTGTATCGGTCGATGCCGGTATCGCGAGCCAATGGGGGCTGCACTTTCGCGGGTGACCTAGCGGACGCTCGTACCTGCGCCGTGCCGATCTGGTCGGCGCGGATGGACCCGCGTGTCCTTGTCGTGCGTGCGCGACCGCCGGATGAATGTTCTCGCGCGGCGATCCATCTCGCCGATTTCACGGCGCACGTCGCGCTTGCCGCCGATCGCGAACTTGTGCGCATCGACGTCGGCGGGACGACCTTACGTCTCGACGTTGTCGAGGGAACATTGACCGCGGGGCCTGTGGGTATCGAGCCCTCGGTGACGCTCGGCGCGCCGCTTGACCAGCAATTGCACGCAATCCGCCAGCTCGACGCATTGCTCGCTGGGCAGCCCCTTATCTCTGACTGTAATCGACGATTGGGCGGGCTCGTATCTGCGCTACGCGCGGTTGACGCGATCGAGGCCGGCGCGAGCCTGCGCGATATCGGTCTCGACCTGCTGGGCGGCAGCGATTGGCCTGGCGACGGCGAGCATCTCAAATCCCGTGCACGCAGGCTCGTAATGCTGGCACGTGCGCTTGTGTCCGCCGGTCCGGCCGGCGTCCTCGCTTTCCGGATCTAGGGCTTGTCGTCCGCCGCGCCGGGCGGCAGATCCTTCATCAGCAGGACATGCGTCTCGACGCCGAGTTGCGCTGCGAGCTTGTCGAGCCGGTCGATGCTGGCGCTGTATTTCTTCCGTTCGAGCGAACTCACATAAGTCCGGTCGATCTCGGCGGCATCGGCCAGCGCTTCCTGCGACAGTCCCTTGGCGGTACGCAGCACTCTTAGATTATGGGCAAGTATCTCTCTGCTCGACATCGGGCGGATTGAGCCTCCTTGTCGAGTATTGATCCACGGAGTATACTCTGAATCCCCAATAACGAGTGGAATGGGTTCACCATGCTCGAGCGCATCGCCCCCGAGGGTGCAACAGTCGTGGACTATGACCGGCGCAACCTGCTGACCTATGCGGAACTGCTCGATGCCGACGCCGCGGGCATCGATTGGATGACCGGTTCGCTCGAAATTCTGCGTCTGAATCCGCTCATCGATGGTGATGCCGCGCGGCGCTGCTGGGAGAGCCATCTCGCCCGGGCGCGCTGGATCACCGGCAGCGGTCTGGCTCTGGCGGTCGATGCTTTCGGGACCGCGCTTCGCAATCCGGTGGTAGAGGAGCCAGGCTAGCCAAGGCGTCCCGCGCGAATCCGCGCGGCCGCGCTCTACGGCTTCGCCGCCGAGCTCCTCATCGGATCTCGGCCATGAGGTAACGATCGCTGACGTGATCTGATGACGCCGCGCGTCGCGCGGCGGCGTTGTTTGTTGCCTCTCCCGTTACGGCGGGTGCAGGCGGCGCTCCCCGCTAGGCCCGTCGCGGGCGAAGCCAACCCCTGCGCTCGGCGCTTGGGGTGCTCCACTTCCGTTCCGCCCTGGCGGTGTCTTCGCCCGCTGGAGCCGGGCCTCTTGGTCGCATCTTGCCGCCCACCCCCGCCTTCGCGGGGAGGTTTTGTGCCTTTTTGGGGTGGCGTGGAGACAGGCCATGCCGAAACCAGCCAGCCGCAGCGCCCGCCGCAAGGGTGCGGGCGAAGATCGTCAGACCGAGAACCGGGTCAATCTCTATGACGAGGTGACCGCGCGGATCATCACCGAGCTTGAGGCAGGCCGCCTGCCATGGGTCCAGCCATGGGGCGCGAGTGGTGGGACCGGCCCCGGATTGCCGCGCAACGCGCTGACCGCGCGGTCCTATTCCGGGGTCAATGTCCTGATCCTGTGGGGTGCGGTCATCGAGCATGGCTGGCCGTCGCAATCGTGGCTGACCTTCCGGCAGGCGGTGCGACGTGCAAGTCGCATGAAAGGAGTAGTCTCAATGACTTAGAACAGTGTCCAGTTCTATCGCCACTTCCCCTGTGCGATCTGAGTAATCGGATAGTGCAGAGCGGGGATGAAAGCCCAAG